>JBDTKY010000036.1:0-4189 GCA_039935055.1 Nitrosospira sp.
AGCGTCGCCGATATAACTTAGATGATTCGCCTTGCTGCCTGCGGCAATAGTGCTGTTTTTGACCTCAACGAAATTGCCGATATGCACTTCGCTGGCAAGCCGGGTTCCGGGACGGATACGGGCGTAAGGACCAATGCGGCAGTTTTTCCCGATTTCGGCGGCTTCGATCAGGCAGAATGGGGCAATCGCCGATCCCGCTGCAACCTTGACATTTTTCAGTATGCTGTGAGCGCCCACTTTCACGCCGTCATCGAGCTGTACATGGCCCTCGAAAATACAGTTGATATCTATCTCTACATCCCTGCCGCAGTCAAGTTGACCGCGAATATCGATTCGAGACATATCAGCCAGGGTCACGCCCTGATCCAATAATTTTTTGGCGCATTCATTCTGGTGGATACGCTCAAGCGCCGCCAGCTGCGTCTTGCTGTTAACCCCAATCGTTTCCCAAGCGTGGGCTGGTTGGATCGCCTCCACTTTGACGCCGTCCTTGACCGCCATCGCCACGATATCGGTCAGGTAGTATTCCTTTTGCGCATTCTTGTTTTCCAGCTTATGCAGCCAGCCATGGAGATACTGGTTTGGAATCACCATGATGCCGGTATTGATCTCACGGATCTGCCGCTGGGATTTGCTGGCATCCTTCTCCTCGACGATGGCAACGATTCCGCCTGCCTCATTCCGCACGATCCTGCCGTAGCCGACAGGATCAGCCAGCTCTACCGTCAACAGGGCAAAATCTTTCGACCCCGCCGTTGCTATTAATCTCCTCAAGGTTTCAAGGGTGGTCAGCGGCACATCGCCATACAACACGAGTGTCATACCGGTATTGTTCAAGTGCGGCAACGCTTGCATGAGTGCATGGCCGGTGCCCAGTTGCGGCATCTGTTGCACCCAGATAAGACGCTCATCCTCAATTGCTTGAGGCACAGCCTCGCCGCCATGTCCGTAGACCACACAAATTCTGTGCGGCGACAATGAATGGGCGGTATCGAGCACATGTCCGAGCAAGGGCTTTCCGGCCAGCGGATGTAAAACCTTGGGCAGTGCCGAGTGCATGCGCTTGCCGAGCCCGGCAGCGAGAATGACGATATTAAGTTTAGACATTAATGAAGAACTGTTAGGAATTCCGGCTGCGAACAGCAGGTTTTACTATTTTTGCGTAGGGCCCGCAGGCCGGAAACACGTCAGAGGACATTGCTGATTGCAAGCACCCAGCTCAGCCCACCATCAGCCCGGAATGGATGGGTCTAATTTATCACATCGCGCGCTCAAAATCCAAGTGCAGTGTCTTTTGCCTGAATGCGGCCTATTTTGCGCCGCTTTCCGTATGGACATACCGCATCTGATCGCAACAGCGTTAGCGGCTTTTTAACATACAGCGATTCTGTTGCGGAGTCGTGTCAAAAGAAAGATGCTTCCAGACATTCGAGCTTATTCCCACGAATAAAAAAGGCGGCTATTGCCGCCTTTATCGAGCCCGAACACAACAGATCAATGCCCGCGTTTTCTCAGTTTCTGGATTGCGGCCAATTGTGCTATCGCTTCGCTTAGCTCAGCCTGAGCACGCGCATAGTCCATCGCAGAGGAGCGGTCCCTCATGGCTTCTTCCGCCCGCTTCTTGGCTTCATTGGCTTTCGCCTCGTCGAGATTAGCCCCGCGCACAGCGGTATCGGCTAGAATGGTCACCACGTCCGGCTGTATTTCCAGCATGCCGCCAGAGACGTAGATCAATTCCTCTTCCTGTAATGGCGCCTTGATGCGTACCGATCCGGGCTTGATTCGAGTCAACATGGGGGTGTGTTGCGGATAAATACCCACTTCTCCTGCTTCCGCGGGCGCCACCAGGAACTCGGCGGGGCCGGAATAGATGGATTCCTCCGCGCTGACAATATCAACATGAAACACGCCCATTTTTCTTTCCATCACCAATTGGTTGGCTACTTAAGTCAAGAAGCCAGGTTATGAAACTAATTCGTCTATTGCAAGGTCTTGGCTTTCTCGACCGCCTCATCTATTCCGCCGACCATGTAGAACGCCTGCTCCGGTAAATGATCGTAGTCTCCGGCAACAATGCCTTTAAAGCCTTTGATAGTTTCTTTCAGCGAGACATATTTGCCCGGCGACCCGGTAAATACTTCCGCCACATTAAACGGCTGCGATAAAAAACGCTGAATCTTGCGCGCTCTTGCGACAGCCAACTTGTCTTCGGGAGAAAGTTCGTCCATTCCCAGAATGGCGATGATGTCACGCAACTCCTTGTAACGTTGCAACGTCTGCTGCACATCGCGCGCGGTATTATAGTGCTCTTCACCCACCACGAGCGGATCAAGCTGGCGCGAGGTGGAATCAAGCGGATCCACTGCTGGATATATCCCGAGCGAGGCGATGTCACGCGATAACACCACGGTTGCATCCAGGTGGCCGAAAGTGGTGGCAGGTGATGGATCGGTCAAATCGTCCGCCGGCACATAAACGGCCTGAATCGATGTGATGGAACCCGTTTTGGTAGAGGTGATGCGCTCTTGCAGGCGTCCCATTTCCTCGGCCAGGGTGGGTTGGTAGCCCACTGCGGATGGCATCCGGCCCAGCAATGCCGACACTTCGGTGCCCGCCAGGGTAAAGCGATAGATATTGTCTACGAAAAGTAATACGTCGCGGCCTTCATCGCGAAAGAATTCCGCCATGGTCAACCCTGTCAGCGCCACGCGCAAGCGGTTGCCGGGCGGTTCATTCATTTGCCCATACACCAGCGCAACCTTGTCCAGCACGTTGGAGTCTTTCATTTCGTGGTAAAAATCGTTACCCTCCCGGGTTCGCTCGCCAACACCCGCAAATACCGAAAAACCGCTGTGCTCGATAGCGATATTGCGAATCAATTCCATCATGTTAACGGTCTTGCCCACACCCGCGCCACCAAACAGGCCCACCTTCCCGCCTTTGGCGAAAGGACACACCAGATCGATAACCTTGATACCCGTTTCCAGCAGTTCGGTTGATGCGGAAAGCTCGTCAAATGCCGGCGCTTTCCGGTGTATCGACATTCTCTTTTCCTCGCCGATGGGGCCCATTTCATCAATCGGCCTCCCCAGAACGTCCATGATCCGGCCCAACGTCTTGGTGCCGACCGGCACCAGAATCTGGTCGCCTGTGTTCGTTACCATCATGCCGCGGCGCAACCCATCTGAAGATCCCAGCGCAATCGTGCGCACAATACCGTCACCCAATTGCTGCTGCACTTCGAGCGTTAGCTCTGTACCTTCCAGCACCAGCGCATCGTACACCTTCGGCATCGAGTCGCGTGAAAACTCGACGTCGACCACCGCACCGATACATTGAACAATTTTTCCTTGGCTCATGTCGTTCCCTAATTGCTAAATCAAAATATTTAAACTGCCGCCGCGCCGCCGACGATTTCCGACAATTCCTTCGTGATGGCTGCCTGCCGCGATTTATTGTAAATCAGCGTCAATTCATTTATCACGTTGCCGGCATTATCCGATGCTGCCTTCATTGCCACCATGCGGGCCGACTGTTCGGATGCCATGTTCTCGGTCAGCGCCTGGTAAATCAATGCCTCGACATACCGAACCATGATGTCGTCGATAACAGGCTTGGCTTCGGGTTCGTAAATATAATCCCACACGCCTCGCTGCCCTTTAGGGCCCTCGCCGCTTCTGAGGCGTTCATCGGAAAGCGGAAGCAATTGTTCCATCACCGGTTCCTGCTTCATCGTATTGATGAAGCGTGTATAAAAAATATATACGCGATCGAAGCGATCCTGGGTATACCCATCCAGCAGGACTTTCACCGCCCCAATCAACTTCTCCAGATCTGGCGCATCGCCCAGGCTCACGACGTGGGAAATTACACTGGCGCCGAGCCGGTTCATGAAACCGAAACCCTTGTTGCCGATACAGCACGCCTCGATCTGCTCGCCCTCTGCTTCCCACGCCTTCATTTTGCTGACCGCCATGCGCAATACGTTGGTATTCAGTCCACCGCACAAACCTTTGTCAGATGTCACAACGACAATGCCGATCCGTTGCACGGTATCGCGCTCGATCAGGAATGGATGACGGTATTCAGTGTAAGCACGGCTCATATGCGCGGCGACGTTACGAATCTTCTCGCCATAGGGACGCGCTTTCTTCATGCGCTCCTGTGCCTTGCGCATTTTTGAGGCCGC
>JBDTKY010000037.1:0-3432 GCA_039935055.1 Nitrosospira sp.
GGCTCTGATATTCTTTCATCGTGAATCTCCTGTCTCTTGGTAGAGATCAGAAATTCACACCGACCGTCGTAAAGGTCAAACCCCGGTGAGTCCCCCGGCAAAGCCGGGGGCTTACCTCTATGAGTTAGAGTTCACTCGCCTGAAACTCCTTGAAGGCGTAATCGATCAATCGAGTCTGACCCCATTGATTCGGTTATCACGGAGCGCAGCCTATCCTGCGGCGTTTTGGCTATGAAACCAGGGTACGGCCATCACTGGCACTGTACAATGTCTATGTAGATATCGATACGCTGGTCGCCGCGCTGCAACACCTGCAGGGCGGCCGCTATAATTACTGAAACAAGGTTTTATTACATCAGGTGAAGCCTGCCCGTATCCATCGGATGAGGCAGGCTTCACCATTATGCGCATATGAGCGGACGGAACAGTATTAAGATATGAACCTAAATCCGGCAGTTGACCGCTCATTTATTAGATTAACAGCATGATCTACAAATATTTTCTGAATTACTTGACCTTCACCTTTTGGGTGAGTCCGCCCCGTCCAACTGCCGGATTTAGGATAACCTAACAACATGAATTTTCAACAGTTGCGCATCATCCACGAAACAGTGCGCCAGAACTACAACCTGACCGAGGCGGCAAATGCCTTGTTTACATCGCAGTCCGGCGTCAGCAAGCATATAAAAGACCTGGAAGATGAATTAGGCATCGAACTGTTCGTGCGCAAGGGTAAACGGCTGCTCGGATTGACCGATCCTGGCAAGGAACTGGTGAAAATCGTCGAACGTATCCTGCTTGACGTCAAGAACGTCAAGCGTCTGGCCGAACAATTCAGCAATCGGGATCAAGGACGTCTAACTGTTGCGACCACGCATACGCAAGCGCGGTATGCGCTACCGTCCGTAGTGACGCAATTCAAGCAGGCATTTCCCAACGTCCACCTCATCCTGCATCAATCCAGCCCTGGTGAGATTGTATCGATGCTCCTCGACGGCGCTGCGGATATCGGCATCGCCACCGAAGCGCTGGAGAGCGTTATGGAGCTGGCGTCTTTTTCCTATTACTCCTGGCATCACGCGGTCATTGTGCCACCCGGGCATCCATTGGAGTTGGCACATTCGCTAACGCTCGAGGCGATCGCCGAATATCCGGTCATTACTTATCACGAAGGCTTCACCGGGCGGTCAGGAATCGATGAGGTATTCGCGAAGGCGGGTATAGTACCCGACATCGCGATGTCGGCGCTGGACGCTGACGTCATCAAAACCTACGTTGAACTCGGCCTGGGAGTAGGCATCGTCGCCTCAATGGCATTTAATCCGGCGCGCGATACGCAGCTCCACCTGCTCGACAGCTCGCACCTGTTCGAGAAAAATACCACAAATATCTCTGTCAGGCGCGGCCACTACCTGCGCGGATACGCCTACCGCTTCATCGAGCTTTGCTTGCCATCACTAACCGAAGCAGCTATTCGCTCTGGGGTCAAGCCCGAGACAGATGTAGAACTCGATGACTGAACCGGCGGCCGCGATCGAGAGCCCATACCCCCGGTTTTATCACCCAAACACCCTTACGTTGGGCTCAAGCAAGTGAAAAGGCGCATAGTTTATTTGCACGCAACGACGAGTAATACGGTAGTGGCAATCCGGGCAATCCGATCAGTTTGCGTAATGGCATTTCCGGCACGCTATGCTGGCGCTATGCGTCTTCCCCCAGAAACCCGCCGCTCTGGTGATTCCATAGGCGCGCATAGAGGCCATCGGACTTTATGAGGCTTTGATGATTGCCTTCTTCCACAATACGGCCTTTATCGATCACGATCAGGCGATCCATCGCCGCAATGGTCGACAGGCGATGGGCTATTGCGATCACTGTTTTACCTTCCATCAACCGATACAAACTTGATTGAATTGCCGACTCCACTTCAGAGTCCAGTGCACTGGTAGCTTCATCAAGCAAAAGTACCGGCGCATCTTTCAGCATGACGCGGGCTATCGCAATCCGCTGGCGCTGGCCGCCAGAAAGCTTTATTCCACGCTCACCCACATGCGCATCATAGCCTCTCCGTCCCATAGGGTCGCTCAGGCCAGCAATAAAGTCGTGCGCTTCGGCCCGTTTCGCAGCGGCTATCATATCCGCATCGGTAGCGTCTGGCCGTCCATACAAGATGTTATCCCTCACCGAGCGGTGCATGAGTGACGTGTCCTGGGTGACCATACCAATATTGGCGCGCAAACTGAGCTGAGTGACATATTTAATATCTTGTTCATCAATCAATATGCGCCCCTGCTCAACGTCATAAAATCTGAGCAGCAGGTAGACAAGAGTGGATTTACCCGCGCCTGACCGGCCGACCAATCCAATTTTCTCACCCGGCCTGATATGCAACGAAAAGCGATCTATTACCGAGGTATCCCCCCCATAACAAAAGAGTACTTCCTCAAACCTGATATCAGCATTCCTGATCTGGAGAGGTTTGGAGCCTGGATAATCAGTTACGAGATGCGCGCGGGATAAAATGCCGATGCCGTCCCGTACAGTGCCAATGTGCTCAAACAACGAGGCCATTTCCCACATGACCCAATGAGACATACCATTAAGTCTTAGCGTCATTGCACCGATGGCGGCAACAGCGCCGACGCCCACTTGACCCTCGGTCCATAACAGCAAGGCCATGCCAATCGAGCTGATGATAAGAATCGCTCCCATAATTTGATTAACAATTTCAAAGCCGGAGATTAATCTCATTTGACTATGCACTGTTTTCAGAAACTCCTGCATAGCCGATCTTGCGTAACCTGCTTCCCTACCGGCATGCGAGAAAAGTTTTACGGTAGCAATATTAGTGTAGGCGTCGCTGATGCGACCTGTCATGAGAGAACGGGCATCGGCCTGAGATTGAGAAACCCGGCTCATCCGTGGCACAAAAAACCATAATGCCAAAATATAGAGGATGAACCACCCAACAAATGGTATTAAAATCAGTTTATTAAAACTACCAACCACTACAATCAACGTAAAAAAATAAATGGTTACATAAACAAGGATATCTCCCAAAATAAAACAGACATCGCGTAGCGCAAGAGCGGTTTGCATAACCTTGGCGGCAACCCGGCCGGCAAACTCGTCCTGATAAAAATTCATGCTCTGATTGAGCATCATCCGGTGGAAATTCCAACGCAGCCGCATCGGAAAATTTCCCCCTAATATTTGATGTTTAACGAGGTTTTGTATTCCAACCAATAGCGGACTTGCTGCCAGTAATCCCGCAAACAGCAGAAGCATATGCCGTTCCTGCTCCCATAAGAGGGCGGGTGGAATCTGATTCAGCCAGTCAATGATTTTTCCCAATATGGCAAACAACAATGCTTCAAACGCGCCTATGGCTGCGGTAAGCAAGGTCATTGCAACGATATATCGCCTTACACC
>JBDTKY010000038.1:0-1875 GCA_039935055.1 Nitrosospira sp.
CCCGGTTCTTATATTCCTTCCTCCCTTCGTTATAATCGTGCAGCCATTTGACAAAGGCCTGAACCTCGGTATTACGCCACATCCATGTGGGAAACCGTTGAAAGTCCGATAAGGCCGCGTCAGCGTCCGTATCCTCCGAGTCTCCGGACACAAAGCGATTAATCCTGTAGGCATCCGGCCAGTCGGCTTCAACCGCGACGGCGTCAAACCCTTCTTCCACGATAAGGTGCTTGGTAACTTCAGCGCGGATCCGGTAAAACTCCGCCGTGCCATGAGTTGCTTCGCCAATCAGTACGAAATTTTTCCCTTTCGCATGCCCGCGCATGGCCTCCATCAAGGAATCGTAATCGTTGCCGGTTCGCCCCAGAGGTTGCGCATGCTTTTCCAGTACATCAATCAATTGCTGATGGGAACTGATACTATGCATGATATCCATTTGTCAAAACCCCCTCTCACTCATCCTCACTTTGCTGCTCAAGGATGGGATCATGCGGACTTCCCGAGTGCGGCAGCACCGGTTAACAATGCCAGCACCTCCTCATCCGAGGTCTGAGAAAAATCGCTATACCATTGCCCTACGCCATAAAAAGGCTCTGGTGTGTACAGGCACACAAGCTCATCTGCTTCTTGATCGATTTTCCTACAAGTCGACACAGCGCCTACCGGCACAGCCGCAATGATACGTGTGGCGCCCGCCTGACGAAGCGAAGCAATCGCGGCACGCATGGTCGCGCCCGTGGCAAGCCCATCATCGATAATAATGATTGTTTTTTCCTTAATATCCGGCGGTGGTCTACCTTGGCGATAAATCCGGTTGCGCCTTTCCAGTTCCGCCTGTTCCCTGGCTATGACGGTATCGATAGCGGACTGATCGATATTCAGGGCATCTATGATATCGTCATTGAGAACGCAAATGTTGTTCCCCGCCAGCGCACCCAGTGCCAGCTCTTCCTGTCCTGGCACTCCAAGCTTGCGGACAAGCCACAAATCCATTGGAGCAGGGAAGGATTTCGCAACCTCATAGGCGACCGGGACACCGCCGCGTGGTAAAGCCAGAATTAGAATTCCGCTTCTGCCACTATAATCCGATAGCGCTTCTGCCAGCATTTTTCCGGCTTCCGCCCTGTTTGCAAACCGGTGAAAGGAACTCGTCATTGGTTTTCCCGCTACCTCAAATGGACCTGAAACCATTGGGCTGCCAAAAGAGCAGCTGCTTCCAGCGTGCCCGGCTCTTCAAACAAATGCGTGGCGTTCGGCACGATTTCCAGTTTTGAAGGAACATTAAGCCGCGCAAGTGCCCGTTTGTTGAGATCGAGAACCTGAGGATCGTTTTCCCCTACGATAAGCAGCACCGGCGCCATGACTTCTGACAAATAATCCCCAGCCAGATCCGGCCTGCCGCCCCGTGAAACGACAGCGATGATATTTTCCGGACGCCGGGCCGCAGCAATCAATGCGGCGCCCGCCCCCGTACTGGCGCCGAACCAGCCAATCTTTAGATGCTTCATTTGAGGTTTGCTTTGCAACCATGCTGCGATGTCGACCAGCCTGTCCGCCAGCATCGGAATATCAAAGCGCAGTTGCCGCGTCCGCAAATCAATAATTTCCTCCTCTTCCGTCAGCAGATCGGCAAGCAGTGTTGCAAATCCGTATCCGTTCAGGGTTTCTGCAACATAACGATTCCGGATGCTGTGCCGGCCGATGCCACTGCCATGGGCAAATGCAATTATGGCGTCCGCCCCCACCGGCAGAGCCATATCTGCATTCAATAGCACACCGCCTGCCGGTATTCGGATAGCCGTAGTCTCAAGAGCGGTCATATAAAGGACACATGGTTGTGACGCAATGAATCACCACTTCATCTACAAGTTGATC
>JBDTKY010000039.1:0-5121 GCA_039935055.1 Nitrosospira sp.
TACGACTGTATAACGAAATTGAACTCAAAACAAAGGGGCGGTAGAAGACTATGAGCACAATACCATTGACGGTAATCGGCGCGGGAAAACTGCGTGCCGAATTGCATGAAATGAAAACCGTGCAGCGCCCTTCTGTAATCGCTGCGATTGCAGAAGCTCGCTCACACGGTGATCTTTCAGAAAATGCCGAATACGAGGCTGCCAAGGAACGGCAGGGTTTTGTAGAAGGACGTATTGCCGAATTGGAGAGCAAGCTTTCGAATGCTCAAATCATTGATCCGGCATTGCTTGATGCCAGTGGCGCCTGCGTGTTTGGAGCTACCATTGAGCTGGAAGACATGGCCAGCGGCACGATGGTGACTTACCAGATTGTTGGCGACGACGAAGCCGACATCAAAGAAGGAAAGATTTCTATCGGTTCCCCTCTCTCGCGCGCCCTGATAGGTAAATACCCAGGGGATGTAGCCGAAGTCCTGGCGCCGGGCGGAGTGCGCGAGTATGAGATTCTTGATGTGAAATATATTTAAGAATCAAATATATCTTGCCCGTGAAGAAGTAACATATCAGGCTTGAAAACTGCGTTTGCTTCGGCGTGGCTCTCTTTTCTTACGGAATATGGCGGTAACTGGCGTCGCAATCTCGTCTGATTTAGGACGATAGATTACCAGTATTTTGCCGATATGCTGAACTGGAGCAGCATCGAGGCGTTGGCAGATTTCTTCGAGCAATATGTTTCTCATTTCCCGCTCATCGCTGAATACTTTAACTTTGATCAACTCGTGGCTTTTCAGTCCTTGATCCAGTTCATGAATAACGTTTTCCGACAAGCCTGCCGCACCTATCTGAACGACCGGCTTGATGGCATGGGCAAGCGCCTTGAGGGTACGTCGACGAGCGAGTGTAAGGGTTAACATGAGATTTTTCGGAAACCGCCATTTTACGCGATGAAACGTGCCAAAACCAGCAAAGCTTGGATGAAAGAGCATGTGAATGATTTTTTTGTCAAGCAGGCGAAGAAAGAAGGCTACCGTTCCCGTGCGGCCTACAAGTTGATTGAAATCGCCGATCGTGACCACTTGCTCCGGCCTGGCATGACGGTGGTGGACCTGGGTGCCGCCCCTGGTGGCTGGTCACAGGTAGCGGCGGCAAAACTAGGCGGGAAAGGCAGGGTGATTGCGCTGGATCTGCTGGAAATGGCGCCTCTGCTAGGGGTCACATTCATTCAGGGGGATTTCTGCGAATCGTTCGTTTTGAACGAACTGAAAAAGAATCTGGAGAAATATCCTCTGGACCTTGTAATTTCGGATATGTCACCTAATATAAGCGGCATAGGAGTCAGTGATCAGGCGCGCAGCATGTATCTGGCGGAACTGGCTCTGGAATTCTCCGTGGAGCGATTGAACTCTGGCGGCAATTTTCTCGTCAAAGTGTTTCAAGGATCTGGTTTTGAGCAGTTTTTTCGCATAATGCGCGCTACGTTTGGGCGCGTGGTGACGCGCAAGCCCGAAGCATCGCGTGGTCGCAGCAGTGAAACGTACTTGCTAGGGCTGGAGAAGCGGAATTAAATGCTTTCATTTAAGGCAAATAGCCTGTAGGGTATGTTATTACCGATACAAGATGGGCTGCGGCGGCACATGATCCGATCCGCGCTATTATAAAACACGAAATGGGTTTAGAATAAAACATTCAAGGATTTTGACGGCGCGAGCCAAGGAGCTATCTTGAACAATCTCATTAAAAACATGGCCATCTGGCTAGTGATTGCTCTGGTGCTGATGACGGTATTCAACCAGTTCAGTACACGACAGACAGCACAAGCACCGATGGAATATTCCCAATTCATCGAAGAGGTGAAGCAGGGCAGAATCGCCAAAGTAACCATCGAAGGCCGTACGCTGAAAGGCACCAAATCCGATGGTAGACGATTCACAACCTACACGCCTTCGGATCCCTGGATGGTCAGCGATCTGCTAAAGGCTGGTGTCATTATCGACGCCAAGCCGGAGGAAGAGCCGTCGCTACTGATGAATATTTTCGTATCATGGTTCCCCATGCTATTACTGATCGGCGTATGGATTTTCTTTATGCGTCAGATGCAGGGCGGCGGCCGGGGCGGCGGCGCATTCTCGTTTGGAAAAAGCAAGGCACGCATGCTTGACGAATCCACCAATCAGGTAACGTTTGCTGATGTGGCGGGTTGCGAGGAAGCGAAAGAGGAGGTTTTCGAACTGGTCGAGTTTCTGCGTGACCCCAGCAAATTCCAGAAGTTGGGAGGACGCATACCCCGCGGCGTTTTAATGGTGGGGAATCCTGGTACCGGTAAGACGCTTCTGGCTCGCGCCATTGCGGGTGAAGCCAAGGTTCCGTTTTTCAGTATTTCCGGTTCCGATTTCGTGGAAATGTTCGTCGGTGTGGGCGCTGCAAGAGTACGAGATATGTTCGAACAGGCTAAGAAGCACGCGCCTTGCATTATCTTTATTGATGAGATTGATGCGGTCGGCCGTCAACGCGGTGCGGGCCTGGGCGGCGGCAACGATGAACGCGAACAAACGTTGAACCAATTGCTTGTGGAAATGGATGGTTTTGAAGGAACTGCTGGGGTTATAGTCGTTGCGGCTACCAACCGGCCTGACGTGCTTGATCCGGCGTTATTGCGCCCTGGCCGTTTTGACCGGCAGGTAACGGTGCCGCTACCCGATATACGGGGGCGTGAGCAGATACTTCACGTACATATGCGCAAGGTGCCGATTGCACCTGATGTGCATGCGGAAATCATCGCACGCGGCACACCTGGGATGTCGGGTGCTGATCTGGCCAATCTGGTGAATGAGGCAGCGCTGTTTGCCGCACGCAGCAATAAGCGGCTTGTGGATATGGACGACTTCGAGCGCGCTAAGGACAAGATATTCATGGGCGCAGAACGTCGCTCCGTGGTGATGCCAGAGCGCGAACGGCGTAATACCGCCTATCATGAATCTGGACACGCTGTGGTGGCCCAACTGCTGCCTAAGACTGATCCGGTACATAAAGTCTCCATAATCCCACGCGGACGTGCGCTGGGTGTGACAATGCAGCTACCGACGGAAGACCGATTCAGCATGGATCGCGAGGAAATTCTGCAGAACATCGCGGTGCTGTTTGGAGGGCGCATTGCCGAAGAAGTGTTCATGGGGCAGATGACGACGGGTGCTTCCAACGACTTCGAGCGTGCCACCGAAATGGCTCGGCGTATGGTCACGCAGTGGGGTATGTCCGATTCGCTTGGCCCAATGGTATATGGCGAGAACGAGGGAGAAGTTTTTCTTGGCCGCTCCGTTACCACGCACAAGAACGTAAGCGAAGCGACCATGCAGAAAGTGGATATAGAGATTCGCCGCATTATTGATGGGCAGTATGGCTTGGCGCGCAAGTTGATCGAGGAGAACCGCGACAAGATCGAAGTCATGGCACATGCCTTACTGGAGTGGGAAACCATAGATTCTGATCAGATTGGCGACATTATGGAAGGTCGTGCGCCGCGTCCACCCAAGCCTGCCAAATCTGCTCCACCGCCGCCCAAAGACAATAATCCTCCAGGGGCACCGGCAGCAACAGCGACGCCAGCTCAGGAAGTATAAGCATAGTAAGCGGGCATGAGGTGGCGAACCAGAGGTAAATAAGGCGAGCGGTTCTCGCCTTATTTTTATAAGTGCGCCGCCCGCATCTTTCCACTTTACAGTCACCGAAACCTTTCCGTTTCTCCGTTGAAACAATTTCAGAATCTCTTCCCATGTCATTCTCTCGTCATGGGAATTGTCAATGTAACGCCAGATTCCTTTTCCGACGGTGGCATGTGCGCTTCCACGGAGAGTGCTCTCCGTCATGCGGCCCTCCTTATTGAAGAAGGAGCCGATTGGCTGGACATCGGCGGGGAATCCACGCGTCCCGGCGGTATTCCGGTAAGTGTAGAAGAGGAATTGCATCGTACCATGCCGGTAGTGCAGGCTCTGATCAGCATGAACGCGCTTGTTTCGGTAGATACATCCAAACCGGAAGTAATGCGTGCGGCAATAAAGGCCGGCGCGACCATGATTAACGACGTCAACGCTCTGCGAGCACCGGGCGCGCTTGAGGTGATTGCGGAAGGCGGTGTCGCCGCGTGTCTCATGCACATGCAAGGCGATCCGCGCAGCATGCAGGCTAGCCCCCAATACAATGACATCGTAGCGGAAGTGAAGGATTTCTTGTGGCAACGCCTGGATGCGGCGCAAGCTGCCGGTATCCCGACTGGGAAATTGGTGATAGATCCCGGTTTTGGTTTTGGCAAGACGCTGAACCATAATATCGAATTGCTGCGCCATCTTGACCGCTTCATGGATATGGGCGTGCCGGTCATGGTCGGATTATCGCGCAAATCCATGTTGGGAAAAATCACTGGCAATCAGGTGGACGATAGGATTCACGCCAGTGTTGCTGCCGCTTTACTGGCCATAATCAAGGGCGCAAGAATTCTGCGAGTACATGATGTAAAAGCGACCAAGGATGCGGTTGCGGTTTATAATGCGTTGAGCGAATAAACAAATGACGCGGTGAATGCCGCTTGTCGTCCTGCTCAGCTCGGATAACCTACGGATTTTTCGATGACCAGAAAATACTTTGGCACTGATGGGATACGCGGGTGTGTAGGCGAGATGCCTATCACCCCTGAATTCGTCATGCATCTTGGCTATTCCGCCGGAAAAGTCCTGATTTCCTCCGACTGGCACCTGTCCAAGGGTGAACGTCCAGCAGTACTGATTGGCAAGGACACTCGCATATCTGGGTATATGCTGGAATCGGCATTACAAGCGGGACTGTCTGCCGCTGGGGTCGATGTGCTGCTGTCCGGGCCGACTCCAACGCCAGCGGTAGCTTATCTCACTCGCGCATTACGGCTGCAGGCCGGTATAGTCATTTCCGCCTCACATAATCCATATGAAGACAACGGCATCAAGTTCTTTTCTGCTGCGGGAAGTAAACTGCCCGACGCTACTGAACGCGAGATAGAGGCGGGACTAAATGCTCCCATCAGATCGATGCCTTCAGCGCAGCTTGGTAAAGCGCGGCGTGTCGATGATGCGCGAGGGCGTTACATCGAATTCT
>JBDTKY010000040.1:0-8984 GCA_039935055.1 Nitrosospira sp.
CCCGTTATCGTCAACCCGATGCTCCCTGCACTATTGGGTATATCGGGCACAGCAAATGCAGAATCGAATTCGCCCAGCCTCAGTGGGCTGTAACGCCAGGACAATCGGTGGTGGTTTACGAAAGCAAGATATGTCTTGGAGGAGGCGTGATTACCAGCGAGGATTAGCCCTGAATCCGGCAGTTTACCACTCATTTCTCAGATTAATAGCATAATCTACGAAGACTTTTCGCTTTGCTTGACTTTCATCTTCTGGGTGGGTCCGCTACGGGACGGATTGAACGGTTTTCGCGACACATGACTGCGTTGTAACTCCTTGGAATGGAGCGCCCTGGAGCGTCGCACGAAGGGCCCCGCGAAGCGCGGATCGGGCAGCATAGGGGATGTGCGGCCGCGTTTCAAGGCGCCCGCATCCCGCTGCGGGCTCACACCTTCCTGCGGAAGGCACCATTCCGCGTCGTTGCGCCTTACCCTGCACCTTGGAACCGCACACTCCAACCCGTCCACCTGCCGAATTCAGATTAAATGAAATCGGAAAATTCAGTAAAAATGCAATAGCTTGTTCCTCAAAATAAGCTATTCATCATCCCGATTTGTTCCCATTTATCCTTTCGGCGCCGTTTCCATAAATGGCGTCCGCTTTTCCAGCCTATCGGAAAGATCAGCAAGATTAGGTGAAGTATTGCGCCATTCTATTTCGGGGAAACGGAAAGCCAAGTAGCTCAGGGTGCAACCCAACGCAATGTCAGCGAGCGTGTAGACATTGCCATCGCACCACTTTTTATCGCCTAGCTCCTCGCCGGCCGTCTCCAGACCCAGCGCGACTTTCTTCTGTTGGCGTGAGATCCATTCCAGGCTTTGTTCCGCGGCATGCCGTTTGCGTTCAAGGAATATCGCGGAAGCGGCGTCGCAGATACCATCCGCCAGTGCTTCCCAGCGCTTTACCATGATACGGCGCCGATTAGGTTCAGGAATCAGACGAGATACCGGGTTGATACTATCCAGATATTCCACGATTACGCGTGAATCGAATAAAGTGGTACCGTCGTCCATAACCAGTACCGGTATTTTTCCCAGGGGATTGTGATCCGATACATGAGTATCCGCATTCCAGGGAATATCTACCTCAAAATCGTAACCAATGCGCTTTTCAGCCAAAACGATGCGCGCCTTGCGAACGTAAGGGCTGGTGAGTGATCCGATAAGCTTCATTAGCATCCTTGGCGGCAATTTGAGTCAGTCGCATATTATACTGGCTTCCATGCTGCATGGCATAGTCCGGCCATTTGCCTACCTATGTTAAGATGATCCGGCTGGTGGAATCCAAGAAGCCTCCGAATAAAAGTCCCCGAGTTTGCCAGCAACGCGTTCCGAAGGGACTTATTCCGAAGTTTCCTAATACAGAATCAACGACATGAGCTCTTCTTTTCTTGCCGCACTTTCACCTCTGGATGGACGCTATCACAGCAAAGTTGCTGGTCTGCGGACTTACTTCAGCGAATTTGCGCTGATTCGTTACCGTGTCCAGTTGGAAATAGAATGGCTTAAAGCATTGAGCAATGCGCCTGACATTGCTCAGGCTACACCGTTTTCCCACGATACCATCGCGCAACTCGATAGCCTTCCGGCAAATTTTTCCGAGGCCGATGGGGAAGCGGTCAAGCGTATCGAAGCCCGTACCAACCATGACGTCAAAGCCGTCGAATACTGGCTCAGGGACCGTTTGGCGAAGAATGACGAAGTCGCCAAAGTGGCGCAGTTCATACATTTTGCCTGCACTTCGGAGGACATCAATAATCTTTCTCATGGACTAATGCTGGTGCATAGCCGCGACAGGGTGATGTTGCCTGCATTGGAAGAAATCATCAGCAGACTTATCCAGATGGCGCATGAACTGGCTGATACGCCGATGCTTGCCCGCACTCATGGTCAGCCCGCCACGCCTACTACAGCCGGAAAGGAACTTGCCAACTTCGCCCATCGTCTGCGGCGCGGGCATGAACAACTTGCCAAGGTGCCCGTCCTTGGAAAAATAAATGGCGCCGTGGGCAATTACAATGCTCATCTAGCCGCTTACCCAAATTTCGATTGGGAGAAATTTGCGCGGGGTTTCGTAGAGAATCTTGGTCTGGAGTTCAATCCCTACACCACTCAGATTGAACCGCATGATGCCATGGCCGAGCTGTTTGATGCGTATGCGCGCATTAACACGATATTGCTGGACCTTAACCGCGATATGTGGGGATATATTTCCCTGGCCTATTTCAAGCAAAAAACCAAAGCAGACGAAATCGGCTCATCAACGATGCCGCACAAGGTCAACCCGATAGATTTTGAAAACTCGGAAGGCAATCTCGGCATAGCGAATGCACTGTTGCGGCATTTGAGCGAGAAACTGCCCGTATCCCGCTGGCAGCGTGATCTCACCGATTCCACCGTGCTTCGCAATATGGGCGTCGCTCTGGGGCATACCTTGCTGGCATATGACTCTTGCTGCAAGGGACTGGGCAAGCTGGAAGTCAGCCGGGAACGTTTGGCCGAAGATTTGACAGGCGCCTGGGAAGTGCTTGCAGAACCGATCCAGACCGTGATGCGCCGCCATGGCGTGCCGGATTCCTATGAGCAATTGAAGGAATTGACTCGTGGCAAAGGGAGCATTACGAAAGATACCCTGCACAAATTCATTGATAATCTGGTTCTTCCGGAAGACGAAAAAGAACGCCTGAGGGAAATGACGCCTCAGAACTATCTCGGTGCGGCGGTCGCACTGACTCGCAGGATCTGAATTTGCGACCGTATCCATGGGAAGCCTGCTCGGCATACAATGAATTTCTCACGAGCTTGAAATTAGAAAAACCAGCCCGATATGTTTTAAATTGAAATCAGGAGAGGCCCTATGACAGACGTACAGTATCCCAAACCAGACCAGCCCGAATTGACCGCAGCCATGGACGAAACCAGCGCGCCGAAGACCAGCGAAAACCAGATGGCGGAACCAGCGGGGGGAACGATGCCGAGTCTGGAACAATTACTAAAGAAAGCCGAACTCGACGCCATGGAGCATCATGATGCATGGCTGCGCGCCAAGGCTGATGCCGAGAACATACGAAAACGTGCGCAGATCGACGTTACCAACGCGCATAAATACGCAATTGAAAATTTTTCCGCCGAACTGCTGGCGGTAATGGATAGTCTGGAAGCGGCGCTGGGGGTGGAAAATGCAACAGTTGAGAATTTCAAAAGTGGAATGGAGCTGACACTCAAGCAACTTACTACCGTTTTCGATAAATTTAATATCAAACTGATCAATCCGGAGGGCGCGAAATTTGATCCGCATCTGCATCAGGCCATGTGTGCGGTAGACTCCGACCTTATTCCTAATACCGTAGTGCAAGTGATACAAAAAGGCTACGTTTTGAATGATCGGGTAATTCGCCCGGCGCTGGTATCTGTTTCGAAAGCCAAAGAGACTTGAAATCCCCGTCCAAGCCCCCATTTCCCGCATTAACAAATATTCGGTACTAACTACTACAAGGATCAAATCATGGCAAAAATTATCGGCATTGACCTCGGCACGACCAACTCATGTGTGGCGGTCATGGAGAATGGCAAACCCAAGGTGATAGAAAACTCGGAAGGAGCGCGTACTACGCCTTCAATTGTCGCTTACACGGAAGACGGCGAAATTCTGGTGGGAGCTTCAGCTAAACGTCAGGCGGTAACCAATCCAAAAAACACCTTGTTCGCGGTGAAACGCTTGATTGGCCGCCGTTTCGATGAGGAGATGGTGCAAAGGGATATCAAGATGGTGCCCTACAATATCATCAAGGCCGACAATAATGATGCCTGGGTAGAGGTGCGCGGCAAGAAAGTCGCCCCGCCGGAAATTTCCGCGCAAGTGTTGAAGAAAATGAAAAAAACTGCGGAGGATTATCTGGGCGAGTCAGTGACCGAAGCGGTCATTACCGTTCCCGCATATTTTAACGATTCGCAGCGCCAGGCAACCAAGGATGCCGGGCGCATAGCCGGACTGGAAGTTAAACGGATCATCAACGAACCGACTGCGGCAGCCCTGGCTTTCGGCATGGATAAGAAAGAAGGCGACCGCAAGGTGGCCGTATATGACTTGGGTGGAGGCACTTTCGATATTTCCATTATCGAGATTGCAGAAGTGGAGGGCGAGCACCAGTTTGAGGTGCTGGCCACCAATGGCGACACCTTCCTCGGCGGTGAGGATTTTGACTTGCGAGTAATTGAATACCTCGTGGATGAGTTCAAAAAAGAAAGCGGCATAGATCTGAAAAAAGATATGCTTGCCCTGCAACGCTTAAAAGACTCGGCGGAAAAGGCCAAAATAGAGCTTTCATCCAGCCAGCAGACCGAGGTCAACTTACCCTATATCACGGCGGATGCGTCCGGCCCCAAACATCTGGCGGTGAGAATCACCCGAGCCAAGCTTGAAAGTTTGGTGGAAGAGTTGATTGAGCGCACTGTAGAGCCTTGCCGCATCGCCATCAAGGATGCCGGGGTGAAGATTTCCGACATTGAGGACATCATTCTGGTGGGTGGACAAACTCGCATGCCCAACGTACAGGATAAAGTCAAAGAAATTTTTGGCAAGGAACCGCGCAAGGATGTAAATCCGGACGAAGCGGTTGCAGTAGGTGCGGCCATTCAGGGCGGCGTACTGCAAGGCGAGGTGAAAGATGTACTGCTTCTGGACGTTACTCCATTATCGCTGGGTATCGAAACGCTTGGCGGCGTAATGACCAAGTTAATCCAGAAAAACACCACTATTCCGACCAAGGCGCAGCAGGTGTTTTCTACTGCTGACGAAAACCAGACTGCTGTTACCATCCATGTGTTGCAAGGTGAGCGGGAGTTGGCATCCGGAAACAAGAGCCTGGGGCAATTCAACCTGAGTGAGATTCCTCCAGCGCCACGTGGCATGCCACAGATCGAGGTTGCATTCGATATCGATTCGAACGGCATACTCCACGTGTCGGCCAGAGACAAGGCCACAGGCAAGGAAAACAAGATCAAAATCCAGGCAAGCTCCGGCTTGTCGGATGACGAGGTGCAGCGCATGGTCAAAGACGCCGAAGCGCATGCCGAGGAAGATCACAAGGCGGTGGAACTCGTCACTGTTCGCAACCAGTGCGACGCAATGATTCACTCGGTGAAAAAAACATTGAAAGAACAGGGCGACAAACTGGATGGCGACGAAAAATCAAAAATAGAAGCGGCCCTAAAAGATGCGGAGGAGGCGCTGAAATCCGACAGCAAGGATGCCATCGAGGCAAAAACTCAAGTACTGGCCGAGGCCTCGCATAAGCTGGCGGAGAAGATGTATTCGCAGGAGCAGAGCCAGCAAGCCCAGCCTGGTGCGGAATCGGCGCCCCATAGCAGCGGTAGCGAGAAGCCCGTGGAAGGCGAAGTGGTGGATGCCGAGTTTGAGGAAGTGAAAAACAAAAAATAAGCAGCTACTGGAGTATCCAGGCGCAGAGAACGCGGAGAAAGATTCGTGTAATTCTTCTGCGTCTACTGCGTTTTGGCGTTTATCGGAAGAAAGCAGAGTACCCGTGTTGAAATAAATCTCCTGCTCTTCCACTTATCAAAAAAATTTTATATGAGTAAACGCGACTACTACGAAGTGCTGGGCATTAACCGTGATACCAGCGAAGACGAAATCAAGAAAGCCTACCGCAAGCTGGCGATGAAGCATCATCCGGATCGCAATCCGGATAATCCAAAATCGGAGGGCCATTTCAAGGAAGCTAAAGAAGCCTACGAAATACTTTCTGATTCGAAGAAACGTGCGGCATACGATCAGCACGGTCATGCTGGCGTGGATCCCAGCATGACCGGCGCGGGTGCCCAAGGGTTTACTGACGCGTTTGGCGATATATTTGGCGATATATTTGGCGCACGCAGCGGACATGCCAACGTCTATCGCGGTGCGGATTTGCGCTATAACCTGGAAATCTCGCTGGAACAGGCGGCACGCGGAACTGAAACCAAAATCCGTATTCCCACAATGGAGATTTGCGGAATCTGCCATGGTAGCGGCGCCAAGCCCGGCACTTCGCCTACTACGTGTCCTACCTGCAACGGCCACGGCCAAGTAAGAATGCAGCAGGGATTTTTCTCAATCCAGCAAACATGCCCCAAATGCCATGGCGGCGGCAAATTTATTTCGAGCCCCTGCATTACATGTAACGGCGCGGGGCGGGTCAAGCAGCACAAAACCCTGTCGGTAAAAATTCCAGTCGGGGTGGATGAAGGCGATCGCATTCGTTTATCCGGAGAGGGCGAAGCTGGAGTCAACAGTGGTCCGCCGGGGGATTTGTACGTAGTCATCCAACTATCGCCCCATTCTGTTTTTCAGCGCGATCATAATGACTTGCACTGCGAAATGCCGATAAGCTTTACCACCGCTGCGCTAGGTGGGGAAATCGAAATTCCCACACTCGATGGCCATGCTAAAATAAAAGTACCGGCGGAAACCCAGAGCGGAAAAATTTTCCGCCTGCGTGGCAAGGGTATCAAAGGCGTACGCAGCAATACTCACGGTGATTTGCTGTGTCATGTGGTAGTGGAAACCCCGGTCAAGCTCACAGCTCGTCAAAAAGAGCTATTGCAGGAACTGGAATCGCTTAACCAGGAAGATGGCTCTCGTCACAGCCCTCGTGCCAAGTCCTGGATGGATAAGGTACGCGAGTTCTTTGCGGAGTAAATCCTGCCTCGATGGATGCGATTACGCAACAAGGCTTAAACCTGATCCGGCAGTTCACCGTTCATTTTTAATACGAGTTCAGACGTAATCTGACGATAGTGGGACTGCCAAGGGGATATGCCTGGTCACTCGTAATATGCGGCGTGGCTTGCTACCACTCGCCCCGTAACACTTTTTCCGCCCAGAATAGACCGGAAACAGTTTTGTTATCCGTAATTTTCCCCGCTTTCACCCATTCCAGCGCCATTGCCAGCGTCAGGGTGAATACTTCCAGATATTCGCCTTCATCAAGGTTTGCGCCTTGAAAGCTGAGTCCCTGGGCAAAATAATATATTAACCTCTCGTCGGAATAACCGATACAGGGATGCAAGGTGGCGAGATACCGCCAAATTTTCGCCGTATAGCCCGTTTCTTCCAGTAGTTCACGTTGCGCACAAAATAGCGGGTCTTCGCCGTGATCTATTTTTCCGGCAGGCAGTTCGTAAAAATCCCGATGCAATGGATAGCGATGCTGACGTTCCAGGACCAGTTCACCATTGTCGAGCAGCGGAATGATGACAACCGCGCCGGGGTGGGTGATATATTCGCGCACTCTTATTTTACCATCAGGCAGACGGGCCTGATCCTGATAAACATGCAGAAGGTTGCCATCAAACACGTTCAGGCTGCTGACGGGTATTTCAGTGAGATCGTGAGGAAGCGGGTTGGGCATTAGGAAACCTCTGAATAAGTAAGTCCTCCTCAAGCCCGCGCTGGCAAAATCCGGGATGCTCGGAGATTTTTAATCATCAGCCCGGGATTATACACGCGTGTAACGTGACGGCGGCTCACTCGCTTTTATGCGTTATCAGCCGTACCGCGGGGAACCAGGCACTGAAACAACTGCCTTTGCCCGGTTCGCTGACAACCTCCAGTTTCGCCTGGTGGCACGTCAGGACATGCTTGACGATAGCAAGGCCCAGGCCGGTTCCGCCGGTTTCACGCGAACGGCCGCGATCTACGCGATAAAAGCGTTCCGTCAGGCGCGGGATATGCCCGGCGTCAATACCAATGCCGCTATCCTTTACGGAAAACACCCCTTGCTCATCATGAATCACCCAATTCAAGGAGATTTCGCCGCCGTCGGCGGTATAGCGTATAGCATTGCTGACGAGATTGCCAAAAGCACTACGCAACTCGTCCATGCTTCCCAGCAACTTCACATCGGTATCAAGATTGAGGCTGATACGGTGACGCCCGGCACTCAAGGATTGCGCTTCATGATAGAGCTCGCGCAACATTTCCGGAATGTTGATGTTTGCCTCTCGTGCCAGGTTTTCCGTATCTTCCAGCCGTGACAGCGTTAACAAATCTTCTACCAGACGCTGCATGCGCCTGGTCTGATCCATCATGAGCGTTAGTGCCCACTTACTTGTTTCAGGATCCGCCGAGGAGTTCTCTTCCGACAGCGTTTCAAGAAATCCACCGATTACGGTCAACGGCGTGCGCAGCTCATGCGAGACATTGGCGACAAAATCCCGGCGCATGGTCTGGACCCTTTCAAAGCGAGTAACATCCCGGCTGATAAGTAGTTTTTGTTTGTCACCATAAGGTACGAATTGTAGCGAAAGGGTCAATCCCTGATGCCGTGATTGCTTGATTATCAAAGGCTCGCTGTAATCATGAGCGGCGAGGTATTCGGTGAATTGAGTCTGGCGCACAAGATGGGTGATATGCTGGCCAGCATCGAGATTGGAATCAATGCCAAGATGTTTTTCGGCTACCGGATTGCACCATTCGATGCGGTCTATCTCATCCATAATTACCACGCCTTCCGGCATGGCCGACGTGGCACGCTGCAGACGTTCCAGTGCGAAATTGATTTGCTGATAACTTTGGCTCTGGTCACGCATGAGACGCGTCAAGCGTGCAAATACGTCTCCCCATCGGCCGGACCGGTCAGGCAAAGTGGATTGTTTGCCTTGGAGCCATTTGTCCAGTACGGTTAGTTGACGCCGGTAGTGAATCACCAGCAGCAGCAATGCAATGATGTAGCATGCTAGCGTCGTGACAGCGCCTAGTGCCGCGAAAAGTATCCCGGTCACGACAGCAATTAAAATGAAGGTGACGAAACGCTCCCAGGAACCGGACACGTAAGCTATTTCGAAGAGTAAAACTGGATCATTATTTTTATATTATCCCATGCTTGCTATTTGTCCTGCAGACAAGCGATAGCCAGATCCTCTCACAGTCTGCACCAGTCCATCCTT
>JBDTKY010000041.1:0-10477 GCA_039935055.1 Nitrosospira sp.
GATGCGGTTTTGGTGGTCGGCCCAAGCACTCCCGCGACGAAGCGCGGCTTGTCCGGCGTTTTCGCTTCCATGGCTTGTGCTGCTTCCCTCGCCAATTTAGCCCCGGTGAAATTCAGTTCGTATACCAGATCCTCCATGTGGTAATCCGACATCGATGCGGAGGTGGAATTGAATGTGTTGGTCTCGACGATATCCGCGCCAGCCTCCAGATAGCCGGTATGAATGGCATGGATGATCTGCGGCTGGGTGAGGGTCAGCAGGTCATTATTTCCCTTGAGGTCGTGCGGAAAATCGGCAAAACGCGACCCCCGGTAATCCGCCTCGTTGAGCTTGTAGCTCTGGATCATCGTGCCCATGGCCCCGTCCAACATCAGAATGCGGTGGGTCAGGAGGTCTTGCAGTATCGTAGTGCGGGGGTGTTCGTTCATGGCTAGGCTATGTTTCCGGTAGAGGCCGAATTCTATCATGCCGCTATCCGAATTTTGCCTGGAGCCGCCGGAATAGCGGGGTTTCCGTTTCAGCGAGTGGATTTTGTCTGCATTTCAATGCTACGTAGAACACGTCTTGTGGATCGAAGCGAACCTTCTATGAAACCCTGGTAGTCAGAAAATGCTTCTCCACAGACGTGAATGTTCTTTTTTTCAGAATCTTGATTCAAGGAAAATGCCTCAAGGAACTCGATATGCTTCCAGGACATCACGCCTGGCAGCCATCCATGGGCCGCGGCACCGAAGGGCTCCTTGCCCCAGTCGCGCATACCGCAGGCGAGGAGGCGGTCCTGGGTGAAATCATGGTGCTCATAGTCTCTCGCAAACTGAACAAAGCGCTGCCACAATCGAGGATAGCCCGGCGTTTTTACAATAACCCAGTTTTTGTCACCAGAATATAGCGGTTGAGAAGAATCCGGAGCACCTGGATGAAAGGATTCTTTTTCTACCTTCAAGAACCAGGTCTTAGCTATTTCCTGACTCTCAGCTTGAGGATTTTCCGATAGTGCTTGATCGGGTTGATCATGATTGCACTCGATTGTTCTCAGGTAATCAGACCAGAATGTAATGGCCGGACGATCTGTATAGACCATAATCAGTCCTTTTGTCCCATCGTTGCTTTTTATATAGAGCAACTCGCGTGTAGGAATATCCGCGGCAAAGCGGTTAAGAGGCCTGTTGTCTTCCCACCAGGGTCTTTCAATTACGAAGAAGCACTTTAATAGCGGAAGGCAAGCGACAGCATTCAGGGCTTCCTTGAATTTATTTTGCGACGATTGTCCATTCCAGGACATTTCTTCGAGCGGGCGCTTGGGCAAAGCAAGAATCACCCTTCTTGCCTTGATAACTTCCTTCTCGTTTTCGATGATGACATTCACCTCATCACCGTCAGATTGAAGGCCCAATACTTTCCTGTCTTTCTGAACGCATAACGAAGGATTGTTTTTCCGTTCTTCATAAAGTGTTTCCAGAAGCTTCCAGATGATTCGGCTCATTCCTCCGCGAACGCCGCGAAGCGTATTCGTACTGCGAATAGCTCTAAGCCAGAAAATAATCCATTCCGCAGCATTCAAATTCTCGTGTATAAAGTGGTAGTAGCTCCCCCAGTCTCTTATCTTGACCACCGCATAGTGGCTTAGCACTTCGCTAAGAACGTTCCAGAAACCCAAATTCCAAAGCGGCTGACCCCTGAAACTCGCGGTTTTTCTGATGACTTCCAGATCTTCATCACTGATATTCTGAATCCATTCGAGCAGCTCGCCTTTCCAGTAATGACGATAAAGGAACGCCTCCTTCTTTAAGTTTCTCCACTGTTCATTTGCTGCATTGGTCTTCCACGGTGTCTCCTGGTTGCCGAGATCGACGAGTTCAAAAATGCGCCTGAGAGCCAATATCATTAAGTCAAAGGGCGTTTTCTGCTTGGCTTCCTCTTCGCGAAGGGTAAATCGGGGCTCCATCGGGTCTTCCGACGCATATGATGAGAACGGCACCAAATCATCCAGGCTTTCTTCTTCACCGGGCGCTTGTTCCTTGATTCCCAGTTCGTCGAGCAATGCGTGTAATAACGGCTGGTCACGCGGCTCTATTCGCATGGGGCCGAATTCAGCGCGAAAATATTCAACCCTGGATAGCTTTTCGACAACTTTTCCATCCTTTTTTATTGCCTGATGTTCTGTGGGACCTTTATAGGGAGATTGCTTGCCGCCCCGAGGTTCAAGAGGATCAGGTTTGCCGCTGGTAAAGTCCCAGTTACACGGGTCCCACGTATCATCAAATCCAGTGGCTTCTCCATTCTTCTCGTCACTTCTCAGCAAAGACCACGTTTCTATGCGGCCTCCAAACCGGTCCGAAGCTTCGAGAAGGAGAACGCTATTAATTTTTAGCGACTCGCCCTCTTTGATCAACTCGCGGCAACAATACAAACCAGCAATCCCTCCACCGACAATTACAACATCATATGGCTCGGATCTCTGCTCAGTGTTTTTATTGTTTGGCATGTCTTTCTCCCAAAAGATTTGGATAGATTTGCGTACTGATTGAAACGCTTTTTGCACGCCATATAAAATTCACCAGACTAATTCCTGTCCAGCTTCCGGTACTGCACGGCTTCCGCGATATGCATACTGGTTATGTCATCGCTTGCCGCCAGATCAGCAATGGTGCGTGCTACTTTCAAGACGCGATGATATGCCCGCGCGGAAAGATTCAGGCGGCTGATGGCTTGCTTGAGCAGGTTTTCTCCTGAAGTATCCGGCGCGCAGTATTTGTCAATATCTTTGACCGTTAGATGAGAGTTGGCCTTGCCCTGCCTTGTCAATTGCCGCTGATATGCTGTTTCGACACGTTGCCTGACAGTGTTGCTTGATTCGCCCTGGGCCTGACGCATCAAATCTTCTTGCGGCACGGCAGCCACTTCGATCTGTATGTCGATGCGGTCAAGCAAAGGGCCGGAAATTTTACCGCGATAGCGTGCCACCTGATCCGGTGTACAGCGGCATTTCCCGCTGTAATGCCCAAGGTAACCGCAGGGGCAGGGGTTCATTGCCGCGATCAGCTGGAATCGGGCGGGGAAGTCTGCCTGGCGTGCGGCACGCGATATGGTGATGCGTCCCGATTCGAGCGGTTCGCGCAATACTTCCAGTACCTTACGATCAAACTCCGGTAGCTCGTCGAGAAACAGCACGCCGTTCATTGCTAGCGAAATCTCGCCCGGACGGGGGTTGCTGCCGCCGCCGACCAAAGCAACGCCGGAGGCGGTGTGGTGAGGAGAACGATAAGGACGGCGTTTCCAATTGGCAACGTTGAAGCCGCCGCTGCTCAGAGACTGCATTGCGGCAGACTCAAGGGCCTCATCTTCGGTCATGGAGGGCAGGATGCCGGGAAAGCGCGCTGCAAGCATCGACTTTCCCGTGCCTGGCGGACCCACCATCAACACGCTATGGCTGCCCGCCGCAGCTATTTCCAGCGCGCGTTTCGCGTGTGCCTGGCCTTTTACTTCGTCCATGCCGGGATAAGGAGGCGCGCTGGTTTTGGTATCCTCCTCCGCGATCGTCTCGCTACTGACGTCATAACGCTGCAACGGCTCGCGTCCGGCAAGATGTGCGCAAATTTGCAACAACGATTTCGCGGGATATACTACTGCCTCCTTGACCAGCGCGGCTTCGGCGGCATTTTGCCGCGGTAATACGAAACTACGTCCCGAGCGCGACGCTCCATAAGTCATCGCCAATGCGCCACGTATCGCGCGCAGTTCTCCGGTCAGGGCAAGTTCGCCAGCCCATTCGTACTGATCAAGTTTGTCAGAGGGAATTTGACCTGTCGCTGCGAGTATGCCCAGCGCAATGGGTAGATCGAAGCGCCCGCTTTCCTTGGGCAAATCGGCGGGGGCGAGGTTGACAGTGATGCGCCGGGCAGGAAATTCGAATTGCGCGTTTTGCAGCGCTGCCCGTACCCGGTCTTTGCTTTCCTTTACTTCCGCTTCCGGCAGCCCGACGATAGTGAAACTCGGCAGGCCATTGGCGATATGAGCTTCCACCGTAACAAGCGGAGATTCCATGCCGGTGATAGCGCGGCTATAAAGAATAGCTAGCGGCATTCAGGAAAATCAGGAAAATTCTCAACCGGGATCAACAGGATCAGCACGAATACATGTGGACAGAGTCCAGTATTTTTTGCGTAGCTATATGGCATCGCAATTTTTATTATCCGTAGTTATTCGCGAATTCTCGCGCTACTGCGTCTCCGACAGATCATCCAGCGTTTCTACTGGAACATCCGGTTTGTCTGATTTCGCGGCGGCTTCCAGCTCCGTGACCCTTGCTTCAAGCTGCACCAGTTTCTCGCGAGTGCGTTTCACTACTTCCTGTTGTACCTCGAATTCTTCGCGTGTCACCAGATCCAGCCGGTTAAACATCCCCGACAGCATGACCTTGAGATTTTTCTCTACATCCTTCACCGGACTCTGCGCGAGCAGTTCGTTGACTTTTGTTACGATTTCATCCAACACTTTTTGATTGAGCATTATTTCCTCCATGATTTCTGCTCCGTCATCCGGCCGGATGCGGAGTGATGCATGCATGATAAAATCTCATACTTCGGGTAATTAGGCAATCAGCGCATTATTATGGAACGCTTGCAACTTCTGGAAAACTGGATCAAGGCACGGTTTCCGGATAAAAATTTCACCTTGTCGCATGCTTCCGCCGATGCGAGTTTCCGCCGTTATTTTCGCGTAACTTTCGGCGATGGGACATTGATCGTGATGGATGCGCCGCCGCAGCAGGAAGATTGTGCGCCTTTTGTGCATGTAGCTCATTTATTCGCCGCAGCAGGTGCGCATGTGCCCGCCATACTGGCGCGGGATCAGGCGCAGGGGTTCCTCCTGCTGTCCGATCTCGAAAGCACCACTTATCTCCAGGCGCTGAATGACAATCCTGATAGCGCCGATCGCCTGTATCGCGATGCGGTGGCTGCGCTCCTTAAAATCCAGCTGGCGAGCCGCCCCGGGGTGCTGCCGGATTATGATGAATCGCTGCTGCTGAGGGAATTGAACCTGTTCCCGGACTGGTATCTGGCCAGGCATTTACACGTAGTGCTTGATGCAAACCAGAAAACAGAGCTTGATGAGGTATTCAAACAGATAATGCAAAACAATCTGGCTCAGCCTCAAGTGTTCGTGCACCGCGATTACCATTCGCGTAATCTGATGGTTACAACCCCCAATCCCGGCATCGTCGATTTTCAGGATGCGGTTTATGGTCCCATTACCTACGATCTGGTGTCACTGTTCAAGGATGCCTATATCCGCTGGGATGAGGCACGTGTGCTGGACTGGGTAATACGCTACTGGGAAAAAGCGCGAAAACTTGGATTGCCGGTAGCTGCAGATTTCGCCGATTTTTACCGTGATTTTGAATGGATGGGCGTACAGCGTCATATCAAGGTGCTGGGTATATTTGCCCGCCTGTATCACCGCGATGGTAAAGAGGGTTATCTCAGGGATATGCCGCTCGTAACGGAATATTTACGCAAGGCCTGCGAGCGCTACCGCGAACTTCATCCTCTGCTGACGTTGCTGGATGTGCTGGAAGGCAAGCCAGCGGAAACAAAGATTGGCTACACGTTCTGAAAATGGCGCCGTTCAAAGCCGTGATTCTGGCTGCAGGACGCGGCGAGCGCATGCGCCCGCTGACCGATACACTGCCCAAGCCGCTGCTGCGCGCAGGGGGCAAGTCCCTGATTGAGTATCATCTTGAGAATCTCGCGCGCGCGGGTTTTGTCGAAGTTGTCATCAACCATGCGCATCTGGGCCAGATGATCGAAGCTGCGCTGGGCAATGGAGAGCGTTACGGTGTCGACATCCATTATTCGCATGAGCCGACAGCGCTGGAAACGGCAGGTGGTATCGCCCAGGCACTGCCCATTCTGAAAGCCGGGCCGGGAAATGATTGCGGGGGACAGCCATTCGTGACGGTAAATGCCGATATTTATTGCGAGATCGATTTTTCGATACTATTGCCGGTCCTTCGGCATATGCAAACCAATCCCGATGAGGATCTCGCGCATCTGGTGATGGTGGATAGCCCGGCCCAGCATGCCAGCGGTGATTTCGCCCTCGATTCCGGCAGAATAGTCCTTTCAGGGAAGGATAATCTTACTTTTAGCGGAATCGGCGTGTATCAACCCAGGTTGTTCAAGGATGTTGTACCTGGCACTGTGGCAAAGCTCGCGCCGCTGCTGCGCCAGGCAATTGCGGCTGGAAAAATTGGCGGGCACCATTATCGAGGGGTCTGGGTGGACGTAGGCACCCCGGAACGCCTGCGGCTGCTCGATCTTCGACTCAATGCCGCCAAGGCGAATACAGCCCATCTGTGCTAGTGCGGAGGCAGCACATGATTAGGGTTGGTACATATTTCCTTACGCGCTGCACCGGGTTTGCTTTATCCTGAAAATACTGTAAAGATATTTATCCATGATTCCAGTTAAATCCTTCAGCGAGCGGCGTCGGCGTTTGGCATCCCAGATGCAAAAAGGCATTGCCATCATCCCTACTGCGCCGGAACAGGTGCGTAACCGGGATGCGTATTACCCTTATCGCTTCGACAGCTATTTTTATTACCTGACGGGTTTTGGCGAGCCGGAGGCGGTCCTGGTGATAGTGGCGGGGGCCGATGAGGGCGCATCAAAACACATACTGTTCTGCCGCGATAAAGATTTGGAGCGGGAAATCTGGGATGGTTTCCGTTATGGCCCTGAGGCTGCGCGGGAAGCATTCGATTTCGATGAGACATACCTTATTTTCAAGCTGGACGAAATGCTGCCTAAGTTAATGGCAGATCAGCACGCTGTGTATTGTGCATTAGGGCACGATACGGAATGGGACATGCGCGTGACGGGCTGGATCAATCAGATACGGCAACAGGCACGTAGCGGAGTTGCCGCGCCTACTGAAATCCATGACATCCGGCTTATACTGGATGAGATGCGCCTGTTCAAAAGCGCGGAAGAGCTTCAACTCATGCGCCGTGCAGCAGAGATTTCCAGTGGTGCCCATCGCCGCGCAATGCGGAAAACCCGTCCCGGCATGAGTGAATACGAGGTGGAGGCTGAGTTGCTGCACGAGTTTCGCCGTCATGGCGCGCAAGCGCCCGCCTATACGTCCATCGTCGCAGGCGGTGCTAACGCCTGTGTACTGCATTATGTCGAAAACAATGCCAAACTGAATGATGGCGATCTGTTATTAATAGATGCAGGCTGCGAATTGGACGGCTATGCTGCCGATATCACACGCACGTTTCCGGTGAATGGGAAATTCAGTCCGGTTCAAAGGGATTTGTATCAACTGGTGCTGGCCGCACAGACGGCAGCGATAAACGCAGTACGGCCGGGCCGTGCCTGGGATGCGCCGCATGAAGCGGCATTGCGGGTGCTGGCCCAAGGCTTTATTGATTTTGGTCTGTGCCACGGTAGTATCGATACGGTCTTGCAGTCGGAGGACTACAAGCGGTTTTACATGCACCGTACCGGTCACTGGTTAGGGCTGGATGTGCACGACGCGGGCGAATACAAGCGTGATGGAGAATGGCGTTTATTGCAACCGGGAATGACATTGACAGTGGAACCGGGTTGTTATGTCCGTCCGGCGGATAACGTGCCTGGGCATTTCTGGAATATGGGCGTGCGTATCGAAGACGATATACTGGTGACAGAAACCGGCTGCGAGGTATTAACGTCGGCTGCTCCCAAGACGGTGGCGGAGATTGAGGAACTGATGCAAGACCGGGAAGGCCCATAATAAATGGACGAGAACAGGAAAATAATCATAAGACGCATTTCCCGGAATAAGGAAACAGGCCTTCCGGAAGAAGAAATCGTGCAGGTTTCGCCCGCCAGCCGTTGGGCAGCTTACCTGTTCCTCGTCCCCGTATTTATCATAATGGCGGTTATAGGCGTTTTCTTTTTTACCGCATTCCTTGCCTTATTCGCTGTTATCGCCACGGGTCTTGCGTTTCGGTTGTGGTGGCTGCGCCGTAAATTGCGCAAGACCATGGAAGCGGAGGTGGGGGAATATACTGTAATCGAAGATGCCGAGATTGTTGAAGAAAGAACCCGCAAGCCAGATGACAAATGACAACAAGCAGGCTAAATAAACCACAAATGAACGGCATGAGCCAAGGCAAAACTTATTCTTGAGTACTATTAATGAAGTTAGCATGAGTACCCATCATTACGATTACGACCTTATCATCATCGGTGGCGGCTTGGTGGGCATGGCGCTCACGCTGGCATTGCGCGGCAGCGGCATATCTGTGCTGCTGCTGGAAGCGCGCGGGTTGCCCGAGAAAACAGAAGATTCCCGCCCGTTAGCGCTGTCTCACGGCAGCCGCCTCATCCTGGAGCGCCTGGGCGTGTGGAAGGGATTACCGGAAATCACTCCCATTACGACTATTCATATCTCCAATCGTGGCGGTTTTGGCCGAACCATATTGACCGCCACCGCCATCGGCGTGCCGGCTTTGGGTTATGTCATGAATCACCATGACGTCTTTCGGTCCATGCATGAGGCGATGAAAAACTGCGACGTCGACTATCAGGTGGGAGCCCAGGTCACGCGATTGGAGACCAGCGCGGAAATGGGGCAGATTGAATTTCAGCATAGCGGCGTGCCAAAAAAAGCCACGGCCAGATTACTGGTACTGGCGGATGGCGGCCACCTTACTGCGCAAATCGAAGGCGTGACCCAGCATGTGCAGGACTACCAGCAATGGGCTGTAGTTGCGCGTATCAAAAGTGAGCACTTTCCCGGCATGGCATTAGCGGCATCAGTGAAACCATCGGTGACGAAGGCGCGTTACGGGGCTCGCTCTGCAAAAATAAGCGGTCAGACTGGTAAGGAGACTACGCGCATACATAGTCAATGCGGCGTGGCTTATGAACGCTTCACCCCCGATGGTCCGGTGGCGCTATTGCCTTCGGGTGAATATTTTGCTCTGGTATGGACCGTTTCCGCTTCGGCAGCTCAGGAAATTCTCGCCTTGGATGATGCCGCCTTTCTCGCCCGGTTACATGAACACTTCGGCGATCGTCTGGGTAAATTCGTCGAAGCCGGTAAACGTTCCGGTTTCCCGATTGCGCTTAAATATGCCACCCCTGTCACGGCTTGCCGCGTTGCGCTGGTTGGCAACGCAGCACAAACCTTGCATCCGGTTGCGGGACAAGGATTCAATCTGGGACTGCGTGATGCCTGGGAACTGGCCGAGGAAATTATCGCATCGCCGGCTGAGATAGGTAAATCCGCAATGCTTGCACGATACGGCCGTAAGCGCCGGGTGGATAGCGAAGTGGGGCGTATATTCACCGATTCTCTGGTAAAACTCTTTTCCAATGACGATCCTGTATTGGGAAGCATGCGCGGTATGGGATTAAGCGCGCTTGATTGCCTGCCCCAAGCCAAGCGTTTCGTTGCGCGGCGCATGATGTTCGGTGCAAGAGGTTAACCTTAAAACGTTGGATGTCAGATACTTAAAGGAATCGGAAGCTTCAGATAAAAATCAAAAAAATCCCCTGGATATACCTTCCCAGCTATATGAGTTACAGTAAAAACGTGTTGATAGCTGTAATATCTTACAGCTATCTTTACCCCGGCATGGGGGTACACTATCGCGGATGTTCTGTAACAGAGTGCGATGAAGGGCCAGGCGCTGGCCGCGTCATGGGAAGCCGGTTACGGCGTATTTGGTAAAGTCAGCCTCTGTAAAAGAAACGAGCGCTACGCGCGAGTTTCAATACCCTGTTAAAATTACACCCATTCGTATCCTCCACCTCATCCGCTAGTCCATTCAAAGCAGAGCAGAGCAGAGTCATGCAGATCGGTCCTCATATTCTCAAAAACAACCTTATTGTTGCGCCCATGGCGGGGGTGACTGACCGCCCCTTCCGGCAGTTGTGCAAAAGCATGGGCGCGGGCATGGCGGTATCTGAAATGGTGTCGAGCAACTCATTATTGTGGGGCTCCGAAAAGACCCGGCGCCGTGCCAATCACGAAGGAGAGGTAGATCCAATTTCGGTGCAAATCGCGGGTTCCGATCCGGCAATGATGGCTGAAGCTGCACGTTACAATGTGGCGCAAGGGGCGCAGATCATCGATATCAATATGGGTTGTCCAGCCAAGAAAATCTGCAATGTGATGGCGGGCTCCGCGTTATTGCAGGATCAACCGCTGGTGGGGAGGATACTTGATGCTGTGGTAGGCGCGGTGGATGTCCCCGTGACCCTGAAAATCCGCACCGGCTGGGATACGCAGCATAAAAACGCGCTTGCCGTAGCGAACATAGCCGAGAGCGCCGGGATTCAGGCGCTGGCTATCCATGGGCGCACCCGCGCTTGCGCCTACGCGGGACATGCGGAATATGACACCATCGCCGCGGTAAAGGCCGAGGTGAAAATCCCGGTCATTGCCAACGGCGATATCACCACGCCTGAAAAAGCAA
>JBDTKY010000042.1:0-18641 GCA_039935055.1 Nitrosospira sp.
GATGTGCAAATCGCGGCGGTGGTCACCTACGAACGTAACGCCTGGGGCAATACAGCGGGCGACGTCGTGCAGCCATCCGAAATCAACGACCTCAGAAAATAGCACCAAGGAGAAAACCATGGCAGCAGTACATGATCACGATATAGGACACGCGCACGATCATCATCCCAGCGGCATGATGCGCTGGATGGCGACAACCAACCACAAAGACATCGGCACGATGTATCTCTGGTTCAGCTTCATGATGTTCCTGACGGGGGGCGTGATGGCGCTGACGATCCGGGCGGAGCTGTTTCAACCGGGTATACAGATCGTCAACCCTGACTTTTTTAACCAGCTAACTTCGCTGCATGGCCTAGTGATGGTTTTCGGCGCCATCATGCCGGCCTTCGTCGGATTCGCCAACTGGCAGATACCGATGATGATCGGGGCGCCCGACATGGCTTTTGCACGGATGAATAACTGGAGTTTCTGGCTGCTGCCCCCAGCAGCGCTGCTGCTGATATGTTCGTTCTTCGTGCCGGGCGGTGCTGCGGCGGGGGGCTGGACGATTTATCCGCCTCTGTCGGTGCAGATGGGCATGGGCATGGATATGGCCATTTTTGCGCTGCATATTATGGGTGCGTCCTCCATCATGGGATCGATCAACATCATCACCACCATCCTCAATATGCGGGCACCGGGCATGACGCTGATGAAAATGCCGCTGTTCGTCTGGACCTGGCTTATCACCGCTTATCTACTGGTCATGGTAATGCCGGTGCTGGCGGGTGCAGTCACCATGCTGCTGACCGACCGCAACTTCGGCACCAACTTCTTTAATGCGGCGGGCGGCGGCGACCCGGTGCTGTTCCAGCATGTTTTCTGGTTCTTCGGTCATCCGGAAGTCTATATTATGATTTTACCGGCATTCGGCATCGTCTCAGAAATCATCCCGACTTTCGCGCGCAAGCCATTATTCGGCTATTCGTCGATGGTGTATGCCACCGCTTCCATCGCCATCCTGTCTTGCATCGTCTGGGCGCACCACATGTTCACGGCCGGCATGCCGGTAACAGGGCAGTTGTTCTTTATGTACGCCACCATGCTGATTGCAATACCAACTGGGGTGAAAGTGTTTAATTGGACTGCCACCATGTGGCGCGGCTCCATGACTTTCGAGACCCCCATGTTGTTCGCTATCGGCTTCATTTTCCTGTTTACCATCGGCGGATTCAGTGGTGTGGTATGTGCAATCGTGCCGATCGATATTCAGGTGCAGGATACTTACTATGTGATTGCGCACTTTCACTATGTGCTGGTATCGGGCGCGCTTTTTGCGATATTCGGTGGGGCCTACTACTGGATGCCGAAATGGACCGGACACATGTATGATGAGACGCTGGGCAAATGGCATTTCTGGCTTTCGATGTTCTTTTTCAACCTCACCTTCTTCGTGCAGCACTTTCTGGGGTTGGCGGGCATGCCGCGCCGGGTCCCCGACTATGCGCTGCAGTTTGCCGATTTCAACATGATTTCCAGTATTGGTGCCTTTGGTTTCGGCTTCAGTCAGCTACTGTTCCTCTACGTCTTGCTGAAGTGCATTCGTGGCGGAGAGAAAGCGTCAGCCAAACCTTGGGAAGGGGCGACCACGTTGGAATGGACGTTGCCATCGCCGCCCCCCTACCATAGCTTCGAGACACCGCCGGTTTTCAAATAACAGCAGCAGGCGCGTTTAACAGGTACGATATGTCAGCAGAAGATGCGGAACGAAGGCGTGGAGCAATCAGAACGGCGCTGATTCTGCTGGCTATCGTTGTGGGATTTTTTTTAGCGGTCGTCTTAAAGCACTGGGAATGAACGTAGCGCAACCCAATTCGGTGATGCTGAAAAAACTTCTCATCGTTACAGTAGCGATGTTTGGTTTTGGTTTTGCATTGGTACCGTTTTATGAAAAGATTTGCGAAGTTACCGGAATCAATAATTTGTTGAATGCGGATACGCTGGCGGAAAATACGCAAGTAGATACCAGTCGCTGGGTAACAGTACAGCTGGACGCCAATACTCGCGGACTGCCATGGCAATTCAAGCCGCTACAATCCAGCGTGCGCGTGCATCCTGGCCAGCTAACGCAGGTGATGTATGAAGTCAGGAATAACTCGAATCGCGAAATCAATGGTCAGGCGATACCGAGCTACAGTCCACAACTGCTCGCCAAGTATCTAAAAAAACTTGAGTGTTTTTGTTTCAGTAAACAAGTGTTGAAGCCGAATGAGGTGAGACAGATGCCGGTTCAATTTTTGATTGAACCCGGGTTTCCTGCTGATTTCGATACTGTCACCATTTCTTACACATTCTTTGAGCTTGGAAGTGATAACGCTGCGGATGCTGCAGACGGCGAAGCGAGCCAGGGTTGAAAGACGACAGCGAAAGGCCGAATAAGGGAACATTCATACAGGCAATGAAAGCTGTATCCTGGGCTTTTTTTGGTGTACGAAAACATACTGATCACGACCATGATGCCGCGACATTGACAATGGGGCAGGTGGTTATTGCTGGCCTCGTTGGAGCGGCGCTGTTTGTGATTGCTGTGCTATTGCTGGTTAAATTTGTAACAAGTTAGAAATCAATTAAATCATACGTGGGAGAAAGAGCATGAGCCAAGAAGCAGGTCACGGTCACTATTACGTTCCAGCCCCATCGGCCTACCCAATCATCGGGTCTACGGCGTTGTTATTCATGGGGTTCGGTGCGGCGTTTTCAGTCAATAGAATGCCACTTGGCTATGGCCTGCTGGCAATCGGTTTTGCCATACTCATATACATGCTTTTCGGCTGGTTTGGCACCGTGGCGCGGGAAAGCGAAAGCGGCAAATTCAGCAAGCAGGTAGGTGATTCGTTCCGTTGGGGGATGAGCTGGTTCATTTTTTCCGAAGTCATGTTCTTCGCTGCTTTCTTCGGCGCGCTATTTTATATGCGGGTTTTCTCGATTCCCTGGCTTGCCGATCTGGAGCATAAAATACTTTGGCCAGATTTTACAGGTATTTGGCCCACCGCTGGCCCGGGGATCACCGATAAGTTCATGCCCATGGGACCGTGGGGTCTTCCGGCGATCAATACTCTCATATTGCTGACATCGGGTGTGACCGTAACCTGGGCACACTGGGCGCTCAAGCTGAACAAGCGCGGGCAACTCAAGCTGGGATTGTTTTTGACATTTGCTCTGGGATTCCTCTTTGTCGGCCTGCAGGCATATGAATATGGCCATGCCTATTCTGACCTCAACCTCAAGCTCACAACGGGAGCTTATGGCGCGTCATTTTACATGTTGACAGGTTTTCACGGCTTCCATGTGACGCTGGGTTCCATCATGCTTTTCGTCATATGGTGCCGGGTGATGGCAGGCCATTTTACGCCTGAGAATCATTTTGGCTTCGAGGGTGTCGCGTGGTACTGGCACTTTGTGGACGTGGTCTGGCTCGGGCTGTTTATATTCGTTTATTGGCTGATATAAATATATCTAGGCAAACCATTAATCGCTAAGTGGGATAAAACCCAAATAAGTTCCCAGCATCAGTAGGCCGAACAGAAACAACGACAAGCCAATACGAAGAGTCAAGGATCGGACAGCGCGTGTACCCTGTCCTTTATCCTTGACCATGTAATACAAGGCGGATGCCAGGCTGGCGAGTATGAGAAACAGAAATAGTACAACAACGATTTTCAAGATTAATTCCAGTTATTGTTTGACTCGGGAACAAGTTTAGCGGAGTTCTGCACACTATCCAATGACTATTTCAGGCTGGCGGTTCACGCCGCGATTATGGTCAACAGTAGCTGCAGCAGTAGCCATAGTGATAATGCTGCAACTTGGCAATTGGCAGCTTTCCCGGGCGCAGGAAAAAGAATCGAGACAAGAGCGGCTCGATCTGCTCTCGCAGCAACCGGCAATAGCGTTGCCTACAGTGCCGGTCAAGCTTGAGGATTTTCAATACCGTCGTGTTGAAGCACGTGGGACGTATGTGCCGATACATACGATATATCTTGATAACAAAATATATCGAGGCATTGCTGGTTACCACATCGTCACGCCGTTAAGAATCGGCACAAGTTCGATGCATGTTCTGGTTAACAGGGGTTGGGTGGCCGCAGACCTTGATCGCAGCAAGTTACCCAGGGTTCCTGCTTCGGATGGTCCAATAGTTGTATCAGGTATTGCGACGACAGCGATACAGAAAACGCTGGAGCTTTCCAAAGAATTGGTATCGGGCCAAGTATGGGAAAACCTGGATCTGGAACGTTATCGCAACGCTACAGGACTTTTGCTGCAGCCAGTGATGATACTGCAGCAAGACGAGATCGAGGATGGTCTGGTGCGTCATTGGCCACGGCCGGATTCGGGTTCCGGCAAGAACCTTGGTTATGCGTTTCAATGGTTCGCAATGGCACTGGCCGTATTGATTATTTACTTGGTGTTAAGTGTCAAACGAGAGCGCTCCGAAAACAAATAGGCGTACGCTGATTTTATTGCTGGTGTTGCTGTGCGCGCCGGTTATTGCTTCTTATCTGCTTTATTTTTGGGAAATCAGGCCTGCCAGCATCAATTATGGTGAATTATTGAAAGTGAAGCCTATGGTGGGTACAGGATCGAATCAACTTGATAACACCATTTTTCGCATTCGTCAGCTACGGGGAAAATGGGTATTGCTGACGGTGGATTCAGGGAAATGCGATGAGCAATGCCAGAAGAAATTATATTACATGCGTCAAGTACGCTTAGTTCAAAACAAGGAAATGAATCGGGTAGAACGGGTGTGGCTGATCGATGATGGTGAGGCGCCCGACCCCAAAATTTTGAATGAGTATAAGAATAGCTGGTTTATCAGCGCAAAAGGTAGCGAGATGCTGGGCTCGATTCCCGCAGGAATATCGCAACATGATCATATTTACCTTATTGATCCCATGGGAAATATTATGATGCGTTTTCCCAAGAACCCGGATCCTGCGAAAATGGTAAAAGATCTTAAGCGATTGCTTCAGGTATCCCAGATGGAGCACGCAATGGGTTCGGCTGACACGAAACATTGAGATACACTGGCTGATTCCATGTAATGAAGAAGAAGGTCTTAAGTATTTTGCTTTGGTTCCCCAAAATCGGTTATGAGCAGGCATTTCACCTGCGATGGATTAGGAGATAAAAAATATGGCTACTAATTTGGCTTGGCAACAAACCACATCACGTATGCAGGAATTTTATAGATTGACCAAGCCGAGGGTCGTCTCACTTATCGTTTTCACGGCGTTTATCGGCATGTTTCTTGCAGTTCCCGGTGCTGTTCCGTTAAATGCGCTGATATTTGGCACGCTGGGAATTGCCCTCGTAGCGGGTGCAGCTGCGGCGGTGAACTGCCTGGTGGAACAAAAACTCGATGCGGTTATGGCACGCACACGCGGCAGGCCTTTGCCGCGGGGTAAAGTTACTTCACCGGAAACTCTTTTTTTTCTGGCGCTGATCGGTGGATCAGGATTATTGATCCTTCACCAGTTGGTAAATCCGCTGACCATGTGGCTTACCTTCGGCACCTTCGTCGGTTACGCAATCATCTATACAGTGATACTGAAGCCCATGACTCCGCAGAACATCGTTATAGGCGGCGCTTCCGGTGCCATGCCGCCCGTATTGGGCTGGGCAGCTGTAACCGGCGAAGTAACCGCCGACGCGCTACTGTTGTTTCTTATAATCTTCGCGTGGACTCCGCCTCATTTCTGGGCTCTGGCGCTCTACCGCAAGCTGGAATATGCGAAAGTTGGAATGCCAATGCTGCCGGTAACCCACGGTGACAAATTTACCCGTTTGCACGTGCTGCTCTACACATTCATACTCATTGCCGTGACATTGATGCCTTACGCCACGCAAATGAGTGGACTCATTTACCTTGTCGGTGCACTAGTACTAGACGCCGTGTTTCTGTATTACGCAGTAAAAATCTATCTTGATTACAGCGATGAAATCGCCCGAAAGGCTTTTCGTTACTCGATCTTTTATTTAGCAGCACTGTTTGTCGTATTACTGGTAGACCATTACATTCGGTTCTGAGCGGTCTCGATGAAGCATCGCAATTTGTCGGTGGCTCTGGTATGGGCAACGGTACTCTTTTTGACGGGTTGCGGCAATACCGGAAAGCCCGCATTCCTTTCAACGGATATTACCGGTGCCGATTTTGGCAAGGGTTTCAAGCTAGCTGATCATACGGGCAAAATTCGCTCTCTTGATGACTTCAAGGGCAAAGCGATAGTGCTATTTTTTGGTTATACGCACTGTCCCGATATATGTCCTGCCACCATGGGGGAACTCACCGGTGCCCTGCAAAAACTTGGCAAGGATGCGGCGCGTGTGCAAGTATTGTTTGTCACGGTCGACCCCGAGCGGGACACCCCCGCGGTGCTAAAGCAATATTTGTCAGCATTCAATCCGACGTTTTTGGGTTTATCCGGTGACGCGCAAGCAACCAGGGATATCGCCAACGAGTTTAAGGTTGTTTATCAAAAGCAGATAGGAAAGTTGCCGGACCACCACACCATGGATCACTCCAGTGGCGCATATATTTTTGATCCAAATGGAAAGATTAGACTATATGTGAGCAACGGCGCAGGTACAGATATCTTTGTTCAAGATATCGCTGAATTACTCAAAACATCCGGATAGCAACCAACATAGAGCGAAAAAGCAGGAGTCGAACCGAACGGGAATTTATGTCCTTTCAAGGACTATGATGTTTTATAGAGAAACTAAGGAAACAATTTTCCGGGATTCAGAATATTACAGGGGTCAAATACGCGTTTGATTTCTTTCATCAACGCTAGGGTTGTCGCATCGATCTCCTTGGTAACATAGGCACGTTTCTCGGAACCCACTCCGTGTTCACCTGACAATGTACCTTTGAGTCTTATCACGAGATCGAACATCTCATTCAGGCACTTCTCCGCACGATCCATCTCATCGGCGACATCAGGATTGACCAGCAGATTCACATGAATATTCCCATTACCAGCATGACCGAAATTCACGTTGGTGATACCGTATTTGCTGCTCAGTTGCGCTAATCCGTCCAGAAATTCCGGCAATGTTGAAACAGGCACTACGACATCCTCGTTAATCTTTTTTGGCGCTATGTCGCGCAACAATGGGGATAATGTCTTGCGAGCCAGCCATAAAGTGGCAGCATCCACTGCCTCCTCCGCATGAATCAGTCCTGAATTGCGGCACGCGGAAAAAACCGACGCACGGTATTCCGAAATAAAACGGGCGGGTCCATCAACTTCTATCATCAGCATGGTACAGGTGCTCGCAGGCAGCATGTCTGGAAAGCGGCTACGTATCAGGTTGAGTGCACCTGAATCGAGGAACTCAAGCGCACTGGGGGTCTGAGGAAGTGCCATGATCTGAAGTATCGCCAACGCACAACTCTTGACATCACGATAATGTGCGGTAAGTCCGCTACGGGCCTCAGGTAACGGAGTGAGCTTAAGCGTCGCTTCAATGATAACGGCGAGCGTCCCCTCGGAACCGATCAGAAGTCGTGTGAGATCGTAGCCTACTACGCCTTTGGTGGTATAGCAGCCTGTCTTGATAAGCTCACCTCCTCCAGTCACGGCCTTCAGCCCCAGCACATGGTCACGGGTCGTTCCATATTTCACGGCATGAGGGCCGCCTGCGGAGGTAGCGAGATTTCCACCTATACTTGAGTAGGCAGCACTGGAAGGATCGGGCGGCCAAAAAAAACCATAGGGCTTAGCAGCATCCTGTACTGACTGGTTGAGAACGCCCGGCTCCGCCACAATCACACAATTGGCGGGATCGACTGCAACAATGCGCAGCATACGTTCCAGAGACAATGCCACTCCACCTTGCTCCGGGAGACTTCCTCCCGAGGTACCGGTGCCACGCCCGCGCGGCGTAAGCGGGATCCTATATTCATTGCAAAGCGCTACGATCGCCTGCACCTCACCCGCTGAAACGGAAAATACCACCGCATCGGGAGGAAAAATCTTCCGGCTATTGTCGTAGGCGTAGGCATAACAATCAACCGGATCCGTAAGCAATCGATCGAACGGCAAAAGATTCCGGAGCCGGGAGATGAAGCTAAGCGGGAGCATCTGGAAGCAACATAAACGTTCTGCCCCAATTTTCGGGATTCCCCCAATGAATAATAAATTTCCCCACTATAAAATCTCGGCAATCCGCGCGAACGAGATCGCTGACTCTAACCCCCCAATCCGAAAAAACGTAGGTTTCAGTGCTGATATTCGTAACAACAGCACTCAACCCTGGTACTCAAATACCTTCACCACTTTCTTTACCCCAGTGGTTGAACTGGCAATCTCTACAGCACTCTGCGCCTCCTCTCGTTTTACCAGCCCTAGCAGATAAACGACGCCGCTCTCTGTAACGACTTTCACATGATTGATTTGAAATTTGCCCGCATCCAAAAAGCGGCCCTTGACTTTAGATGTAATCAACCCATCATTACTGCGGGACATGAACGAGCTAATTCCGGCTACCGCAATCTCGTTGGTAATATCGCGCACATTTTCCACACTCATAACAAGGTTGCCAATCTCCTTCTTTATACTCTCAGAGGGAACCTCCCCGGTAAGCAACACGTTACGATTAAAGCTCGTTACATTAACATGAACGTCACCACCAAATTTCCCGCTGATACGTTGTCCACCCCGCATTTCAATACCTTCATCCTCCACGAAAATGCCACCTGTACGCCGATCTTGAGATACCGCCACGCCTGCCCCAACACCGGATACTATGCCAGTCGCAATTAACAGGGCACACCCAGGAAGGAATGGAAACAGCAATATCAATACAAACAACCGCCAACTCAAACTTCTCATCAATTTCCTCTCAAACAATAAATAATCAACCGTGTGTTCCGCCGTTATTCACCAAAGGCATCCTTAATCCATTCTATATCCTCACCGCTGCACCCGGATAGCAACACTACATCAAAGCGGCACGGGGGAGTGGTTTTCAGGCCGGCAAGATAATGCCGCGCCGTACGCAACAATTTTGTTTGTTTAACCGAAGTAACGCTAGCTGCCGCGCCACCGAAGACTGAACTGCTGCGCAACCGCACCTCCACGAATACCAACGTTTCCCCATTACGCATGATGAGATCGATTTCGCCAAAACGACAACGGTAGTTTCTTTGAAGCAAAACAAGGTGCCGTTGCAGAAGAAAGTGTTCCGCACACCGCTCGGCTTCGCTGCCGTTCATAACGAAGCGCCCAGATAATTCCCGCTGACATGAAACAGCGCCACTAAAGAAAAATGATCAATCATTGTATGGTATACAGTGTCAATCCCCGGCGAATTCATCGTCTTTCTATCACGTATTTGCGTTATAGAACACGGGCGAATGGTTTGCTACCGCAAAGGCCAATAGCTAATCGCTGTTATTAGCCTCTGCATTCTTAAGGGAGCACACTCCGAGCGATCAAAGGATTAGCGTCCTAGCTCTATCCAGATCCCATTTTACAGCGCCACGGCGATATGATCATAAACTTTGTAATCAAGTTTCCGTTGGGAGTTTTCACCTGCCGAAATCGAAAGATAATGATAGAAAAATATCGCAATTATCAAATAGCCACAATTGCTATACCCTCCTCCGAACCGCTCCCGCGAACGGCACGCAACAACAGATCAGTTTCTAAGCGAATGGAGAAAACCAACAGGTTACCTTATAGTGCGGCGATTCTCCGCAGATAAATCGAAACAAAATACATCACAAGAACATGATATCCACCAGCACCTTATATATCGTCGCCACACCCATCGGAAATCTGCGCGACATTAGCCTGCGAGCGCTGGATATACTAGCGGCGGTGGACGTAATCGCCGCGGAAGATACTCGCGTTACCGCGCATCTACTGGCGCATCACTCCATCACAAAAAAGATGGTGGCCTTGCACCAGCACAACGAGCGCGCCACGGCAAAGAAAATCGTGAATTTGCTTGCCCAGGGTAATTCCGTTGCCCTTGTTACCGATGCAGGCACACCGGGTATATCCGATCCCGGAGTCATACTGGTAAACATGGTGCGAGACAATGGCTACAAGGTGGTGCCAATTCCTGGCGCTAACGCGGCAATATGCGCCCTGTCCGCGGCGGGAATAGCTGCGCCCCATTTCCTGTTTTACGGTTTTCTCCCCGCCAGTGCCGGGCAACGCAGACGCCAGATTGAGGAATTAAAATCGCAGCCATACACCCTCGTGTTTTACGAAACGCCTCACCGCATTCTCGAGTGCGTGGCCGCTCTGGCTGAAGTGCTAGGTACGCATCGTCAACTCGTTATCGCCAGAGAACTGACAAAATTATTTGAGACCATACACATTTGCACCCTGGATAATGCGCTCGCATGGTTGCAAGCTGACACTAACCGTCAAAAAGGCGAATTCGTACTGCTTTTATCCGGAGCGGAAATTCAGGAAGAAAAGGGGCTTAGTGATCAAGCCCAACACACGCTGAAATTATTATTGCAAGAACTGCCGCTGAAACAAGCAGTCAGACTTTCCATGGACATAACCGGCGAAAGTAAAAATATGCTATATACGCAGGCGTTAGCGCTAAAGGAGGAGTCAAATAAATAATAAGAAGACGACTCCCGTCCGTGCAGCGCCTAAATCTCCTGACGGAAGGTGATGCGCAGAACGCTCAGTAAATGATCGATTGCCGGCTGCCATCTTTGATACCCCATGGGTCTTCGGTTATAATCGATATGTCGCATAGTTACAGCTAACCGGTTCTTGCGAACGTGGGTAGCCCCCACTGAAATCTAAATCTTTTTGGAGATATCGACTATGAAAACACCTGCTACTTTTTATCATGCTGGCTGTCCTGTATGTGTCGAGGCTGAGCGTCAGATTGCTGATGCGCTGGATCCCGCTCGCTATGATGTAGAGCTTGTACATCTCGGCGAGCACGCGGATCGTATCGCAGGTGCCGAGGCGGCTGGCGTGAAATCGGTGCCGGCGATCGTAATCAACGGAGCACCTTTCCATATTAACTTTGGCGCTCCGCTTTCGGCATTGAAGTCCTAATTGCGGAGAATGGCGGGCGGATATGTCCGCCATTTCCGCAAGATCCATTGCTCATGTGTACAACGGATCAGACTGACAAAGTTTTCATACCGGAATTTAAACCGGTACGGTACTATCTTTAGAGTTCGTTTATTTCTTGAGTTAGGGAATTCCTGACATGACGAGCTGTCCGGCAATGATGAGATGTCCGATATCGATCAAGAGCGTGATAGTGCCGTCATATGTGAGTCGAATATATATTGCTTTCCTCCTCAACATGGCCTGGCGCCATGGGTCAACGACATTACCGCAGGAGAAATAATGGAACTCATTCTATGGCGTCACGCGGAAGCTGAGGAGGGTGCGCCTGACAGCGCACGCAAACTTACCGAAAAAGGATTAAAACAAGCGCAGGCTATGGCTGAATGGCTAAAACCACGATTGCCAAAAAATCTGCGCATTATAGTCAGCCCCACCAAGCGCACTCAGCAGACCGCAGCGGTGCTTGGCGACGATTATGAAACCGTTACGGAAATTAGACCAGGCGCTTCGGCAAAATCAATTCTCGCCGCTGCCGGCTGGCCGGATGCTAAAGGCACGGTTGTAGTCGTAGGCCATCAGCCTACACTGGGAGAAGTCGCGGCCTTTCTCATGTCCGGCGACCCTATGGGGTGGAACGTACGGAAAGGCGCAATATGGTGGTTTAGCTACAAAAAAAAGGGAGATGTTGGGGAAGTAGTCCTACACACTAGTATTTCCCCAGATATGTTGTAGTTGGTTCGTAATTGTTTTCAATATTTTGACTCATACGCGATCAGCAAGGGTGCGGATTGACGATTTTAGTCGTCTGCACCCCGCTGCGTTAACCCACCTACTTTCAGTAGGTGGTAGTTTAGTTCGAGTAAGCAAAGTTCATGTGGTTGGGCAGATCAGCAAGTAGCTGAGTGTGTGCCAACTGTCCAACTTATAGAGCTGAGCCGCTAACCATGCTGAGAAACTCACCGGGTTGACCTATACAGCGGTCCGTATGAATTTCTGATCTTACCGGCGGTGACAGAAAGAACTTCAGGCGAGCATCTTTGGGCTCGGAGCATTTTGTCTCAACTGTTTTCTCTCCATATTCTGTAGGAACCGCGTGTTGGTGATATCCAGTTTAAGCTTGCTTCGCGGCACGGCAAACAGCTTGTAGGCAACCCCAATAGACAACACCGCATACGCGACTCTGACGTTATTCACGTCCAGCATGATCTCCTTGATATCGCCCAAGGCTTCATTTTTAAGATAAATTCTCATGATCAATCAGAGTGAGAGCCTATATTCACGCTATATAAACCAAGAATAATGGAGATGATTGTTTCGATCGGCACGGGCACGGTAACTCACACAGAGCGAAGTTCATTAGTCAGCGGGGCGGGGGAATTTTTTCCGGCGTGGGCGATGGTGATAAAAGCAAAAAACGGCGTCATTTGTCCAGCAGCCAAACTTTTCCAATGAAAGGGCGACAACGAATCCCGCCAGCCGGGAGCAGACAGGTCGTGTACAATGTAATTGCTTTGGGAGTGAAGGCTGCATCGTTAAGCCCATTTGCCGGGAATGCAAACAGACCGTCCCGTATCATTGTCTTCAGGCAAAAATGATCTTCGTTAATTTGCGCGACTTCCTTTCCGGCGTATAAGCTTCTCACTCGCCATCGTTCTGCTTCCAAGTAAACAACCCTCCGCTCTGCTGCACTATCATGACGAGTCAAAACACCGAACCGAAAATGGCTGGGGGCCACCAGTCTCTGGGTATACTTAGCCTGGCTGCGCTAGGCGTTGTCTACGGCGACATCGGTACAAGTCCTTTGTATGTCATGAAGACGGTTTTTGATCCCGTCCACGGGCTTGCTGCCAATGCGGAAAACGTGATCGGCATCATCTCGCTCATCTTCTGGGCACTTATGATTGTGGTGTCGCTCAAGTACATAACGTTAATTCTCCGCGCGGACAATAATGGGGAGGGCGGCATCATGGCATTGCTGTCGCTTGCCAGCTCCTCGGTTGGAAACCATCCGAAATTACGCAATATTCTGTTTCTCATTGGTGGTTTTGGCGCCGCGCTATTTTATGGAGATGGGGTTATTACGCCAGCTATCTCTGTATTGAGCGCAGTGGAGGGGCTGGAGGTGGCGACTCCACTACTTAAGCCATACGTATTGCCTATTACGTTGGCTGTGCTGATTATGCTTTTTTTGCTTCAACAGCGGGGCACAGGGGGGATCGGCGCCATGTTCGGGCCGATTACACTAATATGGTTCAGTACGCTCGGGCTTGCCGGATTCGTTAACATAGGTGTTGCGCCTCAGATACTGGCCGCGCTTAACCCGTTTCATGCCGTCGCTTTCTGCCTGCACAATGGTTGGCTCGCATTCGTCGCATTCGGAGCCGTAGTGCTAGCAGTCACGGGAGGCGAAGCACTCTATGCGGATATGGGTCATTTTGGGGCGAAACCTATCCGCCTGGCTTGGTATGGGTGTGTATTGCCAGCGCTTACCTTGAATTATCTTGGGCAGGGGGCACTGCTGCTCTCTGATCCGCTAGCGATTTCCAACCCCTTTTATCTTTTATTTCCCACCTGGGCACTTTATCCGGCTGTGGGGCTGGCGACGATGGCTACCGTAATTGCATCGCAAGCTGTTATCTCCGGTGTTTTTTCAATGACCAAACAAGCGATCCAGCTAGGATTTTTGCCGCGCATGCAGATCAAGTACACCTCCGATCGGAAAATCGGTCAGATATATATCCCTTTTGTCAATTGGGCACTGCTCGCGGCGGTGGTCATGGCGGTGCTGGGGTTCGGCTCATCCTCCAGTCTTGCATCCGCTTATGGTTTTGCCGTCACGGCCACGATGGTGATTGAAACCATACTTACGTTATTCGTACTTCGCTATGCCTGGAAGTATTCCTGGGTTTTGTCTGTTTTCGCGACGGCAATTTTTGTCACAATCGACGCGACCTTTTTCGCAGCGACCACCCTGAAACTCGCCCAGGGCGGCTGGTTTCCGCTCGCAATTGGAGTGGTGATTTTTACCATAATGGTTACTTGGCATCGAGGACGTCAGATCTTGTTCGAGCACTTGCGCTCAGCCGCTATACCTCTCCAACCCTTTCTCGAATCATTGATCGCTCATCCACCTGTGCGTGTCGCCGGCACATCGGTTTTCCTGACCGCTGATCCGGATGGTGTACCTCATGCGTTATTACATAATCTCGCTCATAACCAAGTCTTGCACGAGCGCGTGGTGATCCTGACCGTGCTTTATATGGAAACTCCGCGGGTTCCAGCGAACCAGCGAATATCGGTAAAATCCCTGGTGGATAATTGCTATCAAATTACTGTCCGATACGGCTTCAAAGACCAGCCTAATCTGCCGTATGCGCTTGAGATGTGCGAGCCCTATGGGCTTGTGTTCGAACCGCTGAGAACATCCTTTTTTCTTAGTCGCGATATCGTCGTACCGAGTCCTGGCGCCGGAATGGCGTTATGGCGGGAGCGGCTTTTTGCAACCATGGCTCGCAATGCCAGCAGTGCTGCAGAATACTTTAAACTACCCGCTAACCGCATCCTCGAATTGGGAGCACGAGTCGAAATATAACCTGATTTCTCTCATTTGATTGGTGGCATGCCTAAAAAAACAGTTTCTGGGGATTTATGCTGCAAGCACCTATGAAAGCAAGTGAAGGCTAAATTTCATGCTTGAAGCCGGGTATCAGTTTCTGAAATTCCTCAATTGGCATAGGTTTTCCAAACAGATAGCCTTGGTATGTATTGCAACCATTCCGGGCGAGAAAGACTCGCTGTTCCTCAGTTTCCACACCCTCAGCAATGACTTCCATCCCAAGGGCATTGCACATGACAATAATGGCGCGAACGATTACCTCATCGCTCGCGTCAGTGGTGATGTCACATATGAAACTCTGGTCGATCTTGATCTGTTCTAGCGGCAATCGCTTAAGATAGGTCAGCGAGGAGTGTCCAGTGCCGAAGTCATCCAGCGAGAAACGTATACCAGCACGACATAATACCTCCATTTTTTCGATACTATGGGTAATGTCTTGTAGCACCAGGCTCTCCGTAAGTTCGAGCTTGAGCTTGCGTGGATTAGCTCCCGTTTTTTTCAGTACTTCAAGTACCTCATCGACAAAGTCCAGCTGACGAAACTGGCGCGCACTGATATTCACGGCAAGCCGGAAGCTGCAGGTACTTGGATCGTTCTCCAACTGCTTAAGTTGAGTACAAGCCGTTTGCAGCACCCATTTTCCAATCGGCACGATGAGGCCGGTTTCCTCGGCAATCGGGATGAATACCATCGGAGAAATCATCCCTCGCTTGGGATGCTGCCATCGCAGCAGGACTTCAGCACCCACCACAGCTCCTTCTGCATTGACCTGCCTCTGATAGTAAAGCTTGAATTGCTGACGAGTTATTGCCTGACGCAGTTCAACTGCCATGACAGTACGGACTTCCAGCGCAACCTGCATGGACGGATCGAAGAAACACAGGGTATTGCGGCCCGCTGTCTTGGCCTGATACATCGCGGTATCAGCATGCTTGAGCAAATCATCTATGCTGGTCTCATTATCATGGAATAAGCGGATACCGATACTGGATGAACTGTGGTATTCAAGCTCATGGAGCCTGAAAGGTCGAGTGACGGATGCTAGAATCTTTTCCCCGATATCCTTGGCTTGGGCTGCCGCTTGCAGAGTGTCTTCGCTTAACCCCTCAATAGTGACGACAAACTCGTCGCCACCCAGCCGGGCTACCGTGTCGCCGGTACGCAAACTATCCCGGAGGCGTTTGGCGACCTCGATCAGAAGCAAATCGCCGATATCATGGCCTCTGGTATCGTTAAGTGTCTTGAAGTTATCCAGATCGATGAACAGGATCGCACAATGGGTCTTGCGGCGTGTACTATAGGCCTGCGCCTGTTGCAAACGATCCAGGAACAGGCGCCGGTTGGGAAGCTTCGTGAGTGGATCATAGAAAGCAAGCTGGTGTATTTGTTCTTCCGCCTGCTTGTGTTCAGTAATGTCCTGTATTACCGCAATATGATAATCGGGTCTTGCACCTGGCACCCACATCGGCGAAACCGTAAGCTTGACCCAGATTGCCTTGCCGTCCTTGTGGAAGAGACGCTTCTCCATCTCGAATTCACTTATTTCTCCTGCCTTGAGGCGCTCCATATTGAATAGGTCGGCCCCCAGATCGTCGGCATGGGAAATGGATTGGAAATCGAGCGAGAGTATCTCACCAGGCGTATAGCCCGTGATGTCGACATACTTCTGATTAACGCGCATAAAGCGGCCGGTCATCGTATCGATCTGCGCCACACCCACCGCCATGTGCTCAAACAGGAATCGAAAGCGCGCTTCGCTCGTTCTCAGCGCACCTGTGCGTTCAGCGACAAGCTGCTCAAGATTCTGATTCAGCTGTTTTAGCCTTTCCTCGCCATGTCTCAACATCTGCTCACTTGCTACCGCTTCGATACGCAGCCATATATTTTCGTGAAGGGTACGCTCCATCCGTGATGCGTTTTGCGAAACAGCAATCAGAAAAAGCGTAATCATTACCCCCATGGACAGAGAAATCTCGCTGCCTTCCATCCCAAAACTCACTATTGGCGGAATCAGGGTCAGCGGCAGAAAGCTCAACACTGATAGTCTATCCGCCGACAATGACGTGACAGCTCCGGCACTCAGTCCAGCCAGGACAAAGGAAAGAAATACCTGATGGGATATATCTCCTGCCGGGAACAATAGTATGCCGCCCATTCCCCAAATCAACCCACTGGCAATGACCCACACACGAAACCTGTGCCTCCAGCGCAAAATAGACGATATGCCGCTCTCTCTGTTGCAGTGCCAAAATATGAATAGAATCGTTCTGTACAATGAGACCATAATCATCGATATAATCCAGCCATACAATAAGGCCTGATCTATCACTGATCTCTGCACGTAGACAAGAATCAGCGCGAGCACCAAATTGACGCCAATCGCGGTCGGTAAGTTGGCATAGAGCAGCCGGGTCTGCTCAATCTTCAACGCATTGGATTGGATGGCGTTCGAGTCACTCAACGGCTTGGGTTGTATCATGTGGAGTGCTTGTCAATTTGTATACGACCATGTCCGCAGTTCAAGGCGTTTGACCATCATGGGTAGGATTGAGCGGAATCATGGCGCGTTACGATACCAATTTTGGTATATGAGGCATTGTTAATATTAAGTATGGATTCATTGCTGGAACTTTGTTCTTCCCCGGATACCGGCTCATCCTTGCGATGAGATCAAAATCGGTGGTTGAGTTGAACAGAAATGATGTCTACCGAGGTGTTGAAGGACCCACGAACAACCTGGAGCAACGGGTTATTGTTCGTTGCCCGGTTGATCTCGGCTTTGTCCAAGAATAAGTGGGCATATCCCACATCGATCGATGTCTTTTCGTTTATCTTTTGGTTAAAGCCCAGAGCCAGCCAGATGCGATCCGAATCCGGCAGGCGAACGGTTCGATCTGTTGCATTGCGCGTCGGAGACTGATCATAGGCAGCGCCTACCCGTAGCTGAAGTTTTTCGCTGTATTGGTATTGTGCTCCCAGACCCACGCGATAACTGTCCTTTAAACCCAGTCTCTCATTCGACAGGACAGACCCTGAGGCGCGACTGTTGACCACTAATGCGGGAATGCTACTCCAGCCCGTCCATGTTAGATCGCCGAGAAGTTGCAAGCGGTTGTTGATCATGTGAGATACCGCTACTGACGCAGTATCAGGCAATTCAACAGGGACGGATGCCCGGATGGTATTGCCGGGTATCTCAAGATGTCCATCAACTTTTAGATTTACCCCTGATCGATAGGTCAGACCCATGCGCGTGGCTGGCGCCAACTGGAACATGACGCCAAGGTTATAGCCAAAACCGATGTCATTGCCGGTGATTTTTGTTTCGGCATCAACCAATGCAGGCAACAGCGCTTTCACCGGCGACATGCTGCGCAAGTCAGCTTCGAATCTAACGACGTTAAAGCCTAGACCGAGCGAGATGGCATCATTCACTCGCCAAGCGACGCTAGGGTTGAAATTAATGGCACTTATTTCTGAGAACACACCCTGATAGCGGCCGACAAAAGTATTGCTCCACTCAGTGGAGCTACCAAAGGTCGGCGATATACCTAACCCGAGGCGCAGCGCGGATGTGACAGGCATGGTCCAATAAACCGCAGGAATCACCGCCAGGCCACCGGCCTGGCCGCCGTTATCACCGAGCGGGTACGGCAGTAACGCGCCGCTGCCCGTGTCATTGAACTTTAATGACCGCACCAGCAAGTTCAACGCACCGGAAACATGATGTCCGGGCGCAAGGTAGGTCATGCCGGCCGGATTGAAGTAGATCGTTGAAGCATCCTGCGCGACCGCCGCCGCTCCAGCGTAGGCGTAGCCCGTTCCAGCTCCATTCTGGTTTTGCAATGCGAATCCCGACGCAATAGCGCTGCTGGAAATGGATATGCTACCCATCATCAGAAACGGCAATAATA
>JBDTKY010000043.1:0-12363 GCA_039935055.1 Nitrosospira sp.
AACAGGCCGATCAATATTCCACGAATCGCATCGTCAACAGGTACTGAGCCGAACGCCACACGCCAGGGCCAGGGAACTGGCAGGGTAAGGTTGGTTGCTTTGATTTCAAAGAAGAAAAGCAGGCTTTTCCAGAAGGCGCTGGCAAAACCCGGCGCCAGCAATGCCATGAGGAGTATGGGCGTAAAACCTGCCGTTACGCCCATTGCCCACAGCGTAAATCCCCTGATAAACCTGGGCTCATCCACTCGTTTGATGGTCAGCCAGACCATGATCCCGAGGCTGCCTGCAACACCATACACACCATGGTTGCGTCCAAAAACGGCCACCAGACCTACGCACAGACCGGCGAGAAAGTAACGCCGGCTTGTGGGATGCTGCACCAGGAAAGCCAATGCCCCGAGCAGCAGAATAGACAAGGAAATATCGAACAGTTTGTGGCGCGGATACATCCACGCCGCTAATGTGATTGCTGAAAGAAACAAATAGGAGAAATTTTGGGTTTTTACGCTTCGAGCGATCAGCAGCAGACCGATGAATAACCCCATTGCCTGAAAGACCGCTACAACACCCCGCAAGGCCATGATGCCATTGTCGCCCCACAAGCTCATGAGCGCAGCAGACCAGTAGTACCGGCCGGGGTCGTAGGACATGAAATCGCGGATGGGTAATTCACCCTGCATCACGCGCTGAGTACCATACCAAAGAAACCCTTCATCCCATAGATTGAACCCTTTATGCCCCTGCCATAGGAAAAACGCGAATACGACAAAGCTGGCGAGAGCCAGCATTTGAAAAACCAGGCGCCTGTTTTCCTGAAGCTTGTTATGCATTTATAATTCGGAGAGGTTCACACGGAAAAGCAATTACCGGAACTTGCCCAAGTTTATTGAACCTAAATCCGGCGGTTGGACGGGGCGGAGTGTGTGGTTTTGGAGTGCAGGGCAAGGTGTAACGACGCGGAATGGTGCGACCGCGCAGGGTGGAGCAGTGCCTTCCGCAGGAAGGTGTGACCCCGCAGCGAGATGCGGGCGTCTTGAAACGCGGCCGCGGCATCCCTTACGTCGCCCGATCCCCGCTTCGCGGGGCCCCTCGCCTTCGTGCAGAGCGCTCCAGGGCGCCCCATTCCAAGGAGTTACAACACAGCCATGTGCCGCAAAATCCGTGCAATCCGTCCCGTAGCGGACCCACCCAAAAGGTGAAGGTCAAGTGATTCAAAAAATCTTTGTAGATCATGCTGTTAATCTAAGAAATGAGCGGTCAACTGCCGGATTTAGGTTGATGGCTGTCAACCGAACGTCGTCACTTATAACTCTGCTACGATACAGATCTCCGCAGAATGACAAATTGCCGCCTCCGCGCATCTTCTGTTTCGTCCATTGAAATCCATGTGTCAATACGCCTGCGCCCTTTCCAAATCACATAATTATTCGGAGTTTTTTATATCATTAAATTAGCGTCCATGACGCAAAAATCTCGCTACGTCTGCCGCCGATTGTATTTATCGACTGAATCCGGAAATTCTTTATCAAGATGAGTCGCCGTTTTCCCTCGGGCCACTTGGCCGCTCTCACGATCTGGATCATCGTCTCTACCGTAATTTATCTGTACTTTGATGCCAGGCAAAAACCAACCATTGCGATAGCTAGCGCAAAACTGGCTGGCGGAGAAGTAATAATCCCGAGATCAATAGATGGGCATTACTATGTACGGGGTGCAATCAATGGTCACCGTGTCGATTTTATGGTGGATACGGGCGCAAGTATCGTTTCCATCAGCCATGACATCGCACGTGGCACCGATCTGCCTGGTGGTATACCTGCAAATTTTTTGACTGCAAACGGCACAGTCACGGGCAGGATCGTATCGGGTCAAACCATCGAAGCAGGTAGCATCGTCGTGGAAGGCCTGAATATTGGCATTGGTGTCGGAGGAAACATAGCACTACTGGGCCAAAATTTCCTGCGCAAGGTGGATGTTCTCCAATCAGGCGACAAAATGGTACTACGGGTCAGGACCCAATAATCCGGGCAATATTGTCTCAAGCCGGGATCTGTGGAACTTGCTGCAGGGCCTGCAATTTCCTGTATCCTCAGCTTCTCGCTATAAGGGTTAGCATCGGCTACCATGTAGCCTTTGTTGAAAAACCGCCATAGCTGTTTCATATGCGCTGACTATGCGCTTACTTTATCAATAAAAAACGCGCTAACTATTCGTATCCACTTTTTAAAAATAGAAGTCATGAAAGCAGTTTATACCACCTGCCTGCTCGCTTTGATTTTTGCGGTGCCTGCTGAAGTACGCGCATTCCCGGCTGGCCCATCCTCCGCGGAAGCCGACATACGACTGGCAGCGCAACAAGAGCGGAGTCGTCCGCTCGAGAGCGAGCGGCTACCCTCTGCGGCCCAGATACAAAGTAAAAGCACTAACGCATGTCCGAATTGTCCGGAATTGATATCCATTCCCGGCAACAAGTTTGCCATCGGTAAATTCGCAGTAACGTTTGATGACTGGGACGCCTGTGTAACGGATGGCGGCTGTGGTGGATACCAGCCTTTGGACAATGGCTGGGGGCGCGGCAAGAGACCCGTCATCAATGTAAGCTGGGATAACGCACAAGCCTATATTCAATGGCTATCGCACAAGACCGGCAAAAATTATCGCCTGCCAAGCGAGGAAGAATGGGAAATCGCTGCGCGCGCTGGCACCACCACTGACTACTACTGGGGCAATGACGCCGGGCGTAATAACGCCAATTGCGATGGGTGCGGGAGCGAATGGGACAACCGAAAAACCGCGCCGGTAGGCAGCTTCAAGCCGAACACTTTTGGCCTGTACGATATGATGGGAAACGTCTGGCAATGGACAGGCACCTGTTGGCAAGGCAACTGCGCAAAACGCGTATTCTGCGGCGGATCCTGGAATCACAGACCCGAGGATATGCGCGCCACCACGCGTAACTGGTTTGATACGACGAAGCGTATGCGTTATCTGGGATTTCGTCTCGCCATGACAATTCCCTGAAATACAAATAAAATTTCCTGTGGCAACCAGGTTGCGGCCATCATGAGCGCCGCAAGCGACATTACGGTTGGCGCACGCCAGCCAGGTATTTGAAAACGAGTGTAGGACAGGTGCAAACTACCCCATTATCTCGGATCGTGTCCCAGTGCCTCCTAAGCGGCTTTTCGCCTTTTACAGCGCTTTGTTCCCCAATCTTCTGCGAAGCTTGTCAGAAAAAAATATAGGCTGATAGTCCAACCGCCAAATTTGAGATTAGTTTATCCGACTGATCTTTGCGCCCAACAACGATAGCTTGTCGTCGATGCCCTCATAGCCACGGTCAAGATGATAGATGCGATCAATGACGGTTTCACCGTTGGCGATCAGTCCCGCCAACACCAGGCTGGCGGAAGCACGCAGATCGGTGGCCATGACGCTGGCGCCATAAAGACCAGCTACGCCACACACGACGGCGGTGTTGCCTTCTACCTTGATGTTGGCATTCATGCGTTTTAATTCCTGCACGTGCATGAAACGATTTTCGAATATGGTTTCGGTAATGATGGCAGTCCCGGCCGCAACACTGTTCAATACCATGAATTGCGCCTGCATGTCGGTAGGAAAAGCCGGATAAGGCGCGGTTCTCAGATTTACCGACTTCAAGGGGTTATTCATTTTCAGATGTATCCAGTCCTCACCTGATTCGATCGCCGCACCCGCTTCCATAAGCTTGTCGAGTACGGCGTCGAGGGTATCGGAGCGGGTTTCCCTGAGATGAATTTCACCGCCGCTGGCGGCAGCCGCTACCAGAAATGTGCCGGTTTCGATACGGTCGGCCATGACGCGATACGTGGCGCCATGCAATTTTTCGACTCCTTCAATCGTAATGACATCGCTGCCAATGCCGTGAATCTTCGCACCCATCGCAATAAGACAGTTAGCCAGATCCAGCACTTCCGGCTCGCGCGCTGCATTTTCAAGTACCGTAGTTCCATTGGCCAGAGTCGCAGCCATCATCAGATTCTCAGTGCCGGTTACGGTAACGATATCCATGACAATGTGTGCACCATTGAGACGTTTTGATTTTGCATTGATGTAGCCATGTTCAATATCGATCTCCGCGCCCATCGCCTGCAGGCCTTTGATATGCTGATCGACCGGGCGCAAGCCGATAGCGCAACCACCAGGCAATGACACTCTCGCCGAACCTGCACGCGCAAGCATCGGCCCCAGCACCAGGATTGCGGCACGCATGGTTTTTACCATTTCGTAAGGTGCAACAAGATGCGAAAGATGTGCGGCGGTCAATTCCGTTTCCTTGTTGTTTGCCGCAACGCTTATACCCATTTGCCCGAGGAGGCCTAGCATTGTAGTTACGTCATTGAGATGCGGAACGTTCTCGATAGTCAGCGTTTCGTCAGTAAGCAGAGAAGCGCATAAAATAGGTAACGCGGCGTTTTTTGCGCCGGAAATGCGGATTTCCCCGGAAAGGGGTATGCCCCCTTGGATGATCAGTTTTTGCATAGGTTATCAATATTATCCGTAAACATTCATGCCAATCTCTTCTTCGTATGCCAGGAGTTTTTCCATCAGCCGGATTTGATCAATATAAGCAAACCTCTGAATAAGTTCTCCATGGACCGCGTTGCTGGCAAAATCGGCACGATCACAAGGCGCAGGCGAAGGTTGCCGATGCTCAGGAATGTAACGCAGCGGGCCCTTGATTTTACTGCAACCCCGCCTAAAAAGGGACGGTGCTTTGCGGATGGTTTACTTTGTTTCGCTCCCGGAAACTCTGAACAAGTCCCCCGTTGAGCGGGTTGCTGCAAAATCGGGGATTTATTCGGAAATTCCTGGTTGCTCAGCGTCATCTCGGAGTATATGCCACGCAAGATCCTGTAAAAAAGACGGAAATTTTCCGTTCGTATGGTCAGCAATCGATGAGCCTGTCCAGAACCTTCGTCTTCCGTAATAAATATCAGTCATATTTTTTACCGGTTGAAATATGTCAGCGTTGCCTTCATCATATCGCAAAGGGCGTTCTCACGATTCCATATCTGAGCGCCCCTATTTTGAACCGCCGAACGAAGGCTCAGCGGTTCGCGACATTCAAACACGCCAAGGAGATTCAGATGAAAAAACAGACGATTCAGACTGCCGACGCGCCCCAGGCTATTGGTACCTATTCCCAGGCGATACGCGTGGGAGGAGGAGATACCGTCTATCTTTCCGGCCAGATCGGATTGGATCCGTTTACTATGCAAATGGTAGTCGGCATCGAGGGGCAAATCCAGCAGGTGTTTTTGAACCTGAAGGCGGTGGCTGTGGCGAGTGGCGGTACCTTGAGCGAGATCGTCAAACTGAATGTCTATCTGACCGATCTTGCCAATTTTGAAAGGGTGAACGAAATCATGGCGGGCTATTTCGCCTCGCCGTATCCCGCGCGCGCGGCAGTAGGCGTGGCGGCGCTTCCGCGCGGAGCGTTAGTGGAAATGGACGCGGTGATGGTATTGCAGGAGTGAAGGGTGATACCGGCAATTCCACGCCTGGTATCACCGCTTGTCTTGTAAGCAAAACGGTACAAGAAAAACTTGTCAGACTTGGCGTCGCCGATAAATTCGATCTGCTGCTGCATCTGCCGCTACGCTACGAAGATGAAACGCATCTTTATCCCATCAACGATGTGCCCGAAAACAAAACGGTACAGGTTGAAGGCGTCATTATCCACAGCGAAATCATGTACCGCCCCCGCCGGCAACTGGTCTGTCAGGTGGAAGATGGCAGCGGCATACTTTTCATGCGCTTCCTCAATTTTTATGGCAGCCAGGTAAAAGCATACGCCGTAGGCACACGCGTACGTCTGCTGGGGGAAGTACGGCCAGGTTTTTTCGGTGCCGAGATGGTGCATCCGAAATGCCGCATCGTGCGTGAACATGCACCACTGGCCGACGCACTGACACCGGTATATCCAACCACTGCGGGACTCTCCTCGGAAACGCTGCGCAAGCTGATCCAGCAGACGCTAAGGCAGTTGGCGGATGGTGGAGATCAGCAAAGCTATCTGTCGGAAACTCTGCCTGACAAGGTTTTAAAGCGTTATCGACTGCAAAGTTTCGGGAACAGCATATTCTTTTTGCATCAACCGCCACCGGATGCATCAGCCACCCTATTGCAGGAACGCACCCATCCCGCGTGGCGACGGATCAAGTTCGATGAATTGCTGGCCCAACAACTCTCCATGCGCCTGCATTACCGGCAACGCCGCAGCGGAAGTGCGCCCGTTCTATTAGAAAAAAACAACCTGACCAAGGTACTTCTGGAATCGCTTCCATTCAAACTCACTAGCGGCCAGAAGAAAGCTTTCTCCGAAATCGGCCGCGATCTCGCCGCGAGCCATCCGATGCAGCGGCTATTGCAAGGCGATGTGGGTAGCGGCAAAACCGTTATCGCGGCATTGGCTGTGCTACAGGCAATTGAAAATAACTACCAGGTCGCATTGATGGCCCCAACCGAGATCCTTGCCGGCCAGCATTACCAGAAGCTTTCCACTTGGCTTAGCCCACTGCTCGGCCCTTTGGATATTAAGATTGCGTGGCTGTCCGGTAGTCAGAAAAAAAAACAGCGGGAAATCATGCTCGCCACTGTTGCCGAAGGTAGCGCCATGCTTGCCATTGGTACGCACGCATTGTTCCAGGAACAGGTGGAATTCGACAAGCTGGGGCTTGCCATTATTGACGAACAGCACCGCTTCGGCGTACATCAACGACTGGCATTGAGGATGAAAGGAGCTAAAACAGGCTTGGTACCGCATCAGTTAATGATGAGTGCCACACCCATTCCACGCACACTTTCAATGAGTTATTATGCCGATCTAGACGTATCGGTAATCGACGGGCTGCCGCCCGGCAGAACCCCGGTAATGACCAAACTGGTTGCGGATACTCGCCGGGATGAAGTGACCGCACGTATCCGGGAAGCCTGTCATACCGGAAAACAGGCCTATTGGGTGTGTCCGCTGATTGAAGAATCCGAGGCTTTGCAACTCAAGACGGCTCTTGAGACTTATGAAACGTTGAGCCTGACTTTTCCGGATTTAAAAATCGGTCTGGTACACGGGCGGCTCCCACCTCAGGAAAAATCTGCAGTGATGGAATCATTCAAGCAAGGTGAAATCCAATTGCTGGTTGCCACGACGGTGATCGAAGTGGGAGTGGATGTGGCCAATGCCTCGCTGATGGTGATAGAACACGCCGAGCGCATGGGGCTGTCGCAGTTGCATCAGTTACGAGGTCGTGTCGGGCGAGGTATGGAAGCCAGTATATGCATATTGCTGTATCAAAAACCTTTATCTGCAATGGCTCAGGAGCGGCTCAAAATTATCTTCGAAAATACCGATGGTTTTGAAATCGCGCGTCAGGATTTACGACTCCGCGGTCCCGGCGAATTTCTGGGTGCCCGCCAGAGCGGCGTGCCTATGCTGCGCTTCGCTAATCTGGAACAGGATGGGGATTTACTCGATGCCGCCCGAAGCGTCGCCGAAGAATTGCTCTGCGACCACTCCGAAGCCGCGAGACGCCATCTTCAGCGCTGGCTGGGGGGGAAGAGCGAGTATCTAAGGGTATAGAAAATCGCTACAAATCGTCTGCTTTCGATCCGCAACGTTCATAAATCCGGCGCAATACGTCACAAAATATTGGCACGTAACAAATTCACTTTAATAAAATGGAACGGGACGTAAAAATAATTCGACTGGTGTCAAGCAAGATGCGGAAGGCGCATTGTTATTCATGCGCAAAGACGAGCAGTACGATATGACGACCATTCAGTCATTTTTAATAACCTATGGATGATCCTGCAAACCCGAAATTTAACCTTGCAATATCCCGGCAAGATTCTGTGCCGCAACTTGAACCTGACCATCAATCCAGGCGAATGCTGGGCCATACTTGGCCAAAACGGATGCGGCAAGACTACCTTGATACACACGCTTGGCGGCTTGCGTCACGCTGATGGCGGAAACGAATCCTCCGTGATGGTGGCTGGGAAGGCCCCGCCAACCTGGTCTCGGCGCGAGCTTGCCCGCAATCTCGGCATCCTGCTGCAGGAAGAACCCGGCGAGTTCTGGGGCAATGTGTACGAATATGTGCTGCTGGGACGATACCCCCATGTCGAAAATATGTTTGGTTGGAATGCCATTGACCAGGACATCGCAATCCGGGCCATTGAACGCATGGAATTGACCGGCCTCGCCCACCGTTCACTTGGCACGCTTTCCGGTGGCGAGCGTCAGCGGGCACGTATCGCTTTACTGCTTGCTCAGTCGCCTCAATGTTATTTGCTGGACGAACCGCTGCAGCACCTCGATCTGCGCCATCAACTTCTCGCCATGACGCTTTTTGGTGAATTGGCCCGGCAGGGTAACGCGCTCATGATGGTGCTGCACGATGTGGGCTGGGCAAGTCGTTTTTGCGATCATGTTCTGATGCTGTTCGACAATGGCCGCACTATTACCGGTAGCGCGAATGAGATACTCAACCAAACCAATCTCGAGTTGCTTTACCAGTGCAACATGAAGGAATTCATTGTGGGGCGTGCACGTCATTTCGTGCCGGATACGATGCCGCGTGTATAATTCCGGCTTGATGCCTTTCTAAGACTCTGAATAAGTCCTTCGTGGAGCGCATTGCTGGCAACCCAGGGACTTATTCAGAGATTCATAAATTCCGTAATGATCCGTAAATTTCTCCGCCGCGTATTCAGCCGCAACCCAGCTGCTCCTGCTTCCCCTCCCCTTTCCTCTTTCGCCGGGGTACACATTATTACGCAGAAGCAGCATGGCATTACACGCGATCACATCAACCCCTGCGCGCTCAAGGTCACATCGGGCTTGCAGGAGGCAGGGTATTCCGCTTTTGTGGTGGGAGGTGCAGCACGCGACTTGCTCTTGGGACTGGAGCCGAAAGATTATGATGTTGCCACTAATGCTACGCCCGAAGAAGTACGCACCGTTTTCCGCCGTTCGCGCATAATCGGACGTCGTTTCCGTCTGGTGCATGTAATGTGCGGTGCCGAAACGGTGGAGGTTTCCACTTTTCGTGGAGGTATATCCGCCAGCGATGACGACGGGGTCGCAGCCGGCACGCATGCTGACGAGCACGGACGCCTCTTGCGCGACAATGTATTTGGCAGTCAGGAAGAGGACGCAAAGCGACGTGACTTTACCGTAAATGCATTATTCTTTGACCCAATCAAGGAAGAAATCTGGGACTACCTGAACGGCTACGATGATATCAAGGCAAAGCGCTTGCGCATTATTGGCGATCCTTTGCGGCGGTATCGCGAAGATCCGGTACGAATGTTGCGTGCAGTCCGGCTCGCGGCCAAGCTCGATATGCAGCTAGACACGGACACCGCTGCACCTATCGGCGATCTTGCGCATCTGTTGCAGAATGTACCGCCATCGCGGCTGTTTGACGAAATGTTGAAGCTGCTGCTATCTGGTCACGCGCTAACTTGCGTGGTCGACTTGCGCACACGCGGGCTGCACCATGGTTTGCTGCCGATGCTGGACGTAATACTGGAACAACCATTGGGCGAGCGCTTTATAACGCTTGCACTTAAGAAAACCGATGAGCGCGTGCATCAGGAAAAACCGGTGTCCCCCGGCTTTCTGTTTGCGGCTCTATTGTGGCACGAGGTACTGGCGGCATGGAATATTCGTCAAACCGCAGGAGAGAAATTGATGCCTGCTTTGCATCAGGCAATGAACGATGTACTGGCGGCCCAAAATAAAAAACTCGCGATTCCACGCCGGTACGACGCCGTCATGCAGGAAATCTGGGCTATGCAACCACGTTTTATCGGGAGATCAGGACGCAGACCGTTTCGCTTACTGGAGCACCCGCGCTTTCGCGCCGCGTATGATTTCATGTTGCTGCGTTGCGAGAGCGGAGAGGTCGACGTGGAATTGGGAAAATGGTGGGAAGCATTCCAGCGCGCCAGCTCCGGTGAACGTGAAACCATGTTGCTCAAGGATGAAACTCAAAAGAAGCGCAGAAGAAACCGTGGTGGCCGTAAGCCTGTATCCGGCGCTGTATCCGGCGATATGGCGGACACCGGAAGTTCATCTGCGGACATGGTGAAATAGTTTAATGTCACGTCTTGAATCCCGTTTGGCTTACCAGGCTTTCATTGCACTAGGAAGCAATCTGGATGACCCGGCGTTCCAGGTACGACAGGCATTTGACGAGCTGGCACGACTTCCTTCAAGCCGCCTGTTGACGCATTCTTCACTTTATCGCAGCGGCCCGGTAGGGCTACTTAATCAGCCTGATTTTATTAACGCTGTGGCGCAAATCGAGACTGCTCTCGGCCCTCATGACCTGCTCAGTGCCTTGCTCGAAATTGAACACGGCCACGGCCGTGTGCGCGAATCTCCCAACGCTCCCAGAACACTTGATCTGGATATTCTGATGTATGGTGATCTGCAATGCGACGAGCATTGTCTGATCCTGCCGCATCCCCGTATGCATCAACGGGCATTCGTATTACAACCGCTTCTGGAAATCGCGCCGGATTGCAGTATTCCGGGGCGTGGCACTGTTGCTGAATTGCTGGCCTCATGTGCAGAACAGCGAATCGAACGAGATCAAAATAAATGACGCTGGAAAAATATCGCTACATCGTGGTCGAGGGTCCGATAGGCGCCGGTAAAACCAGTCTGGCGCAACGCATGGCGGATCGTTTGAACGGCGCACTGCTGCTGGAGAAACCAGACGAAAATCCGTTTCTCGAAAAATTTTATGATGATATCCGCCGTCATGCGCTACCGACACAGCTATTTTTTTTGTTCCAGCGCGCAAATCAGCTACAAGGCGTTGCGCAAACGGATATGTTCGCCAAAGTTACCGTAAGTGATTTCCTGCTTGACAAGGATCAACTGTTTGCCAGGCTCACGCTAAGCGATGCCGAATATGATCTGTATCAGCAAATTTATCATCACGTGCAACCCCAAGCGTCGCCACCCGACCTGGTGATTTATTTGCAGGCCTCGCCTACCACGCTGATCGAGAGAGTGAGGCGGCGCGGCAACACTTTCGAGAAAAACATATCCGAGGAGTATCTATGGCGGCTCACTGAAAGCTACACTCGATTTTTTCATCAGTACGAAGATGCGCCGGTGATGATAATCAACAGTGAAAATCTCAATTTTGTTGATAGCCAGGAGGATTTTGATCTATTGTTGCAACAGGTCGACCAGATGCGCGGCCCCCGGAAATATTTCAATCGTGGAATCTAGCGTAGTGTGCCGGAGGCGTGGTTACATAACAGAATCAATTCATAGACCAGGAACGGGATGTTAAAAGTAACCAGATTGGCGTCAGGCACGGCGTGAGGAGACACATGGTTATTCCTGTGCAACGGCGAGCAACGCGGCATTGCGGCAATCTAGTCATTTTTAAGTAGCAATATTTCTGACGCACTACACGAGGAGTTCAGAGTTATGCGTACTACGCAAGGTGCTTTACAAAAAATGCGTGATGATGGCGAAAAAATTGCCATCCTCACTTGTTATGACGCAAGTTTTGCAGCATTGCTGGAAAACGCAGGCGTCGACATTCTATTGGTGGGCGATTCGCTGGGTAACGTGCTGCAGGGCGAAGAAAGCACCCTGCCGGTCACCTTGGATGACATGATTTATCACACGCGGTGCGTGGCGCGCGGTTCAAGCAGAGCATTCATCATGACCGACATGCCTTTCGGTACGTCTCAGGTAGCCCCAGAAGATACTTTCGAGAACGCCGCCGAACTCATGGCCGCTGGTGCCAATATGGTCAAGATAGAGGGCGGCAGCATTATGGCGGAAACGGTTGAATTCCTTACGCAGCGCGGTATTCCGGTTTGTGCCCATATTGGTTTGACACCACAATCGGTAAATCAGTTAGGCGGCTATATGGTACAAGGTAAAACTGATTACCAGGCAAAACAATTGCTGGAAGATGCGGTGGCCCTGGAAAAGGCAGGCGCTGGCATGCTTCTGATGGAGGTTGTTCCCGCAATGCTCGCCAAAAACGTTACAAAAAAACTGTCTATCCCCACCATTGGTATTGGTGCCGGTATAGATTGTTCGGCACAGGTGCTGGTACTGTATGACATGTTGGGTATCTATTCCGGCAAGAAAGCCAGATTCATGAGGAATTTCATGAACGGTGCGAGCAGCATCCAGGAGGCGGCGGAAAATTATGTCCGCTCGGTTAAGGCGGGGGAGTTTCCGGGGCCTGAGCATACATTCTGATTCAACCTGAATCCGGCGGTTGAACGAATTGGAGTGTGCGGTTTTTGAGGTGCAGGGCAATGCGCAAC
>JBDTKY010000044.1:0-14346 GCA_039935055.1 Nitrosospira sp.
ACCCCGCAGTCCTGAAAGAATTCCGCAATCCAGCGGGCATCGAGTTCGGTGTTTCCCACTTCCTGCAGATACTCGTCTGCCGCCATTTTGGCGTAGTCCGTCAGCTTGGGCATGGTATCTCCTCATAATGTCCTATGCGAGTCATCACGATCGCCAATTTGTATCCCATGTTCCCGATGAGCAGGACGCGAAAGCCGAGATTGCCAATCTCAGTCAACCTAAAAAAGTGAAGATCAAGCGGCCCAAAAAATTGTTATGGCTCACGGCGCTAAATTGACAAATGAGCGGTCAACTGCCGGATTCAGGTTCAAGCATAACTCCCTTTACTTCTCTGATGTTTACAAACGACGTTTTGCACCGCGCTGACGTTTCAGTCCCTGCCAATACCGACTCCTGCTCTTGTTAATGCCATTGCACCGGTCAGACATATACGTCCACTCCCGGTACACGTACAATTCCAACAGAAGCGACGGCAAAATGGGGGTTTCAGAATTTGTACCTGGTAGCCTACCTGGAGGAGAACGATCATGCGAATAAGAATTACCGGCGAGAAGTTGGTCATAGACGATCTTGGCGCGGAACTTGCACGGCACGGAGAGGGGGTTGAGTTTGTTGAACGCTCGATAGACAGAACGGAGCAGACTTTAGGGCTGCTGGAAGCTGCCGCGATTATCGGGATCGTGACCAATGTGGCGACGCTTATCAAATATCTGATCGAGGTTGGCAGGCACCTGAGGGATGGCGAAAAACGGCGTCTGGAAGTAAAGACCGCCGTGGCGACCACGTTTATCAGCATCGATAACAAGTCGACGCCGGAAAATCTTGCAAAACAGTTGTCCCCACACGGCACAACGTCCGGTCCGGTATCCGGCGCTGCACCCGCCGCTACGTCCGTAACCGGGTCCGATGCGGAAAAAAAAGCCTGATCCCGGTATTCCCGGCAGTTTTTATCAGGACGATTTTGGCGGTTTTAATCCGCGTTTCCCGGGTGTTACCATTCGTGTCGCATCGCAGGCGGCCTACGACGAATTCGTGTCGTTTCTGGCCTCTCCTCCGGCATTCGGGGGGCTTCCTGAAGACAAGGAAGAGTCCCTTGGTCCCATTCTGATGCGTTCCGTGATGGAGCACGAAATTCGTCACTACCACGACTTTCTGCTGGGCTCGTACAGCGGCATGCTGTTCAGAAGCCGGCTTCAGGCAATATTGAATGGCATAAAAGCGTTACGTACAGTCAAGGAGCTGTCCGGCGACGTGTTTCCCCTGCCATTGAGCGGATGGATGATATTGACGGTTGAAGAGCAGAATATCCGGCTGGAGGAATGGGCGGCGTTCAGTATTGGCGTGAAAAACCCCGTCGCCATACCTGTGCCGGCCGTATCAAAGGAAGCGCTGCTGCAGCCACGCGAAGCGGGGGTTTATGCCATAGGTGATGACGATCCGGCGGCCGCTTTTTCACTGTCGGCGGAGTATGCGGCGCGTGGGTATGCAAGAATTCAGGAGATGGTTGAAGAAGCAGGGGACTCCAGCGGTTCCGTATACCGGCGCCTGATTACTCTCGCCAACATACAGGAAGTACTTGCCTCGAATGTCCAGTTGCACGCTATATTGCAGGCGCAGGGTGAGCAGCAGGCGCGCGCTTTTGTGCGATTCTTTCTGACTGGCAGCAATTTGCCCTTCGCCAGGCTTTGGCGATTATTGGTGGACGTATCGTTACGGTGGATGCCGGCCATCGTGAAGTATGAGGATGCGCTTGAGAGAACCTTGGCGGCAAGTTTTCAGGTCATGACGATCGGAACCTGGACACTTCTGGGATGTCATATCAAGGAAGGCGGCGCGGCGTCTCCGGGGGTACGGTTGACGAATCTCCTGAAACATCTTCTTGTGGATCGCGCCGAGGTAAATACCGCCCGGAACACTTCCACCGGTGTGGCTGCAACCTGGGATTATTGGGATACGGCGCTTCGGCTCAATCCTTGGCGTGTATCGTTAAAGGAGTCTCTCGATTGGGCTGGCCGCGGAGTCGATTTTTATGGACATGCGCATGAAATATCCGGCCCGGGTTGGGAAAAGGATGTTCATGCCACGCTTAATAACATGATGAAGGCGTATGCAGACGATCAGCGGATGCTCATCGAACACGTGCTTGAGCAACCGGAAGACCTGGTGGGAGCAAGCCGGTATCTGAGCCTTCCCCCAGGCACGCTGCCCATGCCGCTTTTCCGTCTGCAGATGGATAATGACAGCGCACTCGATTTGAGCACCCTTGACCAGAATATTTTCGAGCCTGTCATGACCGTCGATTTTGACGGAGGAGTGGGGGTGTTGTCATGCTTATTGAAAACATCGTTTCCGGGTTATCGCGAGCGTGCCGCTGATGCCATTGCGTTTGAGCATATCGCACAGCTTTGTGATTTGGCATTTTCTCAACAAACGCCATATGGACGCTCCCGATTTCTGGAGAAAACGTTATTATCCGAGCTTGAGAAAACCATCTGCAAAACGCTGCGTTCGATTGTTTAGGCGATATATCAGTAGAATACAGATAGCGATTAACCTAAATCCGGCAGTTGGACGGGGCGGAGTGTGTGGTTTTGGGGTACAGAGCAAGGCGTAACGACGCGGAATGGTGCGACCGCGCAGGGAGGAGCGGCGTCTTCCGCGGGAAGGTGTGACCCCGCAGCGGGATGCGGGCGTCTTGAAACGTGGCCGCGGCATCCCCTACGGCTGCCCGATCCCCGCTTCGCGGGCCCCCTCGCCTTCGTGCAGAGCGCTCCAGGGCGTCCCATTTCAAGGAGTGACAACGCGGCCATGTGCCTTAAAATCCGTGCAATCCGTCCCGTAGCGGACCCACCCAAAAGGTGAAGGTCAAGTAATGCAGAAGATCTTTGTAGATTAAGCCGTTAATCTAAGAAATGAGCGGTCAACCGCCGGATTTAGGTTTAACGCTCACAGCTCATACATTGCTGCTTGCTCCGCCTGTTTCATCATCAATCTGTTTCATCCCGAGGAAAACCAATGAGCCAGAGCAATCTCAAGCGTAGCGCCACTGCCGCTGATCTGCCTAATCTTGTCGATCTGTGCGATGTGCAATTTGATAATAGCTTCGTGCGCGAGCTGCCGGGCGATACGGTGACGCATAATGTGCCGCGCGCGGTGCGCAACGCCTGCTATACGCGGGTCGACCCTACTCTGGTGCGGGTGCCACGGTTGCTGGCCTGGGCAGAGCCGGTGGGCGAATTGCTTGGTATCTCGCGCCCGGCGTCACCCGTCGGCCCGGCGGTCGAGGTGCTCGGCGGCAACCGCGTCCTGCCGGGCATGCAGCCTTATGCGACACGTTACGGCGGGCACCAGTTTGGTCATTGGGCGGGACAACTCGGCGATGGCCGGGCCATTACCCTGAGCGAGATAATTGGCCCGGATGGCAAGCGGCGAGAGCTGCAACTCAAGGGGGCGGGTAAAACGCCTTATTCGCGCACGGCGGATGGGCGTGCGGTGCTGCGCTCTTCGGTGCGCGAGTTTCTTTGCAGTGAAGCCATGCACTATCTGGGCGTGCCGACCACGCGCGCGCTGAGCCTGGTGGCAACCGGCGAAACGGTAGTGCGCGATATGTTCTATGATGGCAACCCGCAGGCCGAGATGGGTGCCATCGTCTGCCGCGTGGCGCCGTCATTCGTGCGCTTCGGCAACTTCGAAATCCTTGCGGCGCACCATGAGCTGGACACGCTCAAACGTCTGGCTGATTACGTGATACGCGAGCATTTCCCTGAACTGGGTGCGCCTTCACCGTCAACCTACGCACGCTGGTTCGAGGAGATCTGCCGCCGTACCGGTACGCTGGCTGCGCAATGGATGCGCGTCGGCTTCGTCCACGGCGTGATGAATACCGACAATATGTCGATATTGGGGCTGACAATGGACTATGGCCCCTACGGGTGGCTGGAGGGTTTCGACCTGCAATGGACGCCCAACACCACGGATGCGCAGGGACGGCGCTATTGCTTCGGCAACCAGCCGCAGATCGCGGAATGGAATCTCACCCGGCTTGCCAGCGCGCTCGCCCCGCTGGTCGAGGATCATGCGGCCCTGGAGCAGGGTTTAACGGTCTTTGGCGAGACCTTCCACTACGCATGGCGCAAGATACTGGCCGACAAACTCGGGCTGGCCGCACTCGGAAATGAAGCGGATGACGTCCTGCTGAGCGACCTGTTCGACCTGCTACAACAGGTCGAGACCGATATGACGCTCTTCTTCCGTGGGCTTATGGACATTCCGGTGGAGGCCGCGGTCGATAACACCGAGAATGCCGATACCCCGGACCTTATGGGCGATGGTGCACTGGCCGAACCGCTGCGTCGCGCGTTCTATACCGAGGAGGCGTTTGCCCCCGCGCAACTGAGCCGCTTGACCGCTTGGTTGCGCCGTTATATTGCGCGGGCACGCCGGGACACTGAGATGACGGATTTTCCCGGGTTTGCAAACGATAGGCTGGAGCGGATGAGGCGCGCCAATCCCAAGTACGTTCTACGCAATTACCTGGCGCAGCAAGCAATCGAGGCGCTGGAGCAGGGCGATACGTCGGTCATCACGCGGCTGATGGAAGTGCTGAAACGCCCCTATGACGAACAACCGGAACACAATGATCTGGCGGACCGGCGTCCCGAGTGGGCGCGTCACAAGGCAGGGTGTTCCGCGCTGTCATGCAGCTCGTGAACCGTTAACCTAAATCCGGCAGTTGACCGTTCATTTGTTAGATTAACAGCATGATCTACAAAGATTTTCTGCATTACTTGACCTTCACCTTCACCTTTTGGGTGGGTCCGCTACGGGACGAATTGCACGGATTTTGCGGCACATGGCCGCGTTGTCACTCCTTGGAATGGGGCGCCCTGGAGCGCTCTGCACGAAGGCGAGGGGCCCCGCGTAGCGGGGATCGGGCAGCGTAGGGGATGCCTCGGCCGCGTTTCAAGACGCCCGCATCCCGCTGCGGGGTCACACCTTCCTGCGGAAGACACTGCTCCTCCCTGCGCGGTCGCACCATTCCGTGTCGCTACGCCTTGCCCTGCACCCCAAAACCACACACTCCGCCCCGTCCAACTGCCGGATTTAGGTTGAAAAGCTTACCAACAAGCGATGCGCGGGCATTTTGGAGGTGTTCATCCATGAGCCAGTCTGATGAATGGATATTCGCACTATCGTCACACTCTCCGGTTTGAGAATTCAACCCGGTTACGGCCTGCCTTTTTTGCCCGGTAAAGTGCCTCGTCAGCGGCGGCGATGAGCGTGCCGACATCACCACCACCACCACCACCACTCTGATTACTGATGGTAACACCGAGGCTTACCGTCATGGGAATTCTCTCCAATTGACCATTAAAAGGCTCTGCACTGATAGAACTACGAATTCGTTCGGCCACAGTCATCACGTCACTCATGGTACAACCCGGTGCGGTGATGAGGAATTCCTCACCGCCATAGCGCCCGATCCGGTCATAAGGACGCAGTGCAAAGTGCATGCGCCGGACTGCCTCTTGCAATATTGTGTCACCGGCGAGATGCCCGTAGGTATCGTTAACTTGTTTAAAGTAATCGATGTCGGCCATTATAACGCCGATGCTGGTGTTTTGACGCGCTGCCCGTTCCAGCTCTGTTTTCAGGAAATCCATGATTGCGGCCCGGTTCCAAACGCCGGTCAGATCGTCATGCGTGGCCTGGATATGCAATTTTTTATGCAATGCAAGTATCCGTTCTGCAACCCGCAGCCGAGCTGCCAGCTGATCTTCATCGAAAGGCTTGGTGATAAAATCATCGGCTCCCGCATCCATGCCTTCGAGATAGCTGCCCTTGCTGTCCAGCGAGGTAAGAAGCATTATGTAAGTATATTGCAGGCCAGGTTCGGATCGGATCATCCTGCACAATTGCAGGCCATCGATATCCGGCATCATCCAGTCGGAGATGAGCAGAGAATGCTCTTCCTGTTTCCAGGCTTCCCACGCCTTCTTACCATTCTCTACCGCCGTTACTGAATACCCCAATTTCCGAAGGGTCGCGCCAAATAAAAGGCGCGAGGTGGTATCATCTTCCGCCATTAATATCTTCATGATTGAATTTTATCAGGCAGGGGTTCGGAACGGATATCAAGCTCAGCAACTTCTGCCTTTATCCGTTCAAATTCGGCTTCAATCTGTTCTATTAATACCACGGCTCCGGTCATGCTGCTGCTTTTACCTAGAGCCTCCAGTTGCTGGGCAATGTCTGCCATATGCTGCGCACCCACATTGGCGCTAGCACCCCTGAGGGCGTGAGCGATTTTGCGTAGAAGTTCGGCGTCGCTCCCATCCAGGGAGCGTCGTAGACCGCGAATACGTTCAGCACCATCGCTCAAGAAAGAAGTAAATATCTGGTTAACCAAGAATGGTTCCGTTGCTTCTTCCAGCGCGCGCAGCCGCGCAATAACTTCGGCACTCAATGCGGAAGAGGTGTCGGGAAGAGATGAAGCAATTGGGGATGGGGAAGAATCTGGGATATCAACGCTGGCTTCTTTCTCATTCTCTGGACGATGCTGTTGTGGCTCACCCTTCTGTTCCCAGTTTTTTCCTGCCCACCTTTTCAAGGCAGCGGCGAAATCTTCTTGCTTCACCGGTTTACTGATGTAATCGTTCATCCCTGCGAGCAGACAACGTTCCTTGTCGCCCTGCATCGCCTGCGCCGTTACAGCGATGACAGGAAGCTGCGATTTGCTGTCAGGCCGGCCGCGAATCACAGCCGTGGCTTCAAACCCATCCATTTCCGGCATCTCGCAATCCATGAATACAATATCGTAAGGGAATTTCTCTATCCTCTGTATTGCTTGCCGGCCGTCGGCCGCGATGTCGACTTTGCACCCGAGATTGCGCAGCGTCATCGCTGCGATGATCTGATTGGTGGTGTTATCTTCCGCTAGCAGCACACGCGTACCCATAAATGGGCGATCCGGGCTATCGGTTACCAGTGCCTCATGAGTTCTCAAAAGGGGCTGGTGATCACTGATGAGGTCAATTGCGCGGTGTCCGCAATGTGCATCCCAGATATTTGTTAGCGTTGCCAATAGCTCTGACTGGCGCGTCGGCTTGATCAGATAGGCCGCAAAGCCGATCTTCTTGAGCCGCTTCCGCACTTCGCCTTCCTGTCCCAGGGAACTGAGCATGATCAGTTCGATATCGTGCAGCAGCGGATCACATTTTATGGCTTGGCCCAGCATTTCTCCATCCATCTCCGGCATCTGATAATCGAGGATCGCAATCTCGTAGGGATTCCCAACGGCCTGAGCCTCGCGTAGCATCCGGATCGCCTCCAGACCCGATGCGCAGCTTCCGATACGCATTTTCCATACGCGGACCTGCTCTTGCAGGACGAGGCGGTTAACGGCGTTATCGTCTACAATCAACACGCGAACATCTGCTAGTTCCACGTGTGGTCTTACCTCCGCCGGCCGGTTGCTCTGCAAGGGGAGCCGAAGGGTAAACCAGAATGTTGAGCCCATGCCTACGCGGCTCTTGGCCGTGATGGTACCGCCCATCAATTTTACCAGCTGCTTGCTGATAGCCAGGCCCAGACCTGTTCCGCCATAGCGCCGTGTGGTTGAAGTATCCGCTTGCGTGAACTTGTCGAAGAGGCTCTCCAATTTGTCTGCCGCGATGCCGATTCCGCTGTCCTCGACGCTGAAACGCAGCACGACTTCGTCATCTTCCAGTACATCGGTTTCAACACTGATGAGTACATGGCCTTTTTCAGTGAACTTGACGGCATTGCTGGCCAAATTCGTCAGTATTTGACGAATGCGGCCTATATCGCCAATCACGTACCGTGGCACATCAGGCAGGTAGCGCACTATGATATTGACGTCATTCTTTCTTGCGGGCTGGAGCGAAATCATGTCCGCTACCGTTTCAACGGTCTCAAGCAGATCAAAGGGTGTGGGAGCAATAGTTAATTTACCGGCCTCGATTTTTGAGAAATCGAGAATGTCATTGATAATAGTGAGCAGCGTCTCGCCGCTGGCACGTGCCAGCCTCGCCAGTTCGCGCTGCGACGCGGTTAATGACGTATCCAGCAGCAGGCCGACGGTACCGAGCACGCCATTCATGGGTGTGCGGATCTCGTGGCTCATGTTTGCCAGAAACTCGCTCTTGGCGCGGTTGGCAGCCTCCGCTGCTTTTTGCGCTTTATACAGCTCTATTTCAGTATTCTTTCTTGCGGTGATGTCCTGGCCGGATATATAGAATTCCTGAGCGTCCGCAGTGGCGGTTATGTTCCATAAAACCCAGCGGAAGGAGCCATCGTTGCAGAATATCTGGGTTTCGTAGGAGGCCGGGCCCCCACACATGAGTCTGTCCAGTTCTGTTGCGATGTTTGGCTGGTTCCCGGGATGGATGGTCTTCAAAAAGGGTTTGGATAGCAGCTCTGCCAGAGGAAAACCAAAAGCTTTCTCCCATGCCAGGTTGAGGCGCTTGAAATAACCGTCAAATCCGGCGATGGCGAGAAAGTTGAGAGACTGATTAAAGTAGCGGTCGCGCTCGGTCTGGGCGGCGGTAAAGGCGCGGGAAAGATTACCTATCTCGTCATTAGAGTCAATCGCGAATTGGGAGATATAATCCGCGTTTCCGATGTTTCGGGTCTCGTCTTCGAGTTGCACCAGATTTTGTATCTTTCGCCATTCGATATGGTACGAAAGAATGAGCCAGGCCATGAGAAGGACGAGCATGAGGATGACGCCGTAGACGTAGAGATCAGTTCGGTGCTGGGCGGCAGCAATCGCATTGAGTGTGCGCGCGTCGAACAATTCATAGAATTCGTTCACGGCCTGCATAACGCGGGCTTTTGCTGCATGATAGTTCTCGTCGTTCAAGAGGCGGCGGGCCAACTCGGGATCGGGAGCGCCCTTCAAGTCGATCTGACCGGTGGGGCCCTGAAACAGTCCTTTCATCGCGTCGAACGCCGTATTCTCCAATTGCACCAACTGGTTGGAATTATCCTCGGCTTCGTTATACTTCGCGAATTCTTTCTTGGTGAAACCGAGTCGCTCCATCTGCCTATGCAAAGAAATTTTCTGTCCGGCTCCCTGGCTGCGCTGCAAGCTGGGAGGGGCGATCACGAGATCCCAATAACTGCGCTCGTAGTGAAGGGGCTCAGGCATTCGTCCTTTGCGGATCGCAAGTATTTCCCAAAAAAAGCGCTCAAACTTCGGGTCGCCGGTATCGACATAGGTACGAGCCATGCGGGTCAGGTCATCGAATGACTGGCGCAATTTTCCGGCGGTAAGGAACGACTCATAGCGAACTTCCTGGAGGTGAGTTAATTCCCGCTGCTCGAAGAAACGGAGCCCAACAAACAGCGCAAGCAGAGAAATAAGTATCGCTGTAACGAGATAAAAGATCGTGCTCAATTTCCGGATCGTCATGATTTTTCCTTTGGTACGTTCCATGCTGCGTCACAAACTCCGGAGCGAGCCGTGCTTTTACAGTGGTTATTCCGCCACGCTATTAGATAACAACGAGCTATTTGTGAATAGCTGTAACATCTTACAGGCGCATTGAGATATTTCTGATCTCGAATATTTCAAGGTTGGCGCAGGAAGTATGCCCAGAATCCGGGTTGGGCCTGTTTTTTAATCATACATAACTGCCGGCATTTTCAAATACGGGCATTTTATTGAAACGACGATCGATTTTTAATATGGGCTCTATATCAATTTAAATCGGGTGGTGACATCATTGCTCTACTTTATTGAGCTCATGCGTTCCCAAAAAAAATCGTGTCACGGAATGCATTAAACGGCGTATTTCAATAGCGTGCCGACCATAGTTAAAAACAGAAACGCTGATCATAAATGCGAAAAATCTCGCTATTTTCATGCGGGCTTGATCGACCATGCACCGCATCTACTTGAAAAAAGTTACAGTCTTCGTTATCGAGTGTACTGCCTGGAGCGAGGCTTCTTGTGCGCCGAGGATTATCCAACCAAGCTGGAAAGTGATGAGTTTGATCGCCACTCCCTTCATTTTGGCGCGTTTGATCCTGCTGGAGAATTGATAGCGACGGCTCGTCTCGTACAACCTAGTGATGCCGGCCTCCCTTTAAACCATCATTGCACTATATTTTCCGAGGAGACAGAACTGCATAGTTCTAAAAACAGGATAGTAGAAGTATCCCGACTGTCGGTCAGCCGGAGCTACCATAGGCGGAGCGGTGAGGGCATTTACGGTTTGGGAGAAACCACTGATCGCCGTATGAATAAAGAGCCGGAATTAGTGGGGAATCCTGAACGCCGCAACGCGGTGGAGCGCCGCTCTGGCGAAAAAGCAGTTCTCACTCTATACAAATCGATTTATCAGGTTTCCAAACGACAGGGGATCACTCACTGGCTTGCCGCAACCGAGAAATCCCTGCAACGCCTGCTCGTAATGTACGGTTTTCCCTTCAGGCCGATTGGTCCCCAGGTCAATTACTTTGGGCCCGTGACGCCCTATGTTATGGCTCTTGGAGACTTTGATAAGGTGCTCCTGGAACGCAGGATACCTATCCTGGAGGAATTCTTAATCGGGCTTGAATCTGAATTCAGTCTTCAGCAGGCAGCAATAGACTCCTAGCTTTAATCGCCCGTAAATGGCTCATCTCGGCTATTAACACCTTATAAGCCGGCAGCGGCCTATCAAAGCGCCAAGCAAAACCTACAAGACAAAAAAGCAAACCGGATAACGCACTGGCAGGCAGCCAAATCAACTGCTCAGTGGCGTTCGGTTCGAGGGCGATTCCCTTCGTCCGTCCATCCGGATATTTCGCCAGCCTCTTATCAGAAACCAGGAAGTAAGGTAGGGGCAGGAGAGAACGCAGCAAAGTCAATTAATACCTGTAAGATTTTACAGCTATTCATAGTAGGCATTCCGCTGTCTAATCCACTCGGAAACCAGGGTTTTTCTTTAGCTGCAGCCACAAAATTCCCATATACCGGCTATTTCGAGGATGGCTAAATTCATTCATGCTCCTGACGGGAAACGAATTTTGGCTAGCGATCCAACGCAAAGCTTGCGTTGGCAGATGGAAATGAATCATACGAACTTGGAGAATGCCATGAAATTAAGAAATGCTCTATTGGCAATTGGGTTCTTTATTGGAACCAGCAGTGCAGTTGCTGTACCCCTAACTCCAAGCATCCCGGGCGGCGCAAGCATCCGGTTCTCTTTCGCCGGGTGGAACGAAACAACCACGCAATACCTGGGAAACTGCGGCACTATTCCTGGACTTGCAAATGCACCCGCATGCGATGCGAACACGGGGACACCTGCACGTAACGGCCAGATGGTTAATCCGCCCTATAGTGGAGGTTCTGCCGAGGAGGATGGATGGGGGGTGTTGCGCGTCACTTCTATCGAGGGTAATGGCATTCCTTTTTATAGTAATCCGATAGGGAACGGTACCCACATCTCAGCGTTCTTTTACCATTTGGTCGACGGTATTGTCATAGTGGACCCTACTACTACCCAGGCCTATTCATATGGCGGCAGGGCCGACTTTTACATTACCGATGCCAACGCACAGGATCCTATGGCGGGGATACCCAGTCCTGCCAGCCGGGATAATACTCATTCCGCCCCGACATACGGAGGTCCTGGCGGCCTCACAAGCGGTACTCTCCTATTGAGCCTCGCATTCGGGCCGGGCGGAAATAGCTCGGTACCGCAGTCAACCTTGAGCGGCGCGTTTAATAACGCTAGCATAGGAGGTGGTTCAACTTCATTGCTGGATGCTGATGTTACGGGCGGTATCTGGAAGAACGTGTTTGATACAAACGGCATTCTCGGAGCGGATGGTAATTTCCATGATCTGGAGCTGGATGTTGGCTTCCGCTGCGGGGGCAGCAGCCGCGGCGTACGGTGCGATCCTTCAAATACCAATCCGGCCTTGTTCTCTACCGAGATTGACGGTTCTTTTACCGGCCAGTCCGCTATACCAGAGCCGGGAATCCTCGCGTTGATGGGTATCGGTTTGGCCGGATTTGGCGCTTTCCGCCGTCGTAATATGTTATCCAATTAATAGAGGTATCTATGGGGATACTGCCTGCTGAGCGGCAAATTTTTATGGTTGCAGCAGCCTGCAAACGAACCCTGGCTCGAAGGCGCAACTGGGGTAATCACAGTATTTCGTACAATCAGCACCCATGCATCCTCCCCCTCTTGTTAGTAGCCTGTCGGACTTGAAGAATCGAAGCTTTGCAGCCGATTTTCTTTAAGTCCGACAGACTGCTAGGCCTATTGGTATGCGTTCAGGCTAATTTCAGATAATGCCGCCTCTCCCGGTACGTAATGGGAGAACTTCCGTTCATAATCCAGACTCATCCCGAAGGGATAACGTTCGTAGGGCCAAAGAACAACACTCAACGGCTGTAACGCCGAGGGAATTGCTTGCAGAATATCATGCTGCAACGACGAACTGGGTAGATATGTTTTGGCCAGTTGTATGTGCATAGCGAATTCGGGTCCGGAAAAGATCAGCCTAAAGGCTCCTGTAAGTTGGTTGGCTATCAGATGATCTGCGTATAGGATATCTTTATAAAATCCTACATGTGACTCATTCGGTAACATCTCTTTTTCCCGGCCTCTCAAGGCGAGAAGGCCTCGAGGCAGAGTTCCAGGAAGAACCAGCCCATGTCGACGAATGACTTCTTCGACAGCATCTGAATCGAGTAGGGAGGCAATATCGCCGGTCTGATATCGAAGCAGCGGTAATAGCACCTCCGTATCCAGCGTGGAGATGGCTATTTGACCATATCCAGCTCGGTCGGGGTTTATGATCTCAATGAATGTGCGCAGGGGATTGAAGGTAAAGATTAGCGGTAGAGTCGTTCCATCGTTATATTCTCCTAATAGCTCACGGGCTAACTCCCGATTTTTAAACGCCGCCCGACGCAAAGCGATGGTTGCCGACGTCTCATAACATAAGTGAAGCCCGAGTTCACCCGCCCCGAAAGACGATATGATATAACCATCTTCTGGCTGATCCGGATTCAGACCAAGGCATTCGGTCAAGTATCCCCGGAAGTGCTCACCGAACACTTCCTCACCTATTATCACATTTATCCGGTAGTGGCTCCAATCTACACCCTGTATGGCCGCGTACTCTATGAGTTTTTTTATGAACAAGGGATCTCCAACCAGGATGATCTGTTCATAGTACTGCCCGAATGCTTGCACGAGTGCAACCGCCATGTCTTCCCGTACACTCGTGGTGGCCACTGTCATGCGTCGAGACGAAAAACCCACACCCATTGGAAGGCAGTTAATCGTGAGGGTCCGCCGAGCGTTAATCTGGAATGCCGCGTCAAAAGCCTGATCCGTAAAATCCATCTGTACCGAGGCCTGTTTCCTGTTCATCACACCAAATGAAAATTGTCCTCCATGTCCGGAGCTCGTCAGCACATCTGCCAAGTCGCCCAGACTACCACCTGCGCAGAGTTGCTCAAGGGTAAATCGACTGAAGGTGTTACTCTTTGTCAATAAAGGACAAAGATAGGAAAACGTTTTTATATCAACAATGTCATCGGGATGCACACCTCGTTCTTCGAGCAGCATGCGATATCCGGGCACGTCAGATGCTGCTCGGCGAAATGCATTGAGCAATAGCTCTTCGACTGCTGACATGAATTTATCCATAGAATACCAACAAGCTGTAAATATGAAGTTTATGAGTCTTAATCCCTACTTTTAATTTTCGGTTCTTTGCGAACCGAAGCTCTGCAAGAGGTTCGAGGGGCTTGGCTGTCGTATTTATTGTTTTATATCGGGTATGCCGAAAATCCTATGAGAAACTGATAAAAAACTGATAATCGATTACCCCAAGGCTGAAAAATAATACAAACGTATCCTGAAGCCTTCATAGCGCCGTTATGCCCCGGCACACAAAACAAGGTTCTATCTCCATATTGGCTTACCTCTGTGTACGTCAGTTTAACGGCAGCCACTAGATTATCTTTAAGAGTGAAGAATAGGTCTGAAGAGTTGAGGTCGACTCGTTTTCAGCGCGATAAGTGGCGGCTGGAAGGAAATCGGCTGCAAAAGCGTCTGCGCTTTTTGCGCAATCTCGATCGTGAGACCCCGGAGGACAAGACGCTGCACCTGATTTGCGATATCTACGCCACGCACAGGCATCCCAACGTGCAAGAGCGGCTACAGAAGTATCCATGCTTCAACATGTACTTCATGCCCACTTCGGCCTCGTGGTTGAACATGGTAGAGCGCTTCTTCCGCGACATTTCGGAAAATTACCTGCGCCGCGGGGTATTCACCAGGGTGCCGGAATTGACTGCGGCTATTG
>JBDTKY010000045.1:0-2125 GCA_039935055.1 Nitrosospira sp.
GATAACAGCGGTCCACTACCTCCCACAGGTTCTGTTTCTCCACGCCATCCAGCTCACCGGTGGCGCCATCATCGATAAGATCGAATAATCGCGGAAAAGCCGTGCACAGATTGACGCAACGGCGGCAGCCATGACAAATGTCAAAGACGCGCTCCATCTCCTGGAATAGTTTCGGCTCGTCATAAAAATCCGAGTTTACCCAGTCGAGTGGATGCCGCTTTGGAGGTTCCAGGCTGCCTTCTCGGGTGGTCATGGCAAGATGGAAATGAATGAGAGATAAACCAGGATTAAATTGCAGAACAGAACAGATCGACCGGATTAAAACCTCCTATCCGGCCTATCCGTATTTATGATCCTGAGTTTAATCGGCCAGACTATCCAGCGCCTTCTGAAAGCGGTTGGCGTGGGAGCGTTCAGCCTTGGCCAGCGTCTCGAACCAATCGCCGATTTCATCAAAACCTTCATCCCGCGCGGACTTGGCCATTCCAGGGTACATATCGGTGTATTCGTGGGTCTCTCCTGCAATAGCCGTCTTCAGGTTGTTGCGGGATGAGCCGAAAGGCAGACCTGTAGCCGGGTCACCACAAACTTCCAGATACTCCAGATGTCCATGGGCATGACCTGTTTCACCTTCAGCGGTTGAACGGAACACCGCCGCCACATCGTTTTGACCTTCCACGTCCGCTTTGGCTGCAAAATAAAGATAACGGCGATTAGCCTGAGATTCTCCGGCAAAAGCCGCTTTCAGGTTTCCTTCAGTTTGTGATCCTTTAAGTTCCATGATGCTCTCCTCTTATATAACGTAATTGATCAAATTAATCAGAGATTCCTGATGATTTCCAGACCATTTGGCGATTACAGACCGCTTGCGGCGGTAGATTGAATCGCACGAATTCTAGACTGGCCTAGTACCAGACCCAAACTAAACCATAAGAGACTATCGGAGGGCTCCTGGCTTGTCAACTACGTGTCAGGTCACGAGATTCTGCGGCTTGCCAGCCACCCAGACCTCGATATTATCGATCAACTGATTGGCCAGAGACAGCATGGCTTCATCTGAAGCCCAGGCTACATGGGGAGTCAGAATAAAGTTGGAACGGCGCAGGTCGAGTAACGGGTTACCGCTCTTTGGCGGCTCGGCAGTGAGCACATCAAAGCCTGCCCCGCCAATCAGGCCTTCGTCCAGCGCCTGCACCAGCGCCGCCTCATCAACCAGCCCGCCGCGCGCGGTATTGATCAGCAACGCGCTGCGCTTCATCTTGCGCAGCTCATCGATACCGATCAGATTTCGCGTCGCCGGCGTCAACGGGCAGTGCAGGGAAAGCACATCCGCCTCGGCGAGTACCTGATCAAATGGTGTCAGCACCACATCTTTTTTCTTTGGCGAGAAATGGTAGGCAAATAATACGCGCATACCGAAGCCGCGCGCAATCGCGGCAGTGCCTTGGCCGATGGCGCCCTCGCCGACGATGCCCATGGTGGAACCGGATAACTCGCGGACAGGGTGTGTGAACAGGCAAAATTGCTCTGATTCCTGCCAGGCGCCCTGCTCGATCTCCAGCCGATACGCCAATAAATTCCGGCGTAATGCAAGCACCATTGCAAACACGTGCTCCGGCACAGTGTGAATCGCATAATTGCGAATGTTCGCCACTGCGATGCCGCGCTTGCGGCAAGCCGCAATATCGATGCCGTCATACCCCGTTGCGGTAATCGCCACCATTCTGAGCCTGGGTAATTGTGATAGAGTTTCGTTGCCTAGTTGCACCTTGTTGATGATTGCTACGGTCGCATTCCGTAGGCGCGGCACGATCTGATCAGGCGGCGTGTGCGCGTATTCTTCGTACGTATGTTCGAAACCCGGCCGGCGCACACGCGCCTTGATTGAATCCCGCTCCAAAAAAACCACGTGGTGGCTCATATTCATCTTCCGTTATTCGACTCACGGATTCCACGGCGCCCCATGGCACCGCTTCTGCCAATAAAATTGGCAATTTTGACGAGATCGTCAGTGCCGTAATAAACCATGTTACTCCCGATTCATTTTCGCGGAAAACAGGCTGGCCGAAACAATCATCGCGCCGCCGATCCATTCCCTGGGAGTCAGGGCCTCATCCGTCAAAAA
>JBDTKY010000046.1:0-2049 GCA_039935055.1 Nitrosospira sp.
TAGCGTGACTTTAGTTTCATCTTCTAAACGTTTCCGTATCTCCGCAATTCACTGATTTGACCTTATTCAAACACGCATTAGCAATGAGAGTAAAGCAGCGAGGACAGCACAATCAGGATGGCGAAGAACCGAAGACAATGCCAAATGTGGTTACCATTTCCAATGCGAATTGAATTATGAATCTCTGCGATCTCGCTCCCGAATATATCCGTGCCATCAGTCCCTATCAACCCGGCAAGCCGATTTCTGAATTGGCGCGGGAGATGGGGATGGATGAACGCTCCATCATCAAGCTTGCGTCTAACGAAAATCCATTGGGAACAAGTCCGCTAGCGCTGGAGGCGATGATAAAAGCGCTGGATAAGGTAGCACTTTATCCGGATGGCAGCGGCTTCGAGTTAAAAGTGGCGTTGTCGAAACGTTATGCTGTGGCCAGCAGTCAAATTGTGCTGGGCAACGGCTCCAATGATGTTCTGGAACTGGCGGCCCGGGTGTTCCTGAAACCGGGCGCATCGGCAATCTATTCTCAGCACGCCTTTGCAGTTTATCCGCTGGTAACGCAGGCGGTTGGGGCAAGTGGCATAGCGGTCCCCGCCAGGAACTACGGTCATGACCTTGACGCCATGCTGGATGCAGTCACGCCTGAAACTCGCATGGTATTTATCGCCAATCCTAATAACCCCACTGGTACCTTCCTGGCTGCCTCCGCGCTATTACGTTTTCTGGAGCGGGTGTCGCCGGATGTGCTGGTAGTGCTGGATGAAGCTTATAATGAATATTTGCCGAGCACCATCAAGGCTGACAGCATTGCTTGGCTGAAGCGCTTCCCCAATCTGCTTATCACCCGCACTTTTTCCAAAGCTTACGGCATGGCAGGCATACGCGTGGGCTTCGGATTGGCCCACGCGGACATGAGTGGCTTGATGAATCGGGTGCGCCAGCCGTTCAATGTAAACAGTATTGGCCTCGCTGGCGCTGCAGCCGCACTGGATGACGTGGAATTTGTGAAACGCTCCTATGCGCTCAATCAGGCGGGAATGCTGCAAATCACTACCGGCCTGCGGCAACTCGGCATCGAATACATCCCCTCCTACGGCAATTTTCTGAGTTTCCGCGTGAATGGCGGCAATGCCCACGCGATAAATGAAAGTCTCCTCAGGCAGGGCGTGATTGTACGCCCTATCGGCATATACGAAATGCCGGAACATCTTCGAGTCACCGTTGGGCTCGAATCAGAAAACCAGACATTCCTGAAATCACTTGAGGTAGCAATCGGAGAATCAGCTTGATCATCATAATGAACAGTGACGCCACTGATGAACAGATCGGTTCAGTGGTTAACAAAATTCGAAGCTTCGGACTTGATGCGAACATTTCGCGTGGCACAGAACGCACTGTGATCGGCGCCATCGGAGATGAGCGCAAGCTCGGTCCGGAAATGTTCGATTCGCTGGCTGGGGTCGAATATTCCATGCACATCGTCAAGCAGTACAAGATCGTATCGCGCGAATCACACAAGCACGACTCGATAATAAACGTGGGCGGGGTATTGATTGGCGGTAACCAGGTACAGGTTATTGGCGGTCCGTGTTCGGTGGAAACCCAGGAGCAAATGGATCTATCGGCGCAATATGTATCCACGGCAGGCTGCCAGTTGATGCGGGGGGGTGCTTTCAAGCCCCGTACCAGCCCTTATACTTTTCAGGGTAATGGCGAAGAAGGGTTGAAAATGTTTCGCAAGGCGGCGGATAAGTATAATCTGCGCATTGTCACCGAACTGATGGATGCCCGCATGCTCGACACATTTCTCAAGTACGATGTGGATGTGATCCAGATTGGAACCCGTAGCATGCAGAACTTCGAACTTCTGAAAGAAGTGGGGCGCATCAACAAGCCGGTGATACTCAAGCGCGGCATGTCGGCGACTATTTCGGAGTGGCTCATGGCTGCGGAATACATTGCCGCCGGTGGCAATCACAATATCATTTTCTGTGAGCGCGGCATCCGCACGTTTGAAACAGCCTACCGCAATGTGATGGATGTGACTTG
>JBDTKY010000047.1:0-8800 GCA_039935055.1 Nitrosospira sp.
TCAGCACGAAGGGTATTAAGGATGATATGGGAGGATATACCGGGGGAAACAGCAATGCAGGGCATGAGTATGGAGCCAGACGCGTGGCTAACGAAGCTGACGGGCATGTAGACCCGAAAATCCGAGAGCTCTGTGCAAACGAGCAAATTAAGGATGCCGATCTGGATGTATCCGTCAAAGAAAAATGCCTGTACCCCATGTCCAGGCAGGATCGGTTTGATTTGCTGGAATACGTGAAAACATTGTGAGTTGAACCGCACATATCATCATTTAAAACCTTAATAAGGGAGCTACCGATGAGCACAAGTCATTACCTGGAACAATATGATGCCGCTGCCGATGCAGACAAATCTCCATTGGTGCGCCGCTGGATTGATACAGAACCCCTGCCGTTTTTTAAGGAGTTGCGTGAAAAGCGCCCCATTCTGGTAACACCAAAATTCACCCTGATTACACGCTTCGACGACGTCAGGGAAGTGCTGAACATGCCCAAGGTATTTACGGTTGAGCCCTATGTTCCCAAAATGGGCGATTACCTGATGATGCATGACGACGACGCTCTGCACACGCGTGAGAAATCGCTGATGCAATGCATGCTGAATCGTGATGACCTACCGGCGGTTCGTACCATGGTGGCAAACGTCTCAAAGGATATACTCGACACCGCCGGCGGCAACATTGAAATAGTCAACAATTACTGCCGCATGGTGCCGGCGACCCTGGTACGAGAATATTTCGGGCTTACCGGAGCAAAAAGAAGTGATTTAATCGAATGGTCCTACTGGAACCAATATGATACTTTCCATAATCAGCCTTTCGACTTGTTGCCACAAGAAAAATATCAATCCATTGTTGATCGTCACAATGAAACTTCAAAAAAACTCGGTCAATTCATAGTCGAGCTTATTGCTCGCCGCACCTTGCAAGTGAAAGCAGAACAAATAACCCTTTCAGTCCTCGTGCGACTGGATGACGATATCGTAACAAGGATGCTGCACACGAGTTACCCGAAGCAATTGGATTTTGACATCAAGCGCTTGGGAATTAATGCTGGCGGTCTTTTGATTGGCGCAATTGAAACCACTTCACAAGCAGTTGCACAGGTCATACAGTATCTTTTAGACCGCCCGGAATGGCTTGCGGAGGCAAAAACCGCTGCTCAGCAGGATAGGACTGATGAATTCGATGGCATCGTTTGGGAGGCGTTGCGCTTTGTGCCCATCACCCCCTATTTGTTTCGCACGACTGCAAGTGATTATACGGTAGCCAAAGGCACCGAATACGAAACTGTCCTTCGCGCGGGTACCTATGTCTTGCCGGTCACCATGTCGGCGACCTTTGATGACAGGGCGTTTGACTCACCGGATGAATTTATCCCGCAACGTAATTGGTATAATTATTTTCATTTCGGTTTTGGTAGTCATGAATGCCTGGGACGCTATGTAGGCATGGTCATGATTCCCGAGATGGTGCGTCAAGTGTTGATCAGACAGGATATCAAGGCAAAAGCAGCTATCGACTACAAGGCCGGTCCGTTTCCAGAACAGTATGATCTTTCCTGGACCTCGCAATAAGACACGCATGGCCTGATGCGGCGCATCAGGCCTATTAGGTGCGGCCGTCCACCGTGCGTGACTTGGTTAAAGGTGTGCCTTATTATTTGGCACCTGCCTCCTTCAGGAGCTTTACCACGTCGTGGCGATGATACTTCGATGCCAGCATTAACGCTGTAGCGCCATTCCCGGCTTTGGCATTCACATCGGCCTTGGCGGCGAGTAGTGTCTGTATTACTTCCGTGTGGCCCATCTGCGATGCCAGCATTAATGCGGTCGCGCCATTACCCAGCCTGGCGTTCACGTCGGCCTTGGCAGTGAGAAGCATCTGTACTATCCGCCTATGCCCCTCCTGCGACGCCTGCATCAATACCGTGACACCATCGCCCCTGCTGGCATTCACATTGGCTTTGGCGGTAAGCAACTCTTGCACTACCTGTCCATGACCTTTCTGCGATGCCTGCATCAATGCAGTCGTGCCGTTACTTGTCTTCGCGTTTACATCTGCCTTGGCTTCGAGCAGCATTTGCACTACCTCTTCGTAACCGTTCTCCGATGCTGCGATCAACGCGGTGACGCCATTATCTGCCTTGGCGTTCACATCGGCTTTGGCGGCGAGCAGCGCCTTGACCCGGGAGAGATTACCACTTGCAGCTGCGGTGATAAGATCCCTATCACCCACATTAGCCCATGTGCTTGCTGAAACACATAATGCTGAAACACATAAAATTATCAGCATGCTCAAAATATGAGTATATTGCCGCAACTTGATCATTTTCAATTCTCCCTTCCATAACATATCTTTCCGATTCCGGATCGCACTAAAAACGATAACTGCGCTGGCCTCAACGCGCCCCCCCGATCATACTATCTGCATTGTTTTCGCGCTTCATTCTGGCCGCTGGCTCTCTGCCCTTACTGAGGGCTGGAATGAATTCCCACGCTCTCTGGATACACGTGAAAAGAAAAGGATAAAAATATAACCACGCAAGTCCAGGCGCACCGGTGGCAGGTTCGTCCACGACTGGGACAATCCAGCGCCCGCGGAAAGCGAACCATCTCAAATAATGTCAATCAAACTTTAAGTTCAAACTCCAAGCTTGCCTGATCAAATACACTTTTAAAATTATGTGTCACCGTCTTTCGGGAGATTCGATGCAAAAAATCCTTTTATCGCTATTGCTGGTATCCACCGCTTCAATGGCAGGCACCGCCGAAAACAACATGCGTCCCGGATTATGGGAAGTAACCACCACGTCAATGTTATTGGCCCTGGTGCCCCAGATTCCGCCAGATCAAATGCAAAAATTGACAAGCCTGGCTAAGCAATACGGATTGGACATGCCCCAAATCCAGAATGGAGCAGCGACATCCAGGGTTTGCATCACCCAGCAAATGGCAGACCAGAAAATTCCATCCTATTTTCATCCAAATCAATCCGGATGTAGTATTAAAAACGCGATTCGAACGGAAAATAGCTACAAAATGGACCTCGTTTGTACAGACTCCCAATTCAAGGGCACTGGAAGAGCGGAGGGAACGTTTACAAACCCCGAGAGCTTCTCAGGATGGACGCTATTTAATGGCACCATACAAAATACGCCCGTCAACGAACATGCAGATACAAGCGGCCGATGGATTAGCGCGAACTGTGGCACGGTGAAGTCGCTATACTGATTTTTCCCTGCGGCATTGACGAGCGGCGATAATTGCCGTTCTTAACCCTTACGGTCTGAAACCCGTGTAGTGAGTCTGCCGGTCAGCATGCTTGCCAAGCCTGTCAAGCCATCGTCACCACCCTGCTCGTTACTTTGCAGCGGCGCCGCCAATAGCCTTCAGCAGCTTTTCGTTAATGCCCCCAAAACCCCCATTACTCATGATGAGAATATGGTCACCGGGGTGAGCAGCGGCTGCAATGGCTGCGATTAGCTGCTCCAGGCTGTCATGGGTTACGGCTCGAGCGCCCATGGAAACCAAAGCATCCTTGACGTTCCAGCCCAGATTGGCGGTATAGCAGAACACCATGTCTGCCCCTGCAAGACTATTTGCCAAACTGTCTTTCCATATGCCCATTTTCATGGTGTTGGAGCGGGGCTCCAGCACTGCGATGATGCGTGCCCCATCCCCTTTGTCACGCAAGCCATCGAGCGTTGTCCGGATTGCGGTGGGGTGATGGGCAAAATCGTCATATACCGTAATGCCGTTGACTACACCGCGTATTTCCATACGGCGTTTGACGTTTTTGAAATGCGCAAGGGCCGCGATGGCGATGTTTACAGGTACACCGGCATGGCGGGCAGCAGCTAGCGCAGCCAATGCATTCATGCGGTTGTGTTCTCCCAGTAAATCCCAATGCAATATTCCTTTGGATTCGCCCATGAAATAAATGGCGATTCCATCGTCTGCCGAGGAATTCGCCTGCCAACCATTGGCTATTCCTGTCCTTTCCACCGGCGTCCAGCATCCTTTCGCCAGCACACGCTCCAAGCTCTCCTCCTTCCCGTTGCTGATGACAAGACCATTGCCGGAAACCACGCGTATAAAATAATGAAATTGCTGTTCAATTGCCGGAAGATCCGAGAAGATGTCGGCGTGATCAAATTCCAGGTTATTCAGAATTGCTGTCTTTGGCCGAAAATGGACAAATTTGGAACGTTTATCGAAAAAAGCAGTGTCATATTCATCCGCTTCGATGACAAAGAAAGAAGAACCGCCAAGCCGGGCCGATAATCCGAAGTTCCGGGGTATTCCGCCAGTCAGGAACCCAGGCTCCATTCCCGCATATTCCAGTATCCATGCCAGCATCGAACTGGTCGTGGTCTTCCCATGGGTGCCCGCGACAGCCAGAACCCATTTGTTTCGCAATATATTTTCCGACAGCCACTGCGGACCAGAAATATAGGGAAGGTTGCGGTTGAGGATCTCCTCCATAAGAGGATTGCCGCGCGTTATCACGTTGCCGATTACAAACAAATCGGGTTTCAGCCGGATTTGCTCCGCTGAGAATCCTTCGATCAACTCAATCCCTTGCGACGCTAACTGGGTACTCATGGGTGGATAGACACCCGCATCGCAGCCGCTAACCTCATGGCCGGCTTCGCGCGCGATCGCTGCGATACCACCCATAAAAGTGCCGCATATGCCGAGAATATGGATGTGCAAGCCTTAACTCCTGAATAGGGAATGAACTGTACGCCAGCAGACACAGTTCAGCATTCAATTAACCGGTCTTGATCAGCAGCTACTGCCCATAGAAAATGGTATACGGCATAAATTGCCGGCCTTGTATATCGTCCAGGTATGGTTATCAGAGCTGCGGCGCACTCAACAGCACATCGTCCAGGTTCACATTCCTTGCTCGGACAGGTTTAAAAATCCCCGGCGATTATGCAACTGGTGGTTGCTGCGTGTTGCTGTGTGTTTTTCGCCGCGCAAAGCCATCATTGTAAAGTGAATCGAAAATTTTTATTCCCAAGCCATTTCACCAAGCCCACATCGCAATTCTTTCCAAGCTTTTTGAGTCACATGCAATGCGCTACTGATGTTTTTACACAAGCATGCATATAGCCTGCCTTCCGTTTTTTGTTACACTTACGGCTTTTATTCTCCGCCTCTTATTATCAAGCTCGGCTGAACAGCAGGCTTAATGCAGAGCTTCCTCAATTTTCACATATCCGGCTTTAATACGCTACGTGCCATCGTGCCCCTATACCCGTGATGCAAGACATATAAATCTGAAAACGGCAACTCATCCGTGTCGAGATGCCTTTTCAGGATGAACATCCACAAATGAAATCGCATTTTTCCCGCTACATTTGCTGCTCAGCTTTTCCTTTCTGCCTTGTATTCAATGCACTTGCCGACACGCCTTCAGCAGCATCACGAAATAAGTACGAACGGTCAAGACCCGCCGCTCAAGCTGAAATCAGCGATAACAAACCCGTATTAGTCGATACGGAACGCATAAAGGGCCACCATGAATATGAGACCGAGGCCAGGAGCGAGACTGAGCTGCGTACCGGCCCTATTATCTCAGCCGATCGAATGCCCTCAAAGCCCGATGATATAGCGGCTGAAAAGAATGTGCCCACGGAACAGTCCGCCCAGAGCCCCGAAAGTATGCAATTTAAGCCGAAGCAGGACTATACGCGATCGCCGGCGATAAAAGACGGACTCCCCTTGGGCACACCTGCCACTACAGCGGAAGGCAAGGGAAACACGTCTGTACTTGCTGAAACCGAGCATATACCGGGCCACCTTGAACAAGAGGGTGAAACAAGGCTGCGCAACGGCACGCAAAGTGGTCTGGCTACGTCTCCGGACATCTCATCGCCAGCATTGAAGAATAGAAACAAATTGGCATTGCCTATAGCCGGAGAATCAAATAAAAAATCTGTATTTTCTGAGAGTGAGTACATTGATGAACACCTGGCGCAGGAAGGCGACACTAAACTGCGTCTTGGCGGCGCGATTGCACCTTATGAGGTTCTGCCGCTGGCGGTGAAAGATGGAAGTAGGACTCCAACACCCGTAACCAAGGGGAAAAAGAAAGAAAACCGGCCTATATTTATTGCAGCTGATCGCCTGCAGGGCCATGTTGAGCAGGAAATTGAAGGGATAGGCAAGGCTGAGCTGTTTAATGGCGACCAATTTATCTCGGCAGATCGAATGAAATATCATCAAGCTACGGAAGATGCCGAGGCCCAAGGCAGCGTGCGTGTCGAACGGAATGGAGACATACTGGAAGGCTCGCAGCTCAAATTCAATCTGGCAAGCAAAACCGGGCAATTGAGTCAACCCAATTATCGTTTGAAAGATGCCAGCAGCCGGGGCTACGCCAATATGCTGCTATTTGAAGGGGAAAACCAATATCGGCTTCGGCAAGCGACTTATACAACATGCCCTGCCGGCGATGACGATTGGTACATGCAAGCAGATGATCTGGCAATCAATAAAGCAACGAAAGCCGGCACTGCGCAGAAAGTTAAGCTCACCTTCAAGGATGTGCCGATATTGTATACGCCCTGGATGAATTTCTCATTCAGCGGCGAACGCAAGTCCGGCATGCTGGCTCCCCTGTATGGTTACACTGCCAGAACGGGTATCGATCTCACCGTGCCATTTTACTGGAACATTGCGCCAAACTATGACGCAACATTCTCAACGCGAGCCATGTCCAAGCGCGGTGTCGCCATGAACAGCGAGTTCCGTTATCTTGGAACCAACTCAAATAGCAATCTATTGGCTGAGATATTGCCGAAGGACCTCCAAACAAAAGAGACTCGCTATCGCGTGTCGTTGGGGCACAATCAAACTCTAGGCAATGGTTTCTATAGCCGCCTTGACTATAACAGGGTCTCCGATGATACTTATTTTCGTGATCTGGGTGCGAATCTTAATGTAACGTCCAGGGTTAATCTGCTGCAGCAGGGCCTTGTGGCATACAACCGTAATTTGGGAGAAGGCGGGTCATTGAACGTAACGACACTTGTACAGCAATTCCAGACCATTCAGGATCCTCTTGCACCGGTTACCGCTCCTTACAAGCGCCTGCCACAAGTTACTTTAACAGCGCACAAAGCCGATATTTTGGGAGCAGATCTCAGTTTAATCAGCAGTTGGACCAATTTCTCCCACCCTACTCTCATAAGTGGCAATCGCGTTGTACTCTTTCCCAGCGTCAGTTACCCCATGCGCAACGCATTTGGTTACATCACGCCCAAGATCGGCATACACCACACCGAGTATTACCTTGACCAATTCGGCACATCTCCAGGCACCAATCCGACTCGTACCTTACCACTATTCAGCGTGGACAGCAGTGTGATATTTGATCGCCGGATGGAACTGGGCGGGGAAAAATTCACTCAAACTCTTGAGCCGCGCTTATTTTACGTTTATGTGCCATTCCGCGACCAGAGTTTTCTGCCCAATTTTGATTCCGCCAAGACGGATTTCAGCTTTGCCCAGATGCTAACCGAAAATCGCTTCAGTGGCAGCGACCGCATCAACGACGCGAATCAGGTTAGTTTCGCGCTTACATCCCGTCTCATAGAACCGGGATCTGGCGCAGAGCGTATGCGCGTGTCCATTGGTCAGCAGTTTAGTTTCATAAACCGGCAGATAACGTTGGACGCACCCGGGACAATCCCTAGAAGACCCGATGCTATTGCTGCAATCACAGGATTTATCACGCCGACCATCACCACGGATTCAAGCATGCAATTTGACCAAACCCAATATCGTGCCGAAGTGGTGCGCTCGGGCTTGAGTTATCGTCCGGAGCCTGGCAGGGTAGTAAACCTTGGTTACCGCTTTACCCGCGATGTATTGCATCAAGTCGATTTCTCATCACAATGGCGATGGGCAGAAAAATGGCAAAGCGTGGCGCGCTTGAATTACTCAATACAAGATAAGACAATCCTGGAAGGACTGGCGGGAATTGAGTATAATGCGTGCTGCTGGTCGCTGCGGTTTGTGGTCCAGCATCTAACCCTTGCCACTCAGAAGACCACCACGCAAGCTTTTCTGCAACTTGAGCTGAATGGTCTGATGCAAATCGGATCAAACCCGCTACAGGTGTTGCAACGGAGCATTCCCGGGTACACCCAGATTGGCAGCCAAGGGAGCGGTGGAGTGGGATCACAGTAGCCCGGATCTCACACTGTCGCCCGCCGCAGACCGCCAATGATTTTCTTCCTCCGCAATCTCTGATACGCTATTCACATGGGTATGAAATTCCTGTTGCGTCCCCCTGTCCTACTGGCCATGTTGACAGCCGGAATTGCTGTTGCTCAGCAGCCGGCCCATCCCGGCAGCATCCAAACCATTGATCGGATCGTTGCGGTTGTGAATGAGAATGTGGTGACCCGCCGCGAGCTGGATGATGTGCTTAGAACCACCCTTAAACAATTACAGAAACAGGGAGTGCAGCCGCCCCAGCCCGCGGTACTGGAGAAACAGCTGTTAGAACGTATTATCGTTAATCGCGTCCAACTGCAACTTGCAAAAGAAACTGGCCTGACGGTACCTGATGCCGAGCTCGACCAGACTCTTCGCCGTATCGCTCAGGAAAACAAGATGTCAACGCAGGAATTTTATAGCGCGCTTGAGCAGGACGGGATCAGCTTCAACAAGTTCCGCGACGAAATTCGCGACGAAATAATTTTAGTACGGTTGAAGGAACGTGAGGTAAATAATCGGATAAATGTGACTGAGGGAGAGGTGGATAACTTTCTTCATGCTCA
>JBDTKY010000048.1:0-7799 GCA_039935055.1 Nitrosospira sp.
GTTGCCCGCAACCAGGTGGAAAGCGGTGCGCAGATCATCGACATCAACATGGATGAAGCGATGCTCGATTCGCAGAAGGCGATGGTGACGTTCCTGAATCTTATCGCCGCCGAACCCGACATCAGCCGCGTACCGGTCATGATTGATTCGAGCAAGTGGTCAGTGATCGAAGCAGGGCTTAAATGCGTGCAAGGCAAGGCCGTCATCAACTCGATCAGCATGAAGGAAGGCGAAGCAGAGTTTATCGAACACGCAAAACTTGCCCGCCGCTATGGTGCCGCGGTCATTGTGATGGCTTTCGATGAATCAGGACAGGCCGACACGAAAGAACGCAAAGTGGAAATCTGCAAGCGCTGCTACCGCATTCTTGTTGACCAGGTGGGTTTCCCTCCTGAAGACATCATTTTTGATCCAAACATTTTCGCGGTCGCTACCGGCATCGAGGAACACAACAATTATGGTGTTGATTTCATCGAGGCCACACGCATCATCAAGCAAATCCTGCCCTATGCCAAGATAAGCGGCGGCGTGTCGAATGTGTCGTTCTCTTTTCGCGGCAACGAACCGGTTCGAGAGGCGATCCATACCGCATTCCTCTACCACGCGGTTCGCGCCGGCATGACCATGGGTATCGTCAACGCGGGGCAGTTGGGTGTCTACTCCGACATTCCGAAGGACTTGCTGGAACGGGTCGAAGATGTGTTGCTCAATCGTCCGGTCGAAGGGGATGTTACGCCCACCGAGCGACTGGTGGAATTTGCAGAGAGCTTCAAGGGAAAAAGCAAGGAGAACATCGAAGATCTTTCATGGCGCGATCAGCCTGTCCAGGAGCGTCTGACTCACGCGCTGGTGAGAGGCATTACCACGTACATCGTGGAGGATACCGAGGCGGCGCGGCTCGAAATCAGTAATCAGGGCGGGCGCCCCATCCAGGTGATCGAGGGTCCGCTCATGAATGGCATGAACGTAGTGGGCGACCTATTCGGCTCAGGCAAGATGTTTTTACCGCAAGTAGTCAAGTCGGCACGCGTAATGAAGCAGGCGGTGGCGCACTTGTTGCCATTCATTGAGGCGGAAAAGAAGCTGTCGGGTGATTCCAGGGCCAAGGGTAAGATTGTCATCGCCACAGTCAAGGGCGACGTCCATGATATCGGCAAAAATATTGTTACGGTCGTGCTCCAGTGCAACAACTATGAAGTCGTGAACATGGGCGTCATGGTGCCTTGTGCGCAGATTCTGGAAATGGCGCGGCGCGAGAACGCCGATATGATCGGCCTGTCGGGGCTTATCACGCCTTCCCTGGAGGAGATGGCGCATGTGGCAAAGGAAATGCAGCGTGAGGGCTTTACCATTCCGCTATTGATCGGTGGCGCAACCACTTCGCGGGTGCACACCGCCGTAAAAGTCGCGCCGCATTACAGTGGAGTTACCGTATGGGTGCCGGATGCGAGCCGCGCCGTAGGTGTATGCAGCAATTTGCTGTCGGAGGATTTGCGGACAGACTACGTGGACGGACTAAAAGCAGAGTACGAAAAAGTCCGCACCCAGCATAGGAACAAAAAAGGTCCTTCGCCAATGCTGACCATCGCGGAAGCCCGAAATAATGCCTTTAAAACTGATTGGGCCAATTACACTCCGCCTGAACCGGATTTCATCGGCATAAGATCATTAAGAAACTATCCACTGGAAAAAATAGTACCCCATATAGATTGGACGCCATTTTTTCAGGCATGGGAGTTATCGGGACGCTATCCGGCGATTCTTCAAGATGAGATAGTGGGAGAAGCTGCCACCACGCTGTTCCGCGATGCTCAGGCCATGTTGAAGAAAATCGTTGAGCAGAAATGGCTTGGTGCCAATGCCGTGGTCGGGCTGTTTCCCGCGAACACCGTGAACAATGATGACATCGAAATCTATGCCGACAAAAGCCGCACCAAGCTGGCAATGACCTTCCACAATTTGCGGCAGCAGACGACGAAACCGGCAGGACGCCCGAATTTATGCCTGGCTGACTTTATAGCTCCCAAGGAAACTGGTATTCGGGACGCTATCGGTGCATTCGCGGTGACGGCCGGACTCGGCATAGACCCACGGGTGAAGGCTTTTGAGGAGGCACATGACGATTACAGCGCGATTATATTGAAAGCGCTGGCCGACCGTCTTGCGGAAGCTTTCGCAGAACACATGCACTGGCGGGTACGTCGCGAATTCTGGGGTTTTGTCAAAGATGAAGACCTGAGTAACGAACAACTCGTCAACGAGGAATATCGCGGCATCCGTCCCGCACCGGGTTACCCGGCTTGCCCCGACCACACCGAGAAAGGGCCGCTGTTTGAGATTCTGAAAGCGCCGGAAAACGCCGGCATTATCGTGACCGAATCCTACGCCATGGTACCTACCGCGGCGGTATCGGGGTTTTATTTTTCCCACCCCGAAGCTGATTATTTTGCTGTGGGCAAAATAAATAAGGATCAAGTGGAAGATTATGCGAAGCGTAAAGGCTGGACATTGGACGAAACGGAGAAATGGCTGGCGCCAGTATTGGCATATGAACGATAGCAAATATGTGGAATGTGGACTCACCCGCATTTCTCACACTCCGATTGCCACGCGGTTCCCACTGGGATAATACGGTTTTATTGAGTACACACAAAACAGGCAAAATCCGCACACTCAAATGGTTTCGGTGTGTAAATGCAACGGTGTGATATGAAAAAGCCGCATGGTTAGCGGCTCTAAGGTTTTTTGAGATGCAGTGATTCTCGGTGAAAGGCTATTCGATGTTCTGTACCTGTTCGCGCATTTGCTCGATCAGCACCTTGAGTTCCAGGGAAGTTTTCGATACTTCCACATCCACGGATTTTGAACCTATGGTATTGGCTTCGCGGTTGAGCTCCTGCATCAAAAAATCCAGGCGTTTGCCGATTGCTCCCCCGCTGAACAGGACCCGTTCCACTTCGTCCAGATGGGCTTGCAAACGAGACAGTTCCTCGTCCACATCAATCTTACTGGTAAACAATGATAGCTCCTGACGAATACGATCATCATCATGATTTATCATGGCTTCTTTCAATCGTGACTTGACCTTTTCCTGGAAAGCCACAAGCAATGCGGGAATACGCGGCGACACTTCGGTTGTCAGGCGACGCATCTTGCCAAGGCGCTCAAGCAGTATCGCTTTCAGTTTTTCACCTTCGCGTGCGCGTGCCGCCGCAAACTCATCCAGGGCAACGTTCAACAATTGCATGCAAGGCTCGCACAAATCCTCTGTTGGCAGGGAATCGGCGCCCAATATTCCAGGCCAGCGAAGAATATCCGCCACTTCGAGACCCCGTGCATCTGGCAGGGCCACCCGCACGGTGCGATCCAATTGCAGCAATTTTTGTAACAGATTAGCGTTGATATGCTGCGGATCTCCCGCGCCCGCAAGCTGGAAAAAACTTAAACGGCATTCGACTTTCCCCCGGTTCAATCTGGCCGTCAAACACTCGCGCATGGATGCCTCAAGCAAACGGAGCTCATCAGGTAGGCGAAACTGGATATCAAGGTAACGATTATTGACGGAGCGCAACTCCAGATTCAATGAACCGCGTGGCACTTCCTTCGTGACCACCGCATAGCCGGTCATACTGTAGATCATGCTAACTTAACCACCGGCAAGTCCTTAATACGTTAAAATAATAAAAGTGGCGTGTTATCACCACATCATCTTTGCGGATTATGCCACAACGCGCTCGCGCCTTGACACACAATCCTTACCGGCAACGCTGGTATTATTGTTCTATACGCTTGGTGAAAGAGCGAAAGCTCTACCGATTACATTATCCTCTAAAGATTTACCACAACCATGCGCCCCAGCAATCGCACTCCAACTCAACTTCGCTCTGTTCAAATCACCCGACACTACACCCGGCACGCCGAAGGCGCAGTGCTGATCGAGTGCGGCGATACCAAGGTATTGTGCACCGCCAGCCTGGACGAGAAGGTACCCCCCTTTCTTAGGGGCAAAGGTCAGGGGTGGCTCACTGCTGAATATGGCATGCTGCCGCGCTCCACACATGAGCGGATGCGGCGCGAAGCAGCCAAAGGCAAGCAATCCGGACGCACCATGGAAATCCAGCGCCTGATCGGACGCGCATTGCGTTCGGTAGTAGATCTCACGAAGCTTGGCGAGCGCACCATCCAGATCGACTGCGATGTAATCCAGGCCGATGGCGGCACCCGTACCGCGAGCATCACGGGGGCGTTTGTAGCGCTGCATGATGCGGTGGAAAAGCTGTTGCACCGGCAATTGATACAAACTACACCAATACTTACTCATGTCGCCGCCATCTCGGTCGGCATCTATGAGGGTGTGCCAGTGCTTGATCTGGATTATCTGGAAGACTCCTGCTGCGATACCGACATGAACGTCGTGATGACTGGCGATTTTGGCCTGGTGGAGGTGCAGGGTACCGCTGAAGGGGTCTCGTTCAGCCGACAGGACCTGAACACCATGCTGGACCTGGCACAGCAGGGAATACAGGATCTGATCAAGATTCAAAAGGTAGTATTGGCAAAATGAGCAGCCCCGCAGAAATACAAAAACTCGTTATCGCTAGCGGCAACGCCGGCAAACTGCGGGAAATCCGCTATTTGCTGGAGCCCTTGGGCATTCAGGTATTGCCGCAGTCCGCTTTCAACATTACGGAAGTCGAAGAACCTTATTGCACATTCCTCGAAAATGCGCTCGCCAAGGCGCGCCATGCCAGTAAATCGTCTGGGTTACCGGCGCTGGCGGACGACTCCGGTATTTGCGTGAATGCCTTAAACGGCGGACCGGGTGTTTATTCGGCGCGCTATGCGGGGGAGTCCAAATCGGACGAGCAAAATAATCAGAAACTGGTCGATGTGTTACGAAATCAGCCCAATCGCAAGGCTCACTATTACTGCATCATTGTGCTGGTGCGTCATGCCGATGACCCGCAACCCATCATTGCCGACGGCACCTGGCACGGCGAGATCATCCTGGAACCGCGCGGTGAAGGCGGTTTCGGCTACGACCCTTACTTTCTCCTGCCGAATCTGGGCAAGACCGCTGCAGAACTTCCCATGGAAAAGAAGAATCAGATCAGCCATCGCGGGAAAGCGCTGGCGCAACTCGCCGAACGTATCAGGGAAGAGACATTTTGAACGGATTAGTCGGACTAGTGGGTCGGTGGGAAAAGTGGAGCGGATACAGCAGTAGCTGAACCAATGTCTTCTCACTCCGTTTGTTGTCTCTCGAATTGAACATGACGGCAATCATTTCTCCCACATCTATATTGGGCTCCCAATCTCCCAGACTTAGCTCACTGCCGCCGCTGAGTCTCTATATCCATATTCCGTGGTGCATGAAGAAATGCCCCTATTGCGACTTCAATTCCCACGAAATCCGTGGCCAGAATGGCGACGTACCGGAGGCTGAATATGTAGCCGCCCTGATCCGTGATCTTGAAGCAGCGCTACCGCAGATATGGGGACGTAAAGTGGCTACTGTATTTTTCGGCGGCGGCACACCCAGCCTGTTTAGTGCAAGATCCATCGATGCGATCCTCACCGCGGTGAGGACGTTGCTGTCGTTGGAACATTCCTCCGAAGTCACGCTGGAAGCCAATCCTGGGACTTTCGAGGCGAGAAAGTTTGCCGATTTTCGCGCTGCGGGAATCAATCGCTTGTCCATCGGCATTCAAAGCTTTAACCCAAGGCATCTTCAATCGTTGGGGCGAATACACGACGACAGCGAGGCGCATCGCGCAATTGAAATCGCTCAAAAGAATTTTGACAATGTGAATCTTGATCTGATGTATGCACTCCCGCATCAGACAATGGAGGAAGCCCGAAACGATATCGAAACCGCGACCGCGTATGGTGTCCCGCATATTTCCGCTTATCATCTCACTTTGGAACCGAATACATTGTTTTATCGCTATCCACCACCGTTACCGGATGACGATTTGTCCGCGGAAATGCAATTGATGATCGAGCAAACGCTTGCTCACGGCGGCTATACCAACTACGAAACCTCGGCTTTTGCCCGATCCGGGCGGGAGTCGCGCCACAACATGAATTACTGGATGTTCGGCGACTACCTTGGTATTGGTGCGGGCGCGCACAGCAAAATAAGCTTCGCCGATAAAATAGTGCGCCAGATGCGCTATAAGCAACCCAGGGATTATCTGGCCAAAATAATGCCAGACATGACGGCATCCGGCTCACCGGTCATGGAACAGCACGAAGTAGAGCGAAACGACCGGGGATTCGAATTCATGATGAACGCACTGCGCCTTACTGAAGGCTTTGCAACGGAGGCGTTCATGGAGCGTACCGGTCTGCCTATTACCAATATCCAGCGGCAACTTGACGAGGCGGAGCGACGCCAACTGATAGAGCGCGATTATCAGCGTATCGCGCCTACTCTTGCTGGCAGGCGATTTCTGAATGATTTATTGCAGATATTCCTGCCGGAATAAAGGAACATATAGTCTCTATGTTTCGCACTTTTCCTATTTTATTGCTTTTGAAACACCAAATCCCACACGCCATGCCCCAGCCGCAAACCGCGCTGCTCGAATTTAGTTAACGGCCGGTATTCCGGCCGCAGGGCATAGTCGACAGCAGTATTGGCAAGCTGCAGTTCGTTGCTCAATACTTCCAGTATTTGGCTCGCATAATTTTCCCAATCTGTCGCGGCATGGATATAGCCCCCATGCTTGACGTGTTCGCCCAGAAGCGCGATGAACTTTGGCTGTATGAGCCGCCGCTTGTGGTGGCGCGCTTTGGGCCAGGGATCAGGAAAAAAAATATGCACGCCATCAAGACAATCGGATGGCAACATCTGTTGCAGCACCTCGACCACGTCATGCTGGACAATGCGCACATTCGTCAGTCCTGACGCTTCGAGTTGCTTCAGCAGACTGCCTACGCCAGGCGTGTGAACTTCGATGGCAAGATAGTCATATTGAGGGTGTGCCTGGGCTATAGCCGCTGTGGTTTCGCCCATACCGAAACCAATCTCCAGAAACCTGGGCACGCTCCTGCCAAAAATCTGATCGAGATCAAGCGGATTTTCTGCAAATGGAATGCCGTATTTCGGCATCAGGGCTTCATGCGCGCGGCGCTGGGCATTGGAAACATGCCCCTGGCGAAGAACAAAGCTGCGGATGGGACGATGCTCTGCCATTTAGGAAGAAGAGACCCAGGAAACCGGAGAACCAGAAATTATGAGGATTTGTCCTTGCTGCTGGCGATAGTGCCGCTGACTGGCGAACTGGGACTCGCGCTATAAAGCTTTTTTGTCATGCGTCCAGCCAAATAGGCTTCGCGCCCGGCTTCCACCGCTTTTTTCATGGCGGAAGCCATCAGCACCGGATTTTGCGCAGCGGCAATGGCGGTGTTCATCAGTACGCCGTCACACCCCAGTTCCATAGCAATGGCCGCATCCGAAGCCGTGCCGACGCCTGCATCCACGATTACCGGAACGGTGGCATTCTCAATGATGATTTGCAAATTCCACGGATTTAGAATACCCATGCCGGAACCGATCAGCGAAGCCAGCGGCATCACTGCGACACAACCAATTTCTTCCAGTTGTCTGGCGATAATAGGGTCATCCGAAGTATAAACCATTACCTGAAAACCTTCTTTTATCAGAATTCCTGCAGCTTTGATAGTTTCAACCATGTTAGGGTAGAGCGTCTTCGGATCACCCAAAACTTCCAGCTTCACCAGACTGTGTCCATCCAGCAATTCACGCGCCAGACGCAGAGTGCGCACCGCGT
>JBDTKY010000049.1:0-4029 GCA_039935055.1 Nitrosospira sp.
GAGTATCTCAATGAGTTCTGTTACCGCTTCAACCGGCGGGAATGGGAAGCACAGCTGCCATTACGCCTCCTCAACGCTTGTCTGACTCATACTCAGATAAAACTGAAAATGGTTTAGAGGCATATAAGCGAATGAGCCAGGCCATGAAATGGCGTTACACTGGTCATATCACAATGGCAATGCATTTCAAACAAAGGAGGTTTGCGCTATGAGGGTTCTCATTGTTCTCACGTCTCATGACCAACTCGGCGATACGGGAAAGAAAACTGGTTTCTGGCTGGAAGAGTTCGCCGCTCCCTATTACGTGCTGAAGGATGCCGGTGCGGTGATTATGCTGGCCTCACCAATAGGCGGTCAGCCGCCGCTCGATCCGAAAAGCGATCTGCCTGAAAACCAGACTTTATTAACGCAGCGCTTTCGCATGGATACCGCTGCGCAGACCGAACTCGCCAACACGAAAAAGCTGGTGGAAGTATCTGCGGACGATTTCGATGCAGTTTTCTACCCCGGCGGACATGGCCCGATGTGGGACATGCCTGATAATGCAACCTCTATTGCGCTGATCGAAGCTTTCGTGGCGGACGGTAAACCCGTCGCTGCGGTATGTCATGCTCCGGTCGCGTTTATCAATGTACGGGGCAAGGACGGCGAGTATCTGGTTAAGGGAAAGCACGTGACCGGTTTTACGAATGCGGAAGAAGAAGCGGTGGGCTTGACCGCGGTCGTGCCATTTCTACTGGAAGACCGGCTAAGGGAGCGAGGCGGTATCTACAGAAAAACTGACAACTGGGTTCCCTACGTCCAGGTGGACGGCAAGCTGGTAACTGGTCAGAACCCGGCCTCTTCAGCGCTCGGAGCAGAAGAGTTGCTAAAGCTGCTTCGTACAGTTTAAATTAAACGGATATGACCGCCGCGCGGCAAATACTGTCAGCCGGGTTCACGATACGCAAACTCATTAGCGCATCTCCAGTGTTGCTCTGAGTCACAATACCCATGACCACATCTTCTTTGAAGCTGCCTATTATTGCCGTGCTGATTTTGGTGCTATCCACGCTTGCGGGTTGCAGCGTGATCCGTTTCGGCTACAACCAGGCAAATCACTTGACCTACTGGTGGATTGACCGGTTTGTGGATTTCAACGACATGCAGGAACCGCGAGCCCGTGAAGCGCTCACCCAATGGTTTGCCTGGCACCGGCGTGCACACCTGCCTGGGTACGCCAATTTACTGGTGAACTCGCAGAATCTCGTGCTGGAAGATATTACATCCGAGCGCACATGCGGATTGTGGACAGACTTGCGCGGTTATATGGACAGCGCATTCGAACGCGCCGTACCGATGACGGCCGAAATAATGGTAACGCTGACGCCACAGCAGATACAGAATATCCAGCGGCGATATGACAAAATCAATGAGGAATTTCGTGACGATCATCTTCAGGGCGGCGCGTCACAACGTCTCAAGAAATCAATCAAGCGCACGGCTGAACGGGCAGAATTCTTCTATGGAAAGCTCGACAACACGCAACAAGAGCTCATTACGCGGTGGGTGACGCTCTCACCCTACGAAGTCAATATCTGGAATACCGAGCGTCATCGGCGTCAGCAGGATCTCGTGCAGGTACTGCGGCGGCTGAATGCGGATAACTCGAACCAGGATAAGGCACAAGCGGCGCTCCGGGCGTATGTGGAACGTATTTATCGCTCGCCGAATGATGACTACAGGAAGTACGCAGAGCAGGTGTGGGTTTATAACTGCGCCTTTGTCGCAAACCTCCATAATACGACAACCGCAGTACAACGAAAATATGCCATAAAGAAACTCAAAGACTGGGAATCCGAGATCCGCATGCTTGCGCCCTCCACGGAAACAGCCGGGCTCGGCCCGTCCTTTCCATAAGATCATAAGATTTTGCCGGGGCCGGATCTTCGTAATCGGCTATATGCCGCTCAGGCGGGCAGGGCGGATTAGCCGTGACAAATACCATGGTTAGAAATCCGATAATGCCAAACTCGAATAACTCCGGTTTTGGTAGCGATTCAGCTTTGCGGGTTCAGTTCTGTTCCTCTCCATCCTTTCCCAAGAGCTCCTCGGCAAGCGCCCGGTCAGGCGCCTTGCGTGCATTGATGGGGTAGCTGTTGGCAGGTCCGACAAAAGGCTGGATCAGCATTCGATCGAGTCGCTCCCAAGCCGGTTCGCGGAATAGATTGATGCCGATAGTCATCCCCTCGTGGCCATCTCGGGGCTGCTCCTTATAAGTGCCCAGCAGCCTGTCCCACCAGGGCAGATTGAATCCGAAGTTGGAGTTCGTCTCGTCAGGGTGCCAGGAATGGTGGATCCGGTGCATGTCGGGTGTCACCACGACCCAGCGCAGAATCCTGTCGAAAGATCGAGGGATGCGCACGTTCCCATGGTTGAATAGCGAGGTGGCGTTGAGCAGTACTTCAAAAATCAGCACTGCAAGCGGCGGGGCTCCGAGCGCCGCCACGACTATCAGTTTGATGCCCATGGAGAGCATGATCTCGATCGGATGAAATCGTACCCCGGTAGTCACGTCGAAATCGAGGTCGGCGTGATGCATCCGATGCAGGCGCCAAAGCGCGGGCACAGCATGGAATAATACATGCTGAAGATAAATGGCCAGATCGAGGACTACAATGGCCACCAGGACCGCAATCCATTCCGGAATGGTGAAAGCGTTCAGTAGACCCCAGCCGCGCTCTTCACCCAGCAATGCAACCCCGATGGCCGCTGTCGGGAACAGGATACGGAGCATCAACGTATTCAACGCCGCGATGCCGAGATTACCGGGCCAACGCGTGAGTCGCGTAAGGCTGCGCTGACGCCGCGGTACTAGCGCTTCCCCAACACCAACGATAAGGAGGATTGCGAAAAAAAAAGCCAGCCGGATAACCGGCTCAAGCCCCTCAGTCCCTGATATGGCTTCGCTCAACCTTGTTCTCCCAAAGTTCAGCGATCGTCAAAACGATTTACCAATAAGACATGCCGGGCGCGGACTTTCATGACATCGACCCTGGCACTGCGGAAAACGAGATAAATAAATTGAAGGGCTGGAACCCGCCATACGCTCGACCATGACGTCTGTGGCGACAGTCGGGGGCTCAACGCGTCTTTTACCTGAGCGGCCTCAGACCAAAATATCAAGGGAGAGATTGTGAACATGCACGCAGCCACCTGCAAGGCAGGGACGGCGAAGAATACTGCCAGAACCCCGCTAAAAATCCAAGCGCTATTTATCGGCAATCAAAGCAGGGACTTGCCCTGGTCAAGTATCTTTTGGCATACCTTTTTGGTTACCGAAGCTTTCAGGCCGGCCATACTCAAATCCATGCTCTGGCCGTTACTGCCATTCAATACGCCCTTCGCACCGTTGACATAGTCAGGATCGCTCTGGGCCGGTTGGGCTCCGCTGCCGGAGAGCTTCCCCATCAGTTGATCCTTAACCGAAGAGGCGCTGGAGGCATTGCTGTCACCCAGATAATTATTCTGTATGCAGTATTGGATAATTCCCGCAACATTGCCTGTACTCCCCGACGTTATGGACGACAACGACCCAAACGAGCCCAACGACCCAAGCGACCCTAACGACGAAGCTGCGCCGCTGGCGCTGCTTCCGCCACTTCCGCCCATGATGTCTTTCAGCTGACCGAAGCCTTGCGCTGCAAGAGAACCCGAAAATATCGCTATCGCGATGGTGCTGCTCAATAACACGGAACGTTTAGAAATATTCATTTGACTTTCCTCCGGGCGCGTTAAACAAGTCTGGATTCTACATGGGCGCTTCGGATTCTACAATGAAGCCTCCAATCATTCGAAATCTTGTCGCAGCGTTTTTTTCCTCGTATTTCTCAAGCAGCTTGCGCAAAGTTTGCTTTAACCTAAATCCGGCAGTTGGACGGGGCGGAGTGTGTGGTTTTGGGGTGCAGGGCAAGGCGTAACGACGCGGAATGGTGCGACCGCGCAGGGTGGAGCAGTGCCTTCCGCAGGAAGGTGTAACCCCGCAGCGGG
>JBDTKY010000050.1:0-9270 GCA_039935055.1 Nitrosospira sp.
GATGTGCAAATCGCGGCGGTGGTCACCTACGAACGTAACGCCTGGGGCAATACAGCGGGCGACGTCGTGCAGCCATCCGAAATCAACGACCTCAGAAAATAGCACCAAGGAGAAAACCATGGCAGCACGCTCCGCTACTGCGATTACGGCAATGCGGCATTGCCGGCATTGCACATGTGCATGGCTGTCATCTCAGCGGCTTGATGCGCGAGCTACGTAACCACAAACGCAAACATTTGAAAAAATAGTATCAAGGAGAAAGTTATGGCAGCGGTACACGATGATATTACACACGCGCACGATCATCATCCCAGCGGCATAATGCGCTGGATAACAACCACCAACCACAAAGATATCGGCACGATGTATCTCTGGTTCAGCTTCATGATGTTCCTGACGGGGGGCGTGATGGCGCTGACGATCCGGGCGGAGCTGTTTCAACCGGGCATACAGATCGTCAACCCGGAATTCTTTAATCAGTTGACCACGATGCATGGCCTGGTGATGGTGTTCGGCGCCATCATGCCGGCCTTCGTCGGATTCGCCAACTGGCAGATACCGATGATGATCGGGGCGCCTGACATGGCTTTTGCGCGAATGAACAACTGGAGTTTCTGGCTGCTGCCCCCGGCGGCGCTGCTGCTGATAGGTTCGTTCTTCGTGCCGGGCGGCGCGGCTGCGGGGGGCTGGACATTCTATCCCCCCTTGTCGGTGCAAATGGGCGTAGGCATGGATATGATGATTTTCGCCGTCCATATCCTTGGCGCTTCTTCCATCATGGGATCGATCAACATTATCACCACCATCCTCAATATGCGGGCACCAGGCATGACGCTGATGAAAATGCCGCTGTTCGTCTGGACCTGGCTCATTACTGCATACCTGCTGGTTCTGGTAATGCCGGTACTGGCGGGCGTTGTGACCATGCTGCTGACCGACCGCAACTTCGGCACCAACTTCTTTAATGCGGCGGGTGGCGGCGACCCGGTGCTGTTCCAGCATGTTTTCTGGTTCTTCGGACATCCGGAAGTTTATATCATGATTCTGCCGTCATTCGGTATCGTCTCAGAAATCATCCCGACTTTCGCGCGCAAACCATTATTCGGCTATTCGTCGATGGTGTATGCCACTGCCTCCATCGCGATTCTGTCCTGCATCGTCTGGGCGCATCACATGTTCACCGTGGGCATGCCGGTGACAGGCCAGTTGTTCTTCATGTATGGCACCATGCTGATCGCGATACCGACTGGCGTGAAGGTCTTCAACTGGACTGCGACCATGTGGCGCGGCTCCATGACTTTCGAAGCGCCCATGCTGTTCTCCATTGGCTTCATTTTCCTGTTTGTCATCGGCGGTTTCAGCGGCGTGGTATGTGCAATCGTGCCGATCGATGTCCAGGTGCAGGATACTTACTATGTGATTGCGCACTTTCACTATGTGCTGGTATCGGGTTCGCTCTTCGCCATTTTCGCCGGAGCCTATTACTGGCTGCCGAAATGGACCGGGCATATGTATGACGAGACGCTGGGAAAATGGCATTTCTGGCTATCGATGTTCTTTTTCAACCTCACCTTCTTTGTGCAGCATTTTCTGGGATTGGCGGGCATGCCGCGCCGGGTCCCCGACTATGCGCTGCAGTTTGCCGATTTCAACATGATTTCCAGTATCGGCGCTTTCGGTTTCGGCAGTACTCAGTTGCTCTTCCTCTACATTGTCTTGAAGTGCATCCGTGGTGGGGAAAAAGCGCCAGCCAAACCTTGGGAAGGGGCGACCACTTTGGAATGGACGCTGCCATCTCCGCCGCCCTACCATAGCTTTGAGACACCACCGGTCGTGAAGTAGCCATCAACCTAAATCCGGCAGTTGACCCTTGTTTCTTGGATTAACAGCATGATCTGGAAGGATTGTCTGCACAACCGCCGGATTTAGGATAACGAGAGGAGGCAATATGTCAGAAAACGTGAATATGCCAGAGAATATGGATATGCCTGATGACGTGGCGATAGAGAGAAGGTATGCAGCGATCAGAACAGCGTTGTTGCTGCTGGCTTTCTCTCTGGTCATACCAGTGGCTCGCTATTTGCTGGAGCCTTGATTGTTGCTGATCGGATTTGTGATATTGATTTAGGGCCTGTTAACACGTATTTTGCGTCCCGTCCCTTCGTCTGGCAACGCGGGTACGAATAAGTGTTAACAGACCTTAATTAATCCTAACGGGGGGAAAATGAACCAGGAAGCAGGTCACGGCCGCTATTACGTTCCAGCGCCATCCAAGTATCCTATCATCGGGGCTGCGGCGCTGCTATTCATGGGATTCGGCGCAGCGTTTTCAGTCAACAGAATGCCGCTTGGCTATGGCCTGCTGGCATTCGGTTTTGCCATACTCATTTACATGCTTTTCGGCTGGTTTGGCACCGTGGCGCGGGAAAGCGAGAGCGGCAAATTCAGCAAGCAGGTGGGTGATTCGTTCCGTTGGGGGATGACCTGGTTCATTTTTTCCGAGGTAATGTTTTTTGCGGCCTTCTTTGGCGCGCTGTACTACATGCGAGTCTACTCGATCCCCTGGCTTGCGGATCTTGAGCAAAAAATGCTGTGGCCGGATTTCACGGGCATTTGGCCCACCGCCGGTCCGGGGATTACCGAAAAGTTCATGCCCATGGGCGCTTGGGGTCTTCCGGCCATCAATACCTTGATACTGTTGACATCGGGTGTGACCGTAACCTGGGCGCATTGGGCGCTCAAGCTGAGCAAGCGCGGGCAGCTCAAGCTGGGATTGTTTTTGACATTTGCTCTGGGATTCCTCTTTGTCGGCCTGCAGGCATATGAATATGGTCATGCCTATTCCGACCTCAACCTCAAGCTCACTACTGGAGCCTATGGTGCTTCATTTTACATGCTGACCGGTTTTCACGGCTTTCATGTGACGCTGGGCTCCATCATGCTGCTGGTCATCTGGTGCCGCGTGATGGCGGGCCATTTTACGCCCGAGAATCATTTTGGCTTCGAGGGGGTCGCCTGGTACTGGCACTTTGTGGATGTGGTCTGGCTGGGGTTGTTCATCTTCGTCTATTGGCTGATATAAGAGATTCCGGAATTTTATGGCTGGAGTACTCTCTAATATTAATACAATGCTTGCGCGATAATTCGACGATGATTCTATCCCGCACAACCCAGTATGCCATTCAGGCGCTTATTTATATGGCTACGCAGCCTCCCGGCGTGGCGGTATTGAATCGAACCATTGCCGCATGCCTGAGGTCGCCGCCCACCTATCTTGCCAAGATTCTGCAGGAATTGTGCAGGGGTAATTTGCTATATTCTTTTCGTGGCAAGCAAGGCGGTTTTTGCTTGCGGGAAAGTGGCGATAAAATCAACTTGATGCAAATAGTCAAACTTACCGAAGGTCCAGGGTTCACCGACGATTGCGTGCTGGGACTCAAGGTTTGCAGCGAAAAAACAGCCTGCCCGATGCATGCAAAATGGTGGCCGATCAAGCAGGAAATTGTTAAGTTGCTGCAAAGCCAGACGCTGGAAATGCTTGCCGCGATGGTGGCGAGCGGCAAGTACCAACTGACGGATTTTCCTAAAGCAGTTTTGGGTGACTTGAAGCGGCACACGTAGATTGTAAATTTATTGCAAGCAGGTCCCGATATGCCAGAGCGCGCGCCAACAATGCTACCCGTCACCGTCGAACAAGCCGGTGTGCCCGACGATTGCAGGAACTGCGGGGCTTATCCGCTATGCGTGTCGCTGTGGCTCAGGACAGGTGATTCCTCACTGCTTGAGCGTGTAGTCAAAAAAAAGCAGATATTCAAACGCGGGCAAGTGCTGTATCGCATCGGACAGCCCGTTGAGTATATGTATGTCATTCGCGGCGGATCGGTTAAGACCTGCGTCACAACCGAAGACGGGCAAGTTCAGGTGATGGGTTTTCACGCGGCGGGAGAACTGCTGGGACTGAATGCAATCGGGAACCGGCAACACAACTGCGAGGCTCGGGCAATGGGGGTGACCTCCGTTTGCGAAGTTTCAGTCGATCGCTTTGAAGAGCTGGCCAGGAAAGATACTGCTATTCAATACGAAATTTTCAAGATCATGAGTGCGGAAATCCGGCACGGTCAGGAATTGGCGTTGCTGCTGGGCAAACACAATGCGGAAGAGCGCCTGGCCGCTTTTTTGCTCGACCTGTCGCAGCAGTTTGCGAATTGTCATTGTTCACCTACCGAGTTCAACCTGAGTATGTCCCGCAGTGATATCGGTAATTATCTGGGAATCGCCGAAGAGACCGTGTGCCGCATATTTGCACGGTTTCAGGATGACGGGCTCGTTAGCAGCGAGTGCCGGCATATCAAGCTCAACGATGTGGAGCGTTTGCAGCAGATCGCCTGTCATCGGCCTACCAGCGGCTTGCGGAACGCAGTGGGTTCCGATCTCAAGGCCTGACCCGCAAGTCCCCGCCCCTGTCTCAGGACAGAGAAATTCCGGTTTCATCGCATCAGCGATACTCCACTGTCTATCGTTATTTCCGAAGCAACGCTGTTGGGGATCAGCCATTTCTGGTGAAAGCCACTAAGGTGATTTGTCAATGTTCATTGGCATGGTATGGAATACGCTATGATTCGGAAAGGTGCGGCTGATTATTTTTAATATGTATCGTTCTTTCAGAGAAATTTAGGGCAGGGAGAGTTGCAAATTACTGCTATTCTTCGTAGGGGTTTTCTTCGTTTGTTTTTTCCCCACCAGGTCTTTTATTGTCCTGTGACGAAGAACTTTGCGTTACCCGCTTTTTTTTTAATTTAAAGGAAAATCCATGAAAACACTACTTATCACCCTTGTCACAATGTTAGCGTTTACCGGTGTTGCCCACGCATACGTCAACATTAACACCGCTAGCCAGGAAGAGCTTCAGAGTCTCCCAGGCATCTCTGCCGCCAGAGCCAAGGCGATCATTGACTATCGCACAAAAGCGGGTGCGTTCAGGTCGACGGACGATTTGCAAAATGTCGATAGTTTGATCGACATGCGTACCCTCCGCAAGGATATTACGATCACCGGCCCTACCAGGATTAAGAAAGACGACAAACCAGTAGCCAAGTAAGAGAAAAAGCGCACGGATTGCCCGGAGCTATCAATGGAGCTCTGAATGGGTACTCCGTGCTCTAACCCTCATGAGGCGGTGCTTTGCGGACGGTCTGCCTTGCCAGGCTTCCGTTGCGCCGTATCAAGGGGAACAACCATTCGCGTCCCCGCCACCCTTACCCCATTGTCTGTGGGTACTCTATCCCCCCCCGAATTCACCTTCGGCCAGATCGCGCCCCGGTTGGCAATGCGGGGGCTCGTCAGAATTTCCCAATCCTGATCCGATCAAATTCTGATCTCTCTCGCTTTTTGTAAAAAAGCAGCGCTGACCGGTAAACCTTTTCCCAAAAAAACGCATAGAAGATGACGTCCATCAGGTTTTTATTTCCTGAGGCGCCATATCATTCGCTATCGGATATAAGAATCTGATTATCTTTAATTCCTGAATCTGTAATTGCTCATCGTAACGCGATTCGTATGAGCCGAAGACCACGATTGTCCCATCCGAACTTTCGTTTGCCGCCTTGCTTGAGGTTTTCGCACCACTACCGGCCAATAGCTATGGCTGAATCAGTGGGCAATAGAATTCGATATAACCCTGGAGGGAAATTGAATGAAGCATTTTTTTGACAAGACGCGGCTGGCCGTCAGCGTTGCCGCCGTTTCGCTTGCCATTGTCATGGCAAGCGTCGCGCCGGGGGCTTTGGCCCAAGATGCGAGAACCCAAGCTTTGGAACAGTCGCTTAAACAATTGGAGGCCAGTCTGCAAGCCATTCGGAATGAACTGAATCAGGTAAAAGCAGAATCTGCCCGGGATACGCAGAAGCTTATAAAAGTGGAAGAAAAGTCGGCTTCAATGGAGAAACAACAAGCCCTGGAAGCGCAGAAGATTACGAAAATTGAAGAGGTTGCGGCATCGATGGAAAAACGTTCAGGCAGTAAATCGCATATGGTGTTTTTCCGCGGCGGTTATGCGCACAGCAATGAGCTCCGTAACGGCGTATCCATACAAAGTGGCGGTCTTGGCGGTGCCGGCGGTCAGGCGGGCAGAGATGCGTGGTATATCGGAGCGGGTTTTGACTTTAACCTGACAAACGATACCTGGGGTTTGATGCCAAAAACGAGTGTCATGTCTGAGGTGATGTTCGAATACAAGGAATACGGCTCCAAAGTACGAGGCAACGCGCTTCCCGCTCCGGGATCTGGCGTAAATGTCAGCCAGTTTACGCTGACGGCGTCGCCGAAAATTAAATTTCTGGAGGGCTCCAGATTCAGACCCTGGATTATCCCCGCGGGCCTGAGTATCAACGTGATCAGCCCTCCATCCGAGTCCATTACGGTATTGATTCCGGCGGTCATGTTTGGTGCCGGTGCCGACTATAGAATCTGGAAAAATCTCTATGCAGGTGTTGATGCCCGTTATCACCTGACCAGTGGCAGAAACGACGGCATCAAAATCGATGGAGTGACTGCCGGCGGCTACCTTGGAGTCGGCTTCTAAAGCTATCGATCCTGACAAGGGCGAAAATGAAGAGGAACCCGGCAGTCTGCCGGAATAACCACGCTATGCAAGTTACATTACCCTCGGGTGCCTTGACAGCGATGTAAAGAATGATGCCTGCGTGAAGGTAATCCATGTGAATCCTGATCCGATGCTCTTCAGCGCCGGTCCTGGATGGAGGCTCTGAGTTGTCAGGTATTTTTATTCGACAAGAGTTTTTCGTTACATGCCATTTATTTTTAACACGAGGAGTACCCATGAAAAAGTCGCTTATCTCCATTGTTACATTGCTAACGTTTACCGGTATCGCTTATGCGGCCGTCAACATCAATACCGCTACCCAGGCTGAGCTTCAAACTCTAAAAGGCGTTACCGCCGCCAAAGCCAAGGCGATCATCGACTATCGTTCAAAGGCGGGCGCATTCAAGTCGACGGATGATCTCGAAAAGGTTGAAGGTGTTAACAGCCGTACTGTGGATATGCAACAGCTCCGCAAGGATATTACGCTTACCGGACCCACCGTGCTCAGAAGCGAAAGCAAGCCCGAGGTTAAGTAAGAGAAGGTTAAGTCAGAAAGAATATCAGCGGCGAAGACAGGTGGAGTAGGGAATTTTTAGCCGAATTCTCGCTTTTGCGACAATACCCCCGGATCATCCGGGTTTTTTTGTTTCTATCCGGTAATCCGATTGAAACAGTGGGCGAGTATAAAGGTGGTTCTGCCGCTAGTTTGTGGCGGAAAGGGCGAAATATTACATATCTGCCCCCAATTATTTTTTATTGAATCAGCCGTGTATCCATTCGTCCGTACATGATACGGGCGAACTTCCCGGCTACCTGATACAATACCGCCCTTTTGCCGTTCCAACCAAGGATTTCCGCATGTCACGATCCATACGCAATATCGCTATCATCGCCCACGTCGATCACGGCAAGACCACATTGGTGGATAAGCTGCTGCATCAGGCGGGTTCTTTCGCCGCGCACCAGCACATTGCCGAGCGGGTGATGGATTCCAGCGATATCGAGCGCGAGCGCGGCATTACCATACTCGCCAAGAACTGTGCGGTGGACTACGAAGGCGTGCATATCAATATTGTGGATACGCCCGGCCATGCCGATTTTGGCGGTGAGGTGGAGCGTGTATTGTCGATGGTGGATGGCGTACTATTGCTGGTGGACGCGGTCGAAGGCCCCATGCCGCAAACTCGTTTCGTCACCAAAAAAGCGCTGGCGCTGGGGTTGCGCCCTATTGTGGTAGTCAACAAGGTTGATCGTCCTGGCGCGCGTCCTGACTGGGTGGTAAATCATACCTTCGATTTGTTCGACAAGCTGGGTGCTAACGAAGAGCAACTGGATTTTCCGGTGGTCTACGCTTCGGCGCTCAACGGTTACGCCATGATGGACTTGAAGCAGACCAGTACCGATATGCGTCCGTTGTTCGATACCATCCTTAAGCACGTTCACGCACCCGTCGGCAATTCCGGCGAACCACTGCAACTGCAGATCGCTGCGCTGGATTATTCCAGTTTTGTTGGACGAATCGGTATCGGGCGCATCAGCCGTGGCCGGCTCAAGCCTGGCCAGGACGTGATGGTGCTGGCGGGAGATAGTGTGCCTAAGAAAGCCAGAGTCAATCAGGTGCTGGGTTTTCGCGGCATTGAGCGAGTGCAGTTGGACGAGGCGCTGGTAGGTGATATCGTTCTGATCAACGGTATCGAAGAACTCAGTATCGGCGTCACGCTAGCCGATATCAATCAGCCCGAAGCGCTACCGATGCATGCGGTGGACGAGCCCACGCTGACGATGAATTTCCAGGTGAATACATCGCCTTTTGCCGGGAAGGAAGGCAAGTTTGTTACCAGCCGGCAGTTGCGCGAGCGTCTTGAGAAGGAACTGCTTACCAATGTTGCAATGAAGCTGGAAGAGACTGGCGACACCGATTCATTTCTGGTTTCCGGACGAGGAGAATTGCATCTTACCATTCTGCTTGAAAGCATGCGGCGGGAGGGTTATGAGCTTGCCGTGTCGCGTCCGCATGTGGTGATCCGAGAAATTGACGGGGTCAAATGTGAGCCGTTCGAAATGCTGACCGTGGACGTGGAAGAAGCGAATCAAGGCGCCGTGATGGAGGCGCTGGGCGCGCGCCGCGGGGATTTGCAGGACATGGTCTCGGATGAGCGCGGACGAGTGAGGCTGGACTACCGTATTCCTGCGCGTGGCCTGATCGGCTTCCAATCCGACTTCATGACCATGACGCGCGGCACCGGTCTCATGAGCCACGTATTCGATGAATACGCACCGATGCGGCCGGAGATTGCCGCGCGCCGGAATGGCGTATTGATTTCCGCCGAGCAGGGTGAAGCGGTAGCCTACGCGCTCTGGAAATTGCAGGAGCGCGGACGCATGTTCGTCAGCCCGGGTGATCGTTTGTATGAAGGGATGATAATCGGCATTCACACTCGCGATAATGACCTGGTGGTCAATCCCATCAAGGGTAAGCAACTCACCAACGTACGCGCCTCAGGGACTGATGAAGCCGTAACCCTGACTCCACCGATCCAGCTCACGCTGGAATCCGCGATCGAATTCATCGCCGATGATGAATTGGTGGAGATTACCCCAAAAACGATTCGTGTCCGCAAGCGTTTTCTGCAGGAACACGAGCGCAAGAAGGCGTCACGCGCCGCCGC
>JBDTKY010000051.1:0-5810 GCA_039935055.1 Nitrosospira sp.
CTCCGAGCAGGGCCTGACCGGCCGGATCGACATGGAAATTGAGATCAGCAACCAGTCCGCGCAATTGATTGCGAATGCCATCATATTACAACTCGGCTATCTGTCGCGCTGGTACTAATCAAGAAGATTTCGCGGACAGCGCAGCGCCATATCCACTTAAACCGGCACTTACACGTTCCGCAGCAAAGGGCAAATCATCGATCTGGATGCCATTGTGACTGGACTGGATTTGGAGTGACAAAATTTTCGGCGGTTTGAGCTTACACCCCCTGAACCGGGATATTTCTCACGGGATTGTTCCGTTAAGCAGTCATTGTGTCTATGATAAGAACGTTTGTACCGCTTTGTTCGAACGACGGGCTCCGCCATTGATGTGAAAAGTCATTGCGGATCACGGCAGTTAATCGAAAATGAGTTGAAAAATGAGCGATCAACATCTTGATTCAGGTTTAGATATTGAAGACCGGCCATAACTTGCGCACGCCTCTTATTCTTCTGGCCGTCCTGCTGATTGCGGGTGTCATGATATGGCAACACTATTCGGCTGCGGAACAGAACGTCAGGGTCGGCATACTGCACTCTCTGTCGGGTATCATGGCGCCGAGCGAAAAGCCCCTTGTGGATGCACTCCAGTTGGCGATCGCGGAGGCCAACGCGGCGGGCGGCATCAAGGGACGGAAAATTGATGCGGTGGTGATCGATTGCCGGTCCGATGCGGCTTACTGCGCTCGGCAGGCGGAGCGCCTGATCACCGAAGAGCATGTACAGGCGTTGTTCGGTTGCTGGACATCGGACTGCCGCAAGGCGGTGAAAGCAGTTGTGGAAGTGCGTCATCACCTCCTCTTTTATGCGCTGCAGTATGAAGGACTGGAACAATTGAATGAAGCCCCGGGGCACTCACCCAACATCCTCTATGGCGGTGCCGTGCCCAATCAGCTAATTATGCCATCGGTATATTGGGCGTTGAATAATCTCGGTAAGGCGGCTGATCGCAATAAACGCGGCAGGCGTATTTATCTGACAGGATCGGATAATAGGTATTCACGCGTGGTGAATATCCTCATCAAGGACCTGCTGGCCGCACATGGCGCCGAAGTAGTGGGAGAGCGCTATCTGCCATTGGGATCCACTCTCATGGACGATCTGGCCGCGGATATCGTAGAGCAAAAGCCGGATTTGGTGCTGAATACCCTCAGCGACACCGATAATAGTTTGTTCTTTCAATCGCTTGCCAAGAGGGGAATCGTTTCGGACGAGCCACCCGTGTTATCGTTCAACGTTACGGAGGTGGGGTTGACAGCCCAGGATGCCGAGACGATGACCGGCCACTACGCGGCACGAAATTATTATCAGAGTATCTCGTCACCGAAGAACAAGGCTTTCGTGAACCGGTTCCGCGATCGCTATGGTCAGCGTGCGGTGATAGACGGGCCGATGGAAGCTTCCTATGTCAATATGCAGATATGGGTTAACTCCGCACTTGAAGCAGGTTCGGCCGATGTGGCCCAGGTGCAGCGCACACTCCTGCGCCAGAGCCTGCCCGCGCCCGAAGGAGTGGTAGCGATCGATCCCCCTACACACCATGTGTGGAAGGTGGCGCGCATCGGTAAAGCCCGGGGTGACGGCCAATTCGATATCGTCTGGGATTCCGGGCGGCCGCTGGAGCCGGCCCCATTTCCTCCCTATCGTTCGCGGGAGGAGTGGGACTATTTACTGGAGACCGTCGTCGGAGGAAAACCGTGAAATTCACCTCCCTCACGCAGCGTTTTGCGGTTTGGTTCGCTGGCGTCTCCTTGCTGCCTATCCTGATAATCGGTTACAGCCTTTTGCATACGTTCGAAATCGAAACGCAGAAAACCGCCATTCAGCAAGTTTCTGCCATCGCGGATATGAAGGCGGAACAGATTGACAGTTATCTGCGGGAGCGCCTTCTCGATGCGCAGGTTATACAGTCGGCCAGCACCACACGTATGGCCATGCGCGAGTTTTCCCGAGCATATGCCGCGAATGGAGTGAAATCACAGACCTATCAGCGATTGGACGCCGAATACCGTGAACACTTCAAACGTTTCGTCGAGGAAGCCGATTATTATGACCTATTTTTGGTTTCTCCCCAGGGCGACATCGTCTACACGGACGCTCATGAAGCCGATTTTGCTACCAATCTAATCACCGGTCCTTATCGAAACAGTGGTTTGGGCGTTGTAACTCGTGCAGCGCTGGATATATTGCAAAGCGGCGTCTCGGATTTTGAGCATTATTCACCATCACGCAACAGGATCGCGGCTTTCATGGCATTTCCCATTGTGGTCGACGGGAAACTTGAAGGTGCCCTGGCACTGCAGATCTACAGTGAGCGCGTGTTTCAGGTGGTGCAGGACAATGTAGGGCTGGGAGCGAGCGGCGAAACCGTGCTGACCCGGCTTCTGAACGAGCGTACCGCACTGGTGATGGCCCCGCTGAAGCACGAACCCGATGCGGCGCTGGAGCTCAAGATACCCCTCCATAATGCCCCGTTTGCGGAAGCGGGCCAAAATGGCCTGTACGGCGAGCGGGGAGGCGGTTTGAAAAGGGATTACCGCGGCAAGGAAGTGGTCGCGGCGTGGCGCTATCTGCCGCGCATGAACTGGGCTCTCGAGGTCAAGATGGATGCGGATGAGGTATTCGCATTCGTACAACGGGTACGTAATTTCAGTTTACTGATCCTGGGACTGACGCTTCTTGCCGCCATCCTTGGCGCTATTTTATTCAGCCGGCGTGTGGTTACTACGTTGAAGAATCTCAGCCACAGCGCGCAGCACATTGCTGCAGGCAATCTTCAGCAGCGTGTGCCGGTCGAGGGATGGGACGAGATTGGTCAACTCGCCAGTACGTTCAATACCATGACAGAGCGCCTGAACGCCAGCAACCGCGAGAGGGAAGGTGCCGAAAACAACCTGCGCCGCCTCAATCAGGAACTGGAAAACAGAGTCGCGGCGCGTACCGCCGATCTGGAACAGGCCAACGCGGTATTGGTCAGCAAGGAAGAAGAAACCCGCTCGGTGGTTGAGCATATGGTGGATTGCATTATTACCATCGACGATAAAAGCATCATTCGTTCTGCCAATCCGGTCGTGGAAAAACTATTCGGCTATACCCGTGACGAAGTGATCGGCCAGAACGTTTCCATACTCATGCCCGAACCCCATCGCAGTGGTCATGGTGACTATATTGACAGGTATTATCGTACCGGGCGCGGCCGCTGCGAATTCGATCATATTCTTACACTTGAAGTGGAGGGGTTGCACAACATCGGCATGGGCCGGGAAGTCGTAGGGCGGCACAAGAATGGGGAACCTATCGATCTGTATGTCGCGGTCAGCGAATATTTCGTCGGGGGAAAGCGCTATTTCACCGGCATTCTGCGCGACATCCATGACCGTAAGCAAGCAGAGCAGGCTTTACGTGGCAGCGAGCAACGCTTGCGTACCATCGTGGATAATATGGCTTCCTTTGTCGGAGAGGCAACGCCGGATGGTGTGTTGATCGAGGTAAACCGCGCTGCGCTGGAAGTGGGGGGCCTGCAAAGCCAGGACGTCATCGGCAAACGGCTCGAAGATACCCCGTGGTTTTCCTACTCACCCGAGGTACAGGCAAAAATCCATGACGATTTCGAGCGGGCGCGAGGTGGCGAAATAGTGCGCCGCGACGTCAATATACGGATCGCAGGCGGTGGAACCATGACAATCGATTTCATGCTTGTACCGGTCCTTGACTCGAAAGGCCACGTAATCAAACTGATCCATTCAGGCATCGACATAAGCGAAAGGGTGCGTATCCTGAAGGACTTGGAGCAGGCGCGGCTGGATGCCGAACAGGCCAACCAGGCAAAATCAATTTTTCTGGCAGCCATGAGCCACGAGATCCGTACACCCATGAATGGTGTAATCGGCATGGCGGATGTATTGCAGCAAACCAGCCTTAACGGCTACCAAATGGAAATGGTCGATCTTATCCGTGAGTCGGCTTTTGCCTTGCTGGAAATCATCGATGATATTCTCGATTTTTCCAAGATCGAGGCGGGCCGGCTGGAAATCGAACAGGCGCCCATGTCGGTAGTGAACGTGGTGGAGAAGGCGTGCAACATGCTGGAAAGCCTGGCTTCAAGAAAAGGGGTGGAACTTACCTTGTTTCTTGATCCGGCGATTCCGGATGAGGTTTATGGCGATGCGCTACGCTTGCGCCAGGTGCTGGTCAATCTTGCCAATAATGCCATCAAATTTTCCAGCGGGCAGCAGGAAGCAGGCCATGTATCCGTGCGCGCATTGCTTGCAGGCCACAGCCTAGATCGGGCCACAGTGGAGTTTCAGATAACGGACAACGGCATTGGCATGAATGAGGAAACCCAGGCGCGGCTTTTTACCTCCTTCACTCAGGGCGATGCCTCCACAACACGCCGCTTTGGCGGCACCGGGCTGGGCCTGGCCATTTCTCATCATCTGGTGCAATTGATGGAAGGAGAAATCACGGTGCAAAGCGCGCCGGGCAAAGGCTCCACTTTCACTGTGCGATTGTCGTTCGTGCCGCTGCCACCAACGGCCGCTGTTGCTGCAGTGGTGGATTTGACCGGGATTTCCTGTCTGGTAATGGGCGGCGCGAGGGGATTGGCGGATGACCTGGCTGTGTATCTGAAATACGCCGGAGCCACCGTTGAGCGCGTGCTGGATCTGGCAGTGGCGTGCAAGCGGATCGACACATTGCCAGCCGGTATATGGTTGCTTATTATCGACGCGGGGCATGATACGCCGCCCGTCGATGAATTGCGCGCTGCTTTTCATTCCCGGCCCGACGTTGATCCCCATTTCGTGGTTCTTGAGCACGGACATCATCAGCCCGATATTGAGCCTCGCTTTGTTGTAGTCAGGCGCGGGAGGCGCCGTCATGAGCGTTCCGAAGCCGTGGATACCGTCACGCTGGATGGTGACGTCATGCATCGCGACTCTTTCCTTCGGGCGGTGGCTATTGCGGCGGGACGGATGCACGAGGAGGTGGAAGCGCAGCACGTCAACAAGGTTGAGGCAGTGATTGCGCCATCGCGCGAGAAGGCGCTGAGCGAAGGCAGGCTGATCCTGGTGGCTGAAGACAACGACATTAACCAGAAAGTGATCCGCCAGCAGCTTACTCTGCTGGGTTACGCCGCAGATATCGCTGGTGATGGCCGGGAAGCGTTGAGACGATGGAAGAGCGGAAACTACGCGCTGCTGCTAACCGACCTGCACATGCCGGAAATGGACGGCTATCAGCTGACTACGGCTATCCGCCTCGCTGAACAAGGCAAAACCAGGGCGCCCATCATCGCTTTTACCGCCAACGCCCTGAAAGGCGAAGCCGAGCATTGCCGCTCCGCCGGCATGGATGACTATCTGAGCAAACCTGTACAGCTTACACAATTGAAAGCCATGTTACAGAAATGGTTGCCAGCCCCTATTCAGGTTCAAGCCGCTCAGACGTCAGGCATGGTTGCTGCGGTTGCTGCAGTTGCTGCTACCGCTTCGCCTCCAACGGCACAAAAGCCGGTGGACGTGAATATTCTTGAAGAACTGGTTGGAAATGATCCTGCTGTGATTAGCGAATTCCTGCGGGACTTTCGCACCAGTTCGGCCAGGATAGCTGCGGACTTGCGCGGCGCCTGTCAGGCAGCACAAGCGGCAGCGGCAGGCGCAGCAGCCCACAAACTCAAGTCATCAGCCCGTTCGGTCGGTGCAAAGGCGCTGGGCGAACTATGCGCCGAAATGGAGAAAGCGGGTAAGGCCGGTGACATGCAAACGTTA
>JBDTKY010000052.1:0-4959 GCA_039935055.1 Nitrosospira sp.
TCCGCTAAAGTGGGTGACACCGTAACATTGGCGGATCGCCCTGCCACTCAACCGCTAGTCGGCTTCAAGGAGATAAAGCCTCAGGTATTCGCCGGACTTTATCCGGTAGAATCCAATCAGTACGATGCCTTGCGCGATGCGCTGGAGAAATTAAAACTCAATGACTCGTCGTTGCGATATGAGCCAGAGACATCCCAGGCGCTGGGTTTTGGCTTCCGCTGTGGTTTTCTCGGTCTATTGCATCTCGATATTGTGCAGGAAAGGCTGGAAAGAGAATACGACATGGACCTCATTACCACCGCGCCAACGGTGGTTTATCAGATCGTATTGCGCGATGGTACGATAATTGAAATAGACAATCCCTCAAGAATGCCCGACCTCTCCAAAATAGAGGAAATCCGCGAGCCGATCATTACCGCTACCATACTGGTTCCACAGGAATATGTTGGATCAGTCATTACACTCTGCATCAGCAAGCGTGGCGCGCAGAAAAATATGCAATACCTGGGCAGACAAGTGATGCTCACCTACGAAATGCCCCTCAACGAAGTGGTAATGGATTTTTTCGACAAATTAAAATCCACCAGCCGCGGGTATGCTTCACTGGATTATGAGTTCAAGGAATTTCGTGCGTCCGACCTGATCAAGCTGGACATACTCATCAATGGCGAAAAAGTGGATGCGCTGTCGCTGATTGTACATCGCACCAATAGTCAGTATCGGGGGCGTGAGCTTGCGCAGAAAATGCGCGAACTCATTCCTCGTCAAATGTTCGATATCGCGGTCCAGGCTGCCATCGGCGCACACATTATCGCCAGAGAAAGTATTAAGGCCTTGCGTAAGAACGTGCTCGCCAAGTGCTATGGGGGAGACATCAGCCGCAAACGCAAGTTACTCGAAAAACAGAAAGCCGGGAAAAAACGAATGAAGCAGGTCGGTAACGTTGAAATTCCTCAGGAAGCATTTCTCGCTATCTTGCAGGTGGGCAACAAGTAACTTCAAACCGGGCCATGGGCGCTAAGTGACTAGACTGGCGTCAGGTAAGACACACAGGAAACACAGGTTATTCATATGCAAGGCGAGGCATGGCAACAATCCAGTCATTTACAAGCTTCTCGGCATAACACCGGACATTAAGGACACGGAATGAATTTTCCTCTCATCATGCTGATATTGCTGATTATCACCGGCGGTATCTCGTTGCTTGACCGATTCATGCTGCGGCGTCAGCGTGCGCCGGAAGCCCAGGGGCCATGGTGGGTGGAGTATCCGAAAAGTTTTTTCCCGGTGATCCTTATCGTATTCTTTTTACGCTCTTTTCTGGTGGAGCCTTTCAAGATCCCGTCAGGCTCGATGATTCCGACCCTATTGGTGGGGGATTTTATCCTGGTAAACAAATATACCTATGGCATCCGGCTACCGGTCATTAATCTCAAGATTATGGACGTTAATGAGCCCAAGCGAGGCGAAGTGATGGTGTTTCGTTACCCGGAGAACCCTTCGATGGATTACATCAAACGCATCATCGGCGTACCGGGAGACTTAGTCACTTATCGTGATAAGCAATTGAGTATTAATAATATTCCCGTGAAAATAGAACCCGAGGGGGAGTATGCCTATGTAGAATCCGGGTTGAATTATATCTACGCCCGGCGCTTTGGCGAATCGCTGGACGAGCACAGCTATAAAATTCTTATTAATCCGGAAGTTCCCGATATGCATATTGCGGGAGTACGTCCGTTCCCTCTCCGTGAAAATTGCAACTACAATGACAGTGGATTTACCTGTAGGGTACCTGACGGGAATTACTTCACGATGGGTGACAACCGCGACAGCAGCAGCGATAGCCGATATTGGGGATTTGTTCCCGAACGCAATATTGTCGGCAAAGCGTTCATGATCTGGTGGAATTTCAATGACCTGAAACGGATTGGATTATCTATTAAGTAGTTGAAAGAAAAAATTCAGATTTGAGCGTATCCGCTTTGCGGATGGTCTACTAATCCATTTGCCGAAAAACGTCATTGCTCCTCGCTTGCCAAAAGAGAAATGTTCCCTTACATAGCATTAAGTATGTTGCGTCACATTTATTCGCGCTCTCGGTTGGCAAATGAGTTAACAGATGAGTTGGCAAATAAGGTTGTTTGAAACTTTGGATTTCTAGAATCCCTGTCGCTTATCAGAATATGGACAGCGGAACATTTTGCCGAAAAATTGGCTACATCTTCAATCAGCCCGCGTTGCTGCGCCAGGCGCTGACCCATCGCAGCCATAGCCTCCCGCACAATGAACGCCTGGAGTTCCTTGGCGACAGTGTGCTCAACTGCGCAATTGCGGGGCTGATATTCAGGCATTTTCCCACTCTTGCTGAAGGCAGTTTATCGCGGGTTCGGGCCAACCTGGTCAACCAGCAAGCGCTGGCCGATTTGGCACAAACGCTTGAATTGGGGGAATTGATCAGATTTGGCGACGGCGAACTCAAAAGTGGGGGGGACCGGCGCCCCTCGATTCTCGCCGATACGCTGGAGGCCGTGCTGGGCGCAATTTATCTCGACGGCGGTTTCGCGCGGGCCGAGGAGGTTATCGTTGCCCTTTTTACGCCCTTGCTGCAAGGGTTGGATCCGCATACGCTTGGCAAAGACCCCAAGACTCTCCTGCAGGAATATCTCCAGAGCCGCAGGCTGGCGTTGCCGCAATATGCAGTTATCGCTATCACAGGCGAAGCTCACCAGCAGCAATTTCAAGTGGAATGCATGGTGCCAAAACTTGATATCCGCACGGTGGGGGAAGGTGCCTCCCGCCGCAGCGCCGAGCAGGAAGCAGCGAAGCAGGCCTATGAACAAGTCTATCCTCACAATTAGGAGATTGCAGATGAGGCGAAAAATTCCTTCTGTTTTTCTTGTTTTTCCCCGGACAAACGTCCCATCGTCCCGTGGTCACATCCCGTGATGACCGACGATCCCGATAATCCCAGCTCCTCTGGCTATCGTTGCGGCTACGTCGCCATCGTAGGGCGCCCCAACGTCGGCAAATCCACCCTGCTTAACAGCCTCGTTGGGCAAAAAATCAGTATTACCTCAAAAAAATCGCAGACCACCCGGCACCGCATCAATGGCATTCTCACCGACGCACAATCGCAGTTTATTTTTGTCGACACCCCGGGGTTTCAGACGCAGCATACGAATCGTTTGAATAGCGCGATGAACCGCATGGTTACCCAAAGCATGCGGGATGTGGATGTAGTGATATTAGTGATTGAGGCGCTGCGTTTTGATGACCGTGACAAGTTGGTGGTAAAACTCTTGCCTGTAAAGGACAAACAAGGCAAGCCAGTCATTCTCGCCATCAACAAGGTGGATCGGCTGGCCGATAAATCGCAACTACTCCCCTTCCTCGAAAAAATGGCGAAGGAATATGCGTTCTCGGCCATCGTGCCGGTAAGTGCGGAACGAGGAACACAGCTAGAGGATTTGATAAGCACAATCAGATCATATTTGCCGCTGAACCCGCCGGTATTTGGTGAAGATGAAGTCACTGACCGTGGCGAACGATTTATCGCCGCTGAACTGATTCGTGAAAAGCTGTTTCGCCTGTTAGGGGAAGAAATCCCCTACTCCACCAGCGTTGTCATCGATCAATTTAAAACGGAAGGTGAAATGCGCAGAATTCACGCTTCCATTATAGTAGACAAGGCTAATCAGAAGGCTATCGTGATCGGCAAGGATGGCGAAAAGCTTAAGGTAATCGGCACGCAAGCGCGCAAAGACATGGAAAAAAGTTTCGATGGTAAAGTATATCTCGAAGTCTGGGTAAAAGTTAAAAGCGGCTGGGCTGACGACGCGCAAATATTGAAAAATCTGGGGTATGAATAGACATTGACTGGCCCGATTGGCGATAAAACCATGATTGCGGATAAGCAGCGCCAAGACGCCCAGCCGGCATTCGTGCTTCATACCTACCCCTACCGGGAAACCAGTCTCGTGGTGGAAACCTTCACTCGCAACTTCGGGCGGGTACCATTGATCGCAAAAGGGGCCAAGCGCCCCAGATCGGCACTCAGGGGGTTATTGCTGGCATTTCAGCCGCTGCAGCTTACCTGGGGAGGAAAAGCGGAATTGCGTACGCTGCATAAGGCGGAATGGCAAGGGGGACAGATGCCTTTGCAGGGGATGGCTATAATCTGCGGTTTCTATCTCAACGAATTGCTGCTGCGATTATTGCACCGCAATGATCCTCATGAGCAATTATTCGTATACTATCAGGAAACGCTGTCGGCATTGAGTACCCAGAAGGATTACATACCCATATTGCGTCGCTTCGAGCAGCGCATGTTGCAGGAATTAGGTTACGCCCTGACACTTGATCATGACGTCATGTCCGGAAAACCAACGGACCCGAATGAAGATTACTACTATCAGATCGAACGCGGACCGGTGGTACTGGATGAAAGCCATCATAACCACGGCCTGCAATTGCACGGCAAGACCCTGCTGGACATGGAACACGGTGATTATTCGAGCGTCGCGACCCGGCAGCAAAGCAAGGCACTGATGCGCTACATACTCAACCATTATCTGGACGGCCAGCCGTTGCACACGCGGCAGTTGCTAAGAGGCCTGCAACACCTATGATCCCAAATCCGGCAATTGATCGCTCATTTATCAATTCATTTATCAGTTCATTTATCAAATAAACGCTGTGACCTATAATAACTTTCTTCCCCACTTGAACTTGGCATTTCTGGTGAGTTCGCTACAACTGCCGGGTGTAGGATGATCGAACTGGGCGTCAACATTGATCATGTCGCCACGCTGCGACAAGCACGCGGCACGACTTATCCCAGCCCGGTGGAAGCGGCAATGGTGGCGGAATCCGCCGGGGCGGATGCCATTACGCTTCACCTGCGCGAAGACCGCCGCCACATCCAGGACAGGGATGTGGAAGTCCTGCGGGATTTGC
>JBDTKY010000053.1:0-11707 GCA_039935055.1 Nitrosospira sp.
GCGCGACAGAACTCTGGCGGAACTGGCGCGGTTGGCGCAACAGGAGCTGGGCGATGGCGTGTTCGACGACCACAACGAATTCCGCGCCCGCTTCGACGCAACGATGCGGCAGCACGGCAAGAAGCTCAGCGGTTCGGACAAGAAAGCCATTTACAAGGTCGTGAGCTGGCGCGATGAAACCGCGCCGCCGGTCATAGCCAAGCAGACCCGGCTCAGAGACTTGTCATTCTCGCGAAATCGGGAATCCATGCAGGCTTCGAATCCGCCAGAAAGCCTGGATGCCCGCCTGTGCGGGCATGACGGATTTGATGATCGGGCGTTGGATGGCAAGTTCGTCGTCACGGCTGGTAAAGACCGCTTCTTGGTCGAATACGAAGCCGACACCGACCTGCGTGACACCGAACAGGTGCCGCTGAAGGAGGACGGCGGCATCGAAGCTTTCTTCCGCCGCGAGGTACTGCCCCACGCGCCCGATGCCTGGATCGCGATGGATGCCACCAGGATCGGCTACGAAATCTCCTTTGCCCGCTACTTCTATCGGCCCGTGCCGCTGCGCACCCTCGAAGAAATTCGGGCCGATATTCTGGCGCTGGAGCAGCAAACGGAAGGGCTACTGCACAAGATCGTAGGAGTGGCGTGATGGAACACCTGCCTGCCTATCCGAGTTATAAGCGGACATCGTCTCGCTGGGTGCCACGAGTGCCCCAGCACTGGCAATTGCTGCGTGCCAAATATTTCCTTCGTGAGATTGACGATCGCTCGATGATCGGCGATGAACCGTTGTTGTCGATGCGTCAGTATCGTGGCTTGGTCCCGCACAACGACGTGTCTACCAAGCACATCGGTGCGGAACACTTGGTAGGCTACAAACGAGCGCATCCAGACGAACTGATCCTGAACCGAATGCAAGCCGGTAATGCGATGTTTTTTCGCAGTTCGCTATTCGGTCTGGTGAGTCCGGATTACGCCGTGTTCCGCACACTTCGTGATGACAGCCCGGAGTATCTTGGACACCTATTTCGGTCGCCTCCAATGTGTAGCCTGTTCAGATCGGAATCGAAAGGTTTGGGAACAGGAACGTCAGGCTTTCTGCGGCTGTATTCTGATCGTTTCGCGCCACTTTTCATTCCGCTGCCGCCCCGTCCCGAGCAGGACCAGATCGTTGCTTACCTGCGGGCGCAGGATGCTCACATTGCCCGCTTCCTCAAGGTCAAGCGCGAGCTGATTGGGTTGTTGAATGAGCAGAAGCTTCAGATCATCAATCATGCAGTGACGCACGGTCTCGACGCCGCTGCCAAGCTGATGCCATCGGGTATCCATTGGCTGGGCGAGATCCCCGCGCGCTGGATCGTTAAGCCACTGAAGCGCTGGGTGTCCATTAACGAACAGACTTTGGGTGAAAAGACAAGCTTAGACTTCGAGTTTCGGTACGTTGATATCGGCGCGGTAAAGACCGGCGGCCTCGTGCGCGACCTTGAATGGCTCCGTTTTAGGGCAGCACCTTCGCGGGCGCGGCGCGTACTGCGCAAGGGGGACACAATCATCTCCACCGTCAGAACCTACCTCAAGGCCATCTGGTACGTGGACGAGGATGCTGCTGATCTCATAGCTTCCACTGGCTTTGCCGTGCTGACACCGGGCAACGGTGTTGAGCCCGAGTACCTGGGCTACGTCATCCAGAGCACCGGCTTTGTAGACCGGGTTACCGCAAACTCCATCGGGATCGCGTACCCAGCTATTGCTGAGACTGTGCTCGGGCGCTTTCCCGTGGCGATGCCTTCCACAGTCGAGGAACAGCGAGGGATCGTCGCGTGGATCAAGCATGAAAGCGCTCCACTCGATCAAGCAATTCAGCAGGCATTCGACGAAATCAAGCTCGTCCGCGAATATCGCGACCGCCTGATTGCCGACGTCGTTACCGGCCAAGTGGATGTGCGCGGCTGGGTGCCTGGCCCGGATGACGGGGTGGCCGACGACGATCTGGCCGTGCTGGCTGGTGATGAAGAACCAAACACCGAAGGAGATGACGAGGATGGCGGCAACTGACACCACTTGCTCCGTCATTCCCGCGAAAGCGGGAATCCATGGGTTTCAAAGCGACTGGATTCCCGCTTTCACGGGAATGACAATTCGGGAATGACAATCTGGGATGTGTTTTGATGGAACGGAGTCCCGCCGTCTATATCCTCGCAAGCAAGCGTAACGGCACGCTTTATACCGGTGTGACCAGTGACTTGGTGAAGCGGGTATGGGAGCACAAGAACGATCTGGTGGAAGGTTTTACCCGCAAATATGGTGTACACACACTGGTTTACTTCGAAATGCGCCATGAAATGGCCGAGGCAATCCAGCGCGAGAAACAGCTCAAGAAATGGAATCGGGCGTGGAAGATTGAATTGATCGAAAAGACCAATCCTGGCTGGAGGGATTTATGGCAGGAAATTGTTTAGCGCTGGATTCCCGCTTTCGCGGGAATGACGGACGGGGAGGCGCGATGGTGACGACCAGATTCTCACGTTACCGGAATGACGGCAAGAGGAGGCGTGATGGCGGCGACTGACACCAGTGAGAAAGGCCTGGAGGCCCTGATCGTGCGGCATCTCACCGGTCAAGCCAGTGTGTCGCCAGCGCTGGTTCTTGCAAACAGTCGGCCTTGGCCGCAGCAGGTATTGATAGGTACCGGCGTTTTCGCCGCCTATGCTGCGGGCGGCTACGTGCAAGGCCAATCCGCCGACTACAACCGCGACGTGGCGCTGGACGTGGCGAAGCTGCTGGCCTTCCTGCAAGCGACCCAGCCCAGGATCGTCGAAACGCTGGAACTGGCGCAGGACGGCATCAAGCGCACTCATTTTTTGCACCGGCTGCAAGGGGAAATCGCCAAGCGCGGCGTGGTGGATGTGCTGCGCAAGGGCGTGAGCCACGGCCCGGCGCACGTCGATCTGTACAAATTTCTGCCGACACCGAGCAACGCCAGTTCGGCCGAGAACTTCGCCAGGAACATCTTCAGTGTTACGCGCCAATTGCACTACAGCAACGACGAAGCCGCACGCTCGCTGGATATTGCCGTCTTCATCAACGGCCTGCCGGTGGCGACCTTCGAACTGAAGAACTCGCTGACCAAGCAGGCGGTAAGCGACGCTATCACGCAATACCAGACCGACCGCGATCCGCGTGAGCTACTATTCCAGTTGGGCCGTTGCATCGTGCATTTCGCAGTGGACGATAGCGAGATGGCGTTCTGTACCCACCTCACCGGCAAAAGTTCGTGGTTCCTGCCTTTCAATCAGGGCTGGAATAGCGGCGCGGGCAATCCACCGAATCCGCATGGCCTGAAAACCGACTACTTGTGGAAGCAAGTGTTGGCCAGGGAGTCGCTGGCCAACTTGATCGAGAACTTCGCTCAGATCGTTGAGGAGGAGGATGAACGCGGTAAGAAAAAGCGCAAGCAGGTGTTCCCGCGCCTTCACCAGTTGCGCACCGTGCGGGCGCTGCTGCGCCGCTGCCGCGAGCAGGGTGTGGGCCGCCATTATCTGATTCAGCACTCGGCGGGCAGTGGCAAGAGCAATACCAATACCATTGCCTGGTTGGCTCACCAACTGGTGGAGCTAAAGCAGGCGAGCGACGCCAACACCACCCTGTTCGATTCGGTTATCGTCATTACCGACCGGCGCGCGCTGGACACGCAGATTTCCAGGACTATCAAGAGCTACGACCATGTCGCCTCGATTTTGGGCCACTCGGACAGTGCTGAGGATCTGCGCGGCTTCTTGCGCAGGGGCAAGAAGATTATCGTTACCACGGTGCAGAAGTTTCCGTTCATCCTCGACGAATTGGGCGACCTGCACTCTCGCAGCTTCGCGCTACTGATCGACGAAGCGCACTCCAGCCAGGGCGGCAAGACCACGGCCAAGATGCACATGGCGCTGTCTTCCGCGCCCGGTGATGACGAGGGTGACGAAGAGCCGGTGGAAGATGCGGTGAACCGGCTCATCGAATCGCGGAAGATGCTGCCGAATGCCAGCTATTTTGCCTTCACCGCCACGCCGAAGAACAAGACGCTGGAACTCTTCGGAGAGCGCTATGAAGAAGGCGGTGCAGTGCATTTCCGTTCGCTGCCGGAGCTGACCTACACTACCAAGCAGGCCATCCAGGAAGGTTTCATTCTTGACGTGATCAAGAACTACACGCCGGTGGACAGTTTCTACCGCGTGGCCAAAACGGTGGAGGATGACCCGGACTTCGACAAGGTGAAGGCGCTGAAGAAGATCCGCCACTACGTCGAGTCCCATGACAAAGCCATTCGCCGCAAGGCTGAGATCATGGTCGATCACTTCGTGGCCCAGGTGGCGGGTAAACGCAAGATCGGCGGGCAGGCGCGGGCGATGGTCGTCTGCAATGGCATCGCGCGGGCGATTGACTATTTTCGCGAGATAACGGATTACCTTGCCAGCATCAAGAGTCCATTCAAAGCCATCGTGGCGTTCTCGGGCGAGCAGGAAGTTGGCGGAAAGAAAGCGACGGAAGCCGATCTCAACGGGCTTCCCGAGCAAAGATATTCCGGCCAAGCTGCGACAGGCCCCATACCGCTTCCTGATCGTGGCCAACAAGTTTATCACCGGCTTTGACGAACCGCTGCTGCACACGATGTATGTAGACAAGCCGCTGGCTGGCGTTCTGGCGGTGCAGGCCCTGTCCCGCCTGAACCGCGCGCACCCACAGAAGCACGATACGTTCGTACTGGACTTTGCCGACAACGCCGAGGCCGTGAAGGCGGCGTTTCAGGATTATTACCGCGCCACGGTGCAGTTGGGTGAAACCGACCCGAACAAGCTGCACGACCTGAAAAATGATCTGGATGCGCATCAAGTCTATGCCTGGCAACAAGTGGAAGACCTCGTGACGCGCTATGTGAAGGGTGCGGATCGTGACACGTTGGACCCGATTCTGGACGCCTGTGTCGAGGTCTACGTCAAACAACTGAATGAGGACCAGCAGGTCTCGTTCAAGGGCAAGGCCAAGGCCTTTGTGCGCAGTTATGGCTTCCTGGGCGCGATCCTGACCTACGGCCACCCGGCATGGGAGAAGCTGGCGATCTTCCTGAGCTTCCTCATTCCGAAGCTCCCCGCGCCGAAAGAGGAGGATCTGTCCAAAGGCGTACTCGACACCATCGATATGGACAGTTATCGGCCCGAGGTGAAGGCCTCCCTGAGCATGGGCATGGCTGACGAGGATGGTACGATGGAACCCACGCCACCAAGCGGTGGCGGCGGCGGTGGTGATCTCGAGATCGATAGACTCTCGAACATCATCAAAGCCTTCAATGACCTGTTTGGCAACATCTATTGGAAGGATGCCGACAAGATCCGCAAGATGATCGCTGAGGAAATCCCTACCCGAGTGGTACAGGATAAGGCCTACCAGAATGCAGTCCAGCACTCGGACAAACGGAATGCCCGGCTGGAGCACGACAAGGCGCTGAACCGTGTGATTCTGGAACTGCTGTCCGACCACACCGAGTTGTTCAAGCAGTTCAGCGACAACCCGGATTTCAAGCGCTGGCTGACCGATACGGTATTCGACACGACTTACCGGCCAGGAGTGTTGCCTCCCGAAGCGCCGCCGCAACCGGGTGCGAGCCAGTGAGGGGGCAATGTCGTTCAGTTGTGCCCGGCACCTCAGCCATGATTTGTCAGACAGCGTCTGTCAAATACTGCCTGGAGAATTCTCGGACGGTGTCTGCAAAATTGGCCGACCAGGCACCATCCGGAGATTCCGCGTAGTTGATTCGCTGGAGGTATGGGATGACGACCAAGACGAAGAAAACCTCTCCCACCTGGAGTGACGTCAAAGCCAAGCTGTCGAACTTCGACGGCGCCGGTCTACTCCTGCTGGTGCAGGACCTGTACACCGCAAGCAAGGACAATCAAGTCTTCCTGCACGCTCGCTTTGGCCTCGGTGACGACGTACTCAAGCCCTACAAGGCCACTATCGACCGCTGGCTGTGGCCCGACGTGTTCAAGAACCAGGACATCTCGGTCGCCAAGGCGAAGAAGGCGATTTCCGATTACAAGAAGGCCATCGGCCAACCGGAAGGTCTGGCCGAGTTAGCGGTGTTCTATTGTGAGCAGGCGGCTGGCTTCAGCAATGACGTCGGCTTGCAAGATGACGGCTATTTTTATGCCTTGGTGCGGATGTTCGAGCAGGCACTGAAGGCAGCTGCCGACCTGCCGATGGATCAGCGCGATGCCTTGATAGCGCGCCTTAATGAGGTTCGGCGAACCAGCCACAACTTCGGCTACGGGGTGGGCGATGACATGGACATCCTGTTGACCGAGTATAAGGTTGATGACTGAGTCTGATTCGTTGACAGCACTGCAGGTGGAAAACGCGCGCCTCATCGCACTGCTTGAAGCGCATGGCATCGAATGGCGTATTCCATCAGATCCAGTACAAATCCCAATTCCCCCTTCGCCTCTGGAGCCGGAGCCATTCAATCTGAGCACGGATGAGAAAATAGCTCTATTTCGCCGTCTGTTCCGTGGCCGAAGCGACCTCTACCCCATCCTCTGGGAGAGTAAAAAAACCGGCAAATCGGGCTATGCTCCCGCTTGCGCGAACGAATGGCGCTCCGGTATTTGTGACAAACCGCGCATTAAATGTTCCAATTGCGGCAATCGGCTGCTAAAACCGCTGACCGATGCGATCATCTACGATCATCTTGCAGGTCATCACACGATTGGGGTGTATTCGCTGCTGACAGATGATTCCTGCCACTTCCTGGCAGTTGATTTTGATGAGGCCGACTGGCGGGATGACGTGCGTGCATTTGCGCAATCATGTCGTGAACTTGGTGTGCCGATGGCACTGGAAATCTCCCGCTCCGGCAATGGTGCGCACGTCTGGATATTCTTTGCTACCAGCGTATTGGCATGCGATGCACGCCGACTCGGTACCGCAATCATCAGCCATACCTGCGCCCGTACTCGACAGCTGCAACTGGCTTCTTATGACAGGCTTTTCCCTAATCAAGACGCCATGCCCAAAGGCGGATTTGGCAACCTGATAGCGTTACCTTTACAAAAGAAGCCACGCGAGCAAGGGTTCAGCGTATTTGTGGACGAGAACTTCCGTCCCTATCACGATCAATGGGCATTTCTCGCTTCGATCAAGCCCATGAGTCTTGATGCCATGGATGCCGTTATTCCGCTTGCAACCGGACACGCTCACCCGCTCGATGTCACCTTCATTACCGAAGAAGATCAGAAGGAGCCATGGAAGCAAGTCTCACTCGCCTCGAATAAGCTCCCCGGCAAGATGCCGAAGTCGCTCACGGTGACTTTGGCCAACATGGTTTATTTCGAAAAGGCCAAGCTGCCTCAGCCGCTGGCCAACCGGTTGATCCGCCTGGCAGCATTTCAGAACCCGGAGTTTTACAAGACCCAAGCCATGCGTTTGCCGATATGGAATAAACCGCGTGTCATCGGTTGCGCCGAAAATCACCCCAAGCATATTGCCTTACCTAGAGGTTGCCTGGAGGCATCTCAGGAGTTGCTGCGTGAGAATGGCATTCGCTGCAATCTGATTGACGAAAGGTTCAATGGTGTACCACTTGACGTACAATTCATCGGCACTCTACGTCATGATCAGGAAGCGAGTGTTGTTGGCTTGCTCAAACATGATATAGGTATCCTGTGTGCCCCGACCGCATTTGGCAAAACCGTCACTGCTGCCGCTATGATTGCCAGGCGCGGCATGAACACGCTGATTCTGGTTCATCGCACAGAACTGCTGAATCAATGGCAGAGCCGCTTGCAAACGTTCTTGGGGGTTGGGAAAGAAACAGTCGGCGCCATCGGTGGCGGAAAAAACAAACCGACTGGAAAAATTGATATCGCCGTGATGCAATCACTTACGCGCAATGGCAAAGTCAGTGCCTTGGTGGAAAACTATGGGCAGATTATTGTCGATGAATGCCACCATCTGTCGGCATTCTCCTTCGAGGGCATATTGAAGCATGGCAAAGCCAGATATGTCCTCGGCTTGACCGCCACGCCAGTCAGGCGTGACGGACATCAGCCTATTATCTTCATGCAATGTGGTCCCATACGTTATACCGCAGCAAAACCAGAAGGTGTCTCGCATCTCTTGGATGTGGTGCCAAAGATATTGCCAATGCGCCTTGACCTGTCTCGAGATGCAGCTATTCAGGATGTGTTCAGGCATATTGCCAGTAATGCGCAACGTACCGAGTTCATTGCCGCTACGATTGTACAAGCCTATCAGGAAGGCCGCCGGATACTGGTGCTCACCGAGCGCACCGGCCACCTCGACTTAATCGAGCACGAATTGATCGGTATCGTAGATCATTTGTCCACCTTGCACGGGCGGATGTCGAGAACGCAGCGCACGCAAATAATCCAGACATTGAACGACTTGCCGCCAGAAACACCCAGGGTATTGTTGGCTACAGGGCGTCTGGTTGGTGAAGGCTTTGACCATCCCCCGCTGGATACCTTGTTCCTGGCAATGCCGATCTCGTGGAAAGGCACTCTGCAACAATACGCCGGACGGTTGCATCGCGATCACGCCACCAAGACCGATGTATGTATCTACGATTATGTGGATGCCGGGCATCCAGTGCTGCTACGTATGTGGGAGCGGCGGCAGAGGGGATATAAGGCGATGGGGTATCAAATCAAGGATGACCAGTATCGGATTGAGGGATGAGGAGGAGAAATTCTACTTATCCGCCAACGATGCCTTACATTTTCCAGCCACATGCTACATCTTCCATCAGGCTTGCGCAGACCCCCACAACCGGTAGAATAGCGATCTTATGTCGTATAAACGGTATGTGACGAATTTGATGCGCCAACGGAGACCATGCGTTGGGTAGACTGCTATTCTTTGGCCTTATTGCCGTGCTTGTTTTCTGGGCAATACGAAGCTATCGGCGCGGATTAAAAAAGCGGCAGGAAGAGACTCATAAAGAGCCGCCTTCTATTGAAGGTGAGGATATGGTGCGCTGCACACATTGTGGTGTGCATCTGCCAAAAAGCGAAAGTTTGCTCTCCGACGGAAAATTTTTTTGCAGCGACGAGCATCGCCGCTTGCACGTCCAGCAGTAGATTTACCCTTCCGCGCTTGCGGTAACCCAGGTCGGGGGTGATGAAGGAGCATGGAATCAGGCATGTGAAGGCCCGCTCAACACAAATCGACGAGGCAGGATGCCTGGGTGAGGTACGCTTTATTCCTTCACCCAACTGCGATGAGCGTCCGGCCGGATGCGCCATAAACCTTCTGGTGATCCACAATATCAGCCTGCCGCCAGATGAGTTCGGGGGTGATGGGGTGATTGAACTGTTTGCCAACAGGCTTGATCCCGAAGCGCATCCCTACTATCAGACTTTGCGCGATCTGAAGGTTTCCACTCATTTCTTCATTCGCCGGGATGGCGAGATTATCCAGTTTGTTCCCTGCGAGAAGCGCGCCTGGCATGCGGGGGTATCGTGCTGGCATGGCAAGGCCCGTTGCAACGATTTTTCGATCGGCATAGAACTCGAGGGCAGCGACTCGACGCCTTTCACCGATCTTCAGTATGCGATGCTGGCAGCGCTCACCCGAGTACTGCAAAAGACGTATCCCATTACCGATATTGCCGGGCATTCCGATATTGCACCCGGCCGCAAGACCGATCCCGGTCCCTGTTTTGACTGGGAGCGGTATCGCAATGCGCTGTCAGGTACAGGCTAGCAGCCTGTCGGACTTGAAGAATCGAAGCGAAAATGCGGCTGGGTGAGGGTAGATTTTGACGATTTTGAAGGCCAATAGTTGTTCTATGGGTCGAAAAAGCGGCGAAATATAGGCCAGCCAGACACTTTTACAGCCGATTTCCTTTAAGTCTGACAGGCTGCTGATGGTTGGGAAATTCCTTATACGACGCCTTGACCTCGCAGGTAATCTTCGTAGCTGCCCTTGAAGTCCGTGATGCCATCCGGCGTCATTTCGATGATATGGGTGGCCAGTGAAGATACGAATTCCCGGTCATGTGAAACGAAAATCAGCGTGCCCGTGTATTTTTCCAGCGCACCGTTAAGCGATTCGATGGATTCCATATCAAGGTGGTTGGTCGGTTCGTCCATGAGCAGTACATTGTTTCTTTGCAGCATAAGCTTACCGAACAGCATGCGTCCTTCTTCGCCACCGGAGATCACTTTCACTGATTTTTTCACTTCGTCGCCGGAGAATAGCAGTCGTCCGAGAACGCTACGTACAGTCTGATCGTCGTCGTGTTCACGCCGCCATTGCGTCATCCAGTCGGTGAGCGGCATGTCTGTTTCGAAATCGGCCGCGTGATCTTGTGCAAAAAAACCAGGACGCGCTTTTTCCGCCCACTTTACTTCTCCCGCATCGGGCGGTAGATCACCGCTCAGGCAGCGCAGCAGCGTTGTTTTACCGATACCATTGGGGCCGATAATGGCGACTTTCTCGCCTGCTTCGACGTTCAGACTGAATTTCTTCAGCAGTGGTTTTTCCATTCCGGGGAAATGCTTGCCGATACTTTGCACCGATACCGCCAGGCGGTGCAGCTTTTCCCGATCATCCGTTTCAAAGCGAATGTAGGGATACTGGCGGCTGGATGGCTTTACATCCTCCAGCTTTATTTTCTCTATCTGGCGTGCGCGACTGGTGGCCTGACGTGCCTTTGAGGCATTAGCAGAAAAGCGGCTGACGAACGACTGCAATTCCGCAATCTGGGTTTTCTTCTTGGCGTTGTCGGTCAGCATGCGCTCCCGCACTTGAGTGGATGCAGTCATGTAGTCGTCGTAATTGCCGGGGTAGATACGGATTTCGCCATAATCGAGATCCGCCATGTGCGTGCAGACGCTGTTCAGAAAATGGCGGTCATGGGAAATGATGACGATGGTACTCTTGCTTGTGTTAATCACTTCTTCCAGCCAGCGGATGGTATTGATATCCAGGTTATTGGTCGGTTCATCAAGCAGCAGAATTTCGGGATCGGCAAACAACGCCTGCGCCAGCAATACGCGCAGCTTGAATCCGGGCGCTATCGCACTCATCAGCCCCCTGTGTTGCGCTATGGGAATGCCTACCCCCAGCAACAATTCGCCGGCACGGGCTTCGGCCGAATAACCGTCCAGTTCGGCGAAGTGCGCCTCAAGTTCGGCGGCGTGCATATAGTCGGCTTCGCTGGCGTCAGGGTTGGCATAAATCGCATCGCGTTCCTCCTTCACTCTCCAAAGTTCCTCGTGCCCCATCATCACGGTGTCGATTACGGGGAAATTTTCAAAGGCGAACTGATCCTGGCGCAACTTGCCCACGCGCTCGTCGGCATCGACGCTGACGTTGCCGCCGGTGGGTTCCAGATCGCCGCCCAGAATTTTCATAAAGGTGGACTTGCCGGAGCCATTGGCACCGATCAGGCCGTAGCGGTTGCTGTCGCCGAATTTGACGGAGACGTTTTCGAACAGGGGTTTTGCCCCGAACTGTATGGTGATATTAGCGGTGGTGATCAAAGCGTGTTTCCTGAAAGAGATGGCAAAAAACTCTCTATTTTATACGCTTTTTCAGTAGATTCCGAATATCGTATGAGCTGCGGTTCGGGTTGGCGGAGAATAGAGCACGGTGCGGCAAATGGATTCAATGCGCTCAATTGATTGATTACTATTCTACGAACCAATGATCC
>JBDTKY010000054.1:0-10827 GCA_039935055.1 Nitrosospira sp.
TAGCCGCTTTTTTTGCATTCCGCAATAAGGTCCCCGCAGATGCCGTCAGACCATTATCTTGAACCTTAGGGTCCAAGGTGGTCACTTGCCGGACGCATCAGGCGCTTCCGTATAGGACGCGCACAACAGCATCACTGTGGCTGGTAACCAATTCTCAAAAAATTGGTTCAAAGAATATGGGCCTAAACGAACACCGCAGGGAACAACTCTTAACCATTTCACTTTCAAGCGGAATAACCGACTCGAACGCAAACTGGAAAATCTTGGCTGACTTGAAAGCTTCGTAATCCGAATTAAAAAAGTTTGTCTTGTTCCGCCATTACGGCATCAAGCGCTGCCTGCATGCAATCGATTCTACGCTTAAATTCTTCCATGTCAAAGCCCTCTCTATTTCTTGTGGTGAGCAATTCATGCGTTATGTTGAGGGCCGCCATAATGGCAATGCGCTCGGAGCCAACAATCTTTCCGCTGTCCCTGATTTCGCGCATTTTTTTATCAAGATAAGCCACCGCTTCCAACAACCCTTTGCGCTCATCATCGGAACAGGTGACGCGGAATTCGCGTCCCATGATGGTGACATCCATAGCCGTGGCGGTTTTCATTTTTCGCTTTCAGGAATCTGTGTCAGGAGGGCTTCCAAACGACCGGTGGCGGCGCTTATCTTTTCCGTAAGGTGCTTATTTTCACTGGCAACGCTCGCCAGTTGTTGACGCAATTGAATATTTTCCGAGCGCAGTTGCTGACACAGTCGTACGAATTGATTAATTTTATCTTCCAGGGACTTGAGCTCGGATTCCATCGGCTCACTATAGTTCGGAAATCCTTGTTGAGTCAACTGGTAAGGAAATTGTTCAAATGTTATTTCCAGTATTCTGCAGGAGCCTTGCCAACCAGTCCGCATGACGGAAATACCTATTCGAACGTTTCAGTTCAGGCTGCCTGATTCTGGTAGAATTCGCGCCACGTTTGAGGTGCTTCGGCCGCTATGCGGTCGAGTTAAACGGGAACCAGGTTAGATGCCTGGGCTGCCCCCGCAACGGTAAGCAAGTGTGGGCGTGTCAATTAAGCAACCTCTGAATAAGCCGCTCATGTCGCGCTCTTATCCAGAAGTCTTACTGCCACTGTGAATTCTCCAGTTCATGGGAAGGCGATACGTCAAATCTTGCGAGCCCGGATACCGGCCTTGAACGCGTATGGGAATATCGCGTGGGGCGGTGTCCTGATCGGTATCGTTTTTCGCTCAGAAAGCCGCCGCGATAATCTCTCGTTTATCACAACGGTGAGAGCATCTACCCAGCAGAAACCCCATGTTTTTATATTAAGAAAACCGGCTATTTTTTTCGTCCGCAGTTTGAAGCGAAGGCGATATTCAATACTTGCGAGGAGTAATGAATGAAACTAGGCAGAATGTTAGCCTTAGGGTTGATATTGAATCAGGCCGGGCTAGCTTTGGCAAATGATGTACCTGAAGCTGCTCTACCCGAACTTACCATCTATGGTGGCAACCGAATTCCTATTACTCGCGAATTGACCAATCTTCGAGTTAATACGGTGAAGTTGAAGGTCGAAGATAACGACTGGAAGACGGTATTGCAGGAGCAGGTGCAGATCAATGAACTCGGCCCGGGCGGTCCGGTATCACTTTTTATGCGTGGCTCTAATTCAAACCAGACGGTATTTTTAGTGGACGGTGTGAAAATGTCATCCGCGACAGTCGGTTCGCCAAACTTCGCGGCTATCGCGCCAGGTCTCCTGTCATCGCTCGATGTCATTCAGGGGGGAACGTCGGCGGCCTTCGGATCTAATGCGGTCGGCGGGGTTATACGTGGAAACATCGATATTCCCAAGGGGGTGATGGTATCGGCTGGCGGTGGCTCGAGATTTTCTGAGCGGGCTGCGGCAAGTGCCGGGGTACGGGGAGAGTCATATTACGCAGGCGTTCGAATCGTGCAGGACATTATTCAGCAGGGGCCGGCGACAAACAAGAATAATCCTTTCGCCTTCAATCCGAATTCGGATAGAGATCCCAGAAGCCGTTTAGGAATCGTAGTCAAGGCGGGAGGATGGATAACACCGGATTTCCAAGTGGAGGCGACCGCTTTAGGCTCCGAACTCAGGGCGCCATTCAACGCTTCGTCGACCACCAACGATGTGAATCTGCAGTCGATCTCCATGGCAAATCTCAGGGGAATTTATTCGCTTCCTTATAACTTCAGCATAATGGGGACATACGGGGCCTCACTTGATCGATCCAATGTACGAGGGGCCTTTCCGGCGATATTCAACAGCCGTTCTCTGCAAGGTTCGCTGCAACTGGAGAGGAAACTAACCATTGGACGTATTTTTGCTGGGATGGATCATGAAATCCAGGGGATTAACAGTACGACAGCGTTTACCAGGACAAGCAGAACTAACGTTGCGGGGTTTATCGGAACACAACTGAGTTCCGAACGGCATGTGGTGGAGGGAATGTTTCGTCATGACGAGAACAGCCAGTTCGGCGGGTTTAACACCTATTCCCTCTCTCTGGCGCGCAAGCTGGGCGAATCCTGGCGGGTAGGAGCGCTGACTTCGTTATCATTCAAGGCGCCGACTTTCAATGATCTCTATTTTCCTTCCAATTTTGGATCCGCGGGCAATGCGAACCTTAAGCCCGAGCACGGCCGCATGCATGAAGCATTTATATCGTATGATGGTGCGGATAACGCAAGCTATCGCTTGGGGTACTTCATCAATACCATCAGTGATGCTATCGTCATTAATAGCCTGTTTTCCCAGGTGGAGAACATTTCCCGGGCTCGAATCGATGGGTTTGAATTGACGGGGATCCAGCCGATAGGCAAAGGATGGTCTACGCGAGCCAATCTGACTATTCAGGATCCGCGTAACCAGCAGCTCAATACCATCCTGCCCCGCAGATCCAGAATATTTGGCACGGTGGTCCTGAGATACGCCGCGGGAAACTTTTCAGCAGAGGGAATAGCGCGGGGTGAAGGGGAGCGATTTGACGACGGTCAGAATACCCAAAAGCTGCCCGCGATGGTCATTGTGGGCTTTAGCGCATCATACAAGATCCGGCAAGGCACTACTTTGCGAGTCCAGATTGATAATCTTCTTGATAAGAAATATCAGCCGGCGGTGGGATTTAATGGAATTCCCCGGACGGTCTGGGCAAGTATCTCTCATACATTCTGATCATTTTACTGTTGTAACACGCATAGGATCTCCGGTGATGCGCATGGCAACCTCTGAATAACCATCAATTTCGTCTGCGACCCTCGTCCGGGCGGATTTATTCAGAAGGTTCCCGGCCTTAATTCTACCAGTGGGCAACAGCAAACAATTGCTAACAGCGACGAATAACTTCACCCAATATAATTGTGTCGTTACACTACACCCGCGCATTGCCTAGCGGCGCTCACGCTGCTACAGTCCACTGGTTTCCGACGTTTCCTTCTTCACTCACGCAAAATACGTTAACCATGAACAGCCGTCAGCTAAATCAGCGCCTGATGAGGTATATCGCGCCCTATTGGGAGGCGCTGGTATTTGCACTGACAGGCATGATGGTGATGGCGGCAACCGCGCCGATGCTAGCCGCATTGATGGAGTGGATGGTAGACGGCGCTTTTATCAACAAAGACATGGAAGTGATGCAACTGGTTTTGTTGGGGATTATTGTGTTGTTTATCGTACGAGGCGCGGCAGGGTATATCAGCACTTACGCGATCAGCTGGGTAGGCAGCAAACTGGTGGTGGATTTGCGGGTGGAAATGTTCGACAAGTTATTGGTACTCCCTGCCCGCTATTATGCCGACCAGCCCAGTGGCAGCCTCATTTCCAAATTCAGATCCGACATCGATCAGCTCGCTCATGCTTTCACTGGCGTAGTAACCGTAATGGTAAAAGACACGCTTACTGTTATGGGACTACTGGGATGGATGTTTTATCTCAACTGGAAGCTTTCAGTTCTGGCTTTATTGGTGACATCGGTGATCATGCTGATTATGCGATCGGTCAATGAGCGGTTACAGAGAATGGGACGGGAAGCACGGCAAACAGTGGATAACATCACTCTGGTATTAAAAGAATCCATTGAAAACCATAAAGTGGTGAAGCTTTATGGCGGCGAGCATTACGAAAACCTGCGTATGGGAGAGCAAGTGAGCAGAATCCACAGCTTTGCAATGAGGCAGGTCGCGATTGGGGCTTTCACCATTCCGTTGGTGCAAATGATCGCCGCCGCTACGCTGGCGATCACATTATATTTTGCTACGCAGCAAGTTTCGTCGGACGAGATTACGGTAGGCAGTTTCGTTTCCCTCATGCTGACCATACTAATGCTGGGCGCGCCGTTAAAGCGCGTTGCCGGTATAGACGCGCAGCTGAAACCTGGGTTGGCCGCTGCGGGAAGCATATTTTCGTTCCTGGATGAGGAAATCGAAACAGATACAGGAACGAGTGCCATAGAGCGTGCGCAGGGGGAGTTGAGATTTGAGCGAGTCAGTTTCTGCCACAGTCCTCAATCAAGCCAGTCAAGCCCTGACTCTGGCACCGAAGCGAGCCCTAATGCAGGCTCCTCGCTGAAGGATATCAGGCTGACCATACAACCCGGCGAGATCGTGGCACTGGTGGGTTTTTCCGCATGTGGTAAGGCCACTTTGGCGGATCTGGTGCCGCGCTTCTTTCATCCCACAGAGGGGAGAGTTCTGCTTGATGGTCATGATCTGGCAAGCCTCACGTTAACGAGCCTTCGCGCCAATATCATGATGGTGTCTCAGGGGGTGACGCTATTTAATGACACCATTGCAGCCAATATCGCTTATGGTGCTATGGGCCGCTCGACAGAAGGGAGGATCATCGCGGCGGCACAAGCCGCTCATGCAATGGAATTCATCCGGAGAATGCCACAGGGACTGCAAACTTTGGTAGGAGAGCAGGGCGTCAGATTGTCCAGTGGGCAGCGGTTTCGCATTGCCATTGCTCGAGCGTTACTGAAAAATTCGCCTGTTCTGGTTCTGGACGAGACGCTTGAGATGCCGGATTTCGAATCCGCGCATCATGTGGAGGCAGCGTTGGATGCTGTGATGCAAGGGCGTACCACGCTCGTTATCGCGCACCGTTTATCCACTATGGAAAAATCCGGCCGGGTCGTTGTACTGCAAAAGGGCCGCATCACTGAAATAGGCACCCATCGGGAACTGCTTGAAAAAGGCGGCGCATATACCAGGCTTGTCCATGCTTGCGAGTGAGACAAGGCTAAGAAATATAGGAAATTAGCGCACTCCGAATAATTCTCCTGTCGTGTCTCGTCCGGGAACTTGTTCGAGAGACTCACCAAGTTGTTCCTCAGAGTAACTCGATTCTTTGCGTGAGTATTCCGGTACCCATTTTGTCAGTTCCCGCTTGACGTCCTCATCGCTTAATACCGGATGCTCGTTTAGCCATGCCACTAGTTGCGCCAGCCATTGTTTGTCTACCTGACGGGCCTGGGCTATGCGTAATTTGGAATGAGGAGTAGGTAAAGTGTTCTCTTCGTCCGCCAATAATTCTTCGTGGAGTTTTTCTCCTGGACGTAACCCATTGTAAACAATCCTGATATCTTCCTCACTCAGGCCGGACAAACGGATCAGATCTTTTGCAAGGTCGGCGATTTTAACCGGCTCGCCCATATCCAATACAAGAATTTCTCCACTACCCTCTTTTCCTCCCATCAATCCGGCTTGCAGAACCAGTTGCGCAGCTTCAGGTATAGACATGAAATAGCGCGTAATCTCGGAATGGGTAACGGTGATCGGACCCCCTTTTGCAATCTGTTCGCGGAACTTCGGGATTACGCTACCTGCGCTACCCAGCACGTTGCCGAAACGCACTATGACAAAATATGTCTGTTGCACTTTATCACCCGCAACATTTTTTTCGGGAAGAGGAACAGTTTGATGCAACGCCTGGCATACCATTTCCGCAAGCCGCTTACTGGCACCCATGACATTGGTAGGGTTGACCGCCTTATCGGTCGAAATCAGAACGAATTTTTCTGCTCCATACTTGATCGCGGTCTGTGCCAGGGCGTAAGTTCCGAGAACATTGTTCAATACGGCTTGCCAGGCATTCTCCTGCTCCATCAGCGGAACATGCTTGTAAGCCGCTGCATGAAAAACGACAGCTACCCGAAATTGCGAAAATATTTGAGCCAGCCTGGCTTGGTCTTTGACATCGCCTATTATGAATGCCATCATCATTTCGGGGAAATTACTTCTGAGTTCCTGTTCCATGTTGTAAAGCGCGAATTCATTCAGCTCGAATAGAACCAGGCGGCCTGGTTTAAATTTGGCAATCTGCCGGCATAATTCAGAGCCGATTGAGCCGCCTGCTCCCGTGACCAGCACAGTTTTTCCGGCCAACAAGCCATGCAAACCCGCATTATCAAGTACCACCGGATCTCGTCCCAGCAAGTCGTCCAGTTCGACAGTGCGGATTTGCGACACGGTAATTTTTCCGCTGATCAAGTCGTCATAAGAAGGCGCTATCAACGCTTTTACCCCAGCGGCTGAACACATCTCCAGCGCACGGCGGCGGTCGCGGTGGTGGCGATCGGGATGACGCCGGTCGAGATGAGAGCGGTAGATGCGCCGCCGATCAGGAATGGTGAGCGTCATCGCAATGATGGCATGAGCGACCCCCATCTTCTTTGCTATGACAGCTAGCTCATTGATTCGACCCAGCACCTTGAAACCATGCAGCGTCAAGCCAAGTTTTGCAGGATCATCATCCAGCAACCCCACTACCCGCCATTGAACGCTACGAGCAAGCTCTTTCACCAGACCGATTGCAGCATCACCTGCGCCCAATACCAGAACGAGATTACCCTCCATCCTTTTTGCCCCATAAAGCAGATGCTCCTTCCATAAACGGTATGCGAGGCGGCTGCCCCCCATGATGAACAGAAGCAGAATGGGAGCCAGCAGAAGCACTGTACGTGGTGTGCCGGTCAGTATTTGCAACATGAATAATACCAGCGGCATCGCTGCCGCCGATGTCAACACGGCAAGCAGAATACGTCGCAAATCGGGCAAGCTTGCATAGTGCCAGAGCCCGCGATATAGGCCGAACCACAGAAATATTGCCGCGTGAATCGAGATCACCCATGGCAGAATTTCTTTTAATGATGCCAGGTACAGAGAGGGTATTTCGAAATTGAAACGGAACAAATAGGCAAGCGTCCAGGCCGCAATGGCCGCGGCGATGTCATGAACGAAAGCGATTACACTGCGTATGTGGGGTTTCGGTAAGTGCATCCCATCAGTCGCCAGACCGGCGCTCCAGTCGCCACTCAGATACAAGTATTATAATCAAATAAAATACTCCCCATGCCGCGCCGACTTCAAGCTGAACAGCAGCATCCTGGCGCATTGCCCACACTGCACTGGTTCCCGCGGCGGACATCAGGATATAACCTAGCAGTGCAGTATTGCGATGACCGAAACCGCTTTGCACGACTCGTTGGTAATAATGCTCGCGATGCGCCTGCCAGATTTTTTTTCCGTGCAGAGCACGTTTTGCGAGCGTAACAGAAGCATCGGCAATAAATGGCGAAAATACCAGTACCGGTAACCAAAGTGGCCATAAGCCGTTGATCCAGCCTGTTACACCCAGCGCCGCAGCCAGAAACCCTAGCGGAATCGCGCCCGCATCGCCCATGAAGATCCGTGCAGGATGAAAATTGAATAATAAAAAAGCCGCGGCAGCAGCAGCGACACAGAAATTTATCATGGCAAATGATTCGTTCCCGGCTAGCCATGCGGTCAAGCCGTAGCAGCTGAAGCCAATTAGCGTCATCCCCCCGGCCAACCCATCCGAGCCGTCCATGAAATTATAAAGATTGATCATCCAGATGGTTGCAATAGTGGTTATGGTTACGCTCATCCACCCGTGTGACTCGAGTAGAAGCGCTACCGAGAACCAGACAGCAACCACGCCATGCATCAGCAGTCGTCCCAAAACAGGTAGACCAAAAATATCGTCGGCGAAAGATATCAACGCCAGTAGAGCAAAGCCAAACGACACGGAAAATGGCAGTGTGAATGGCAGTGTGGCAGAAAGAAATACCCACGACATTAGTACACCCAATACCATGCCAAGCCCTCCGGTGCGTGGAACAGATATAGTATGTAGCGAGCGGGGATTAGGATGATCCAGTACCTTGAGAACATTGCCCTTGATCAACCACCAAATCAAGGTGAACGTTACTGTAAACGCCATTAATGGCACGGCAACAAGTGAGAAGGAGAGTCCAGCAATCATAATAGTAGATTATAACTGCCGAGGATATCATGCGGTAATTTCCGCAGGTATGCGAATGCCGCATGCCGGGAAGCAAAGGGAGCAGCATCGTCTTTCGCAGAAGATCGCTCTCCAAAGTGCCGTCACATAAGAGTTGTAGTAGGGTGCAGTAAAATCCGGCGCGCTCTGCATTGCACCCCCTGGCATCGTAGACTAAGCGCTACTGGGTCGTGCGCCTTATGATTATCCGATTTTGCCAGCGCGCTCCAGAGATTCAGAGATTTCCTAACTTCAAGCTGATTCCAGCCAATTTCTTTTGATCGAAAATCTGACATCGTTGCTCACGAAAGGTATAACGGTTATAAGTGCCTGTGAGAATTTCATATCAGTGTCCGTTTATCCGGTTGTTTTAAAAATTATTGCAGGTGTGGATTTTTTCAAATATCCCCTTCGAAATCAGATTCCATAAATAGAGCCTGCTGGTGAAAAAAATATCGCTTAATGCGCAAATTCTGTTCGGTGTGCTGGCTGGTATCCTGTTGGGGCTGGGTTTCTCCGAACTTGGACAAGAATCAGTAGTGGCGCAAAACGGGCTGTATGTTGCCGGGCTGATTGGCACGTTGTTCATCGACTTGTTGAAAATGGTGCTGATTCCATTGGTGTTTACTTCCATCGCAGTTGGGGTTGCCAACCTGCGTGCTCACCGGCAGATGCATAGTGTGTGGAAGGCAACACTGGGGTTTTTTATATTTTCGATGGCAGTGGCAGTTATGCTGGGACTGACTGCCGCTAACCTTTTTCGGCCAGGCGAGGGGCTTCAGCTTGCGATGTTTCAGGATGCAATGCAGGGTTTTAAAGCCAGACAGATGCCCCTGCCGGAATTTTTTGCTCAGTTTCTGCACTCCCTGTTCCAGAATCCCATAAGGGCTTTGGCTCAAGGTGACGTTCTAGCGGTAGTTGTATTCGCACTGTTGCTGGGGATTGCCTTGGTGGTGGGTGGCGAGCGTTACGCCAACATCATTGTTTTGTTGCGGGAGTTGCTGGAGCTTGTGCTGATGTTAGTGGGCTGGATCATGCGACTGGCACCACTCGGCATCATGGCCCTCCTGCTGCAACTGGTCGCCACCCAGGATATGGTCCTCCTTGCCACCCTGATAAAGTTTATCGTGGTGGTGGTGGGTACCATGCTGCTGCACGGCATGGTAGTACTCCCGCTGATTCTTTATCTGGTCACGGGCATGACGCCGCTCAGATTCTGGCGCGGTGCACGCGAAGCGCTGGTGACGGCTTTTGCCACCAGTTCCAGTTCCGCGACTTTGCCAGTTACATTGCGCTGCGTGGAACAACATTTGCATGTCAAGCGCGATATTGCCGGCTTTGTCATACCATTGGGCGCCACCCTCAACATGGATGGCACCGCCTTATATGAGGCGGCCGCTGCTTTGTTTGTTGCCAATCTGGCAGGTATCGAACTTGATCTCATGCAGCAGATGATTGTGTTTTTTATCGCCATGATCGGCGCAATGGGGGCGCCAGGCATCCCCAGCGCAGGTATGGTGACCATGGTGATGGTATTACAGTCGGTGGGTCTGCCTGCCGAGGCCATTGCCATTCTGCTGCCCATCGATCGTCTGCTGGATGCATTCCGCACGGCGGTTAATGTCGAGGGGGATATGGTGGGCAGCCTGGTGGTACAGAAATGGGTGAGCAGTGAGCATCATGATAGCAGCGGCGCCTAGTGGTTTGCACAATGCCAGCTATCTGATTCGATGTCATCGCCATATTTCGGAGCGCATAAATGGCACCCATTAAAAAACCGATTCTCACAGTCAGGAACGTCCGGTAGTCTCTGATCTTGCCAATTCTGGTGGCCGTGATCGACTGGTACGCGCGCAAAGTGCTGGCATGGCGGTTATCGAACACACTGGATAGCGGGTTTTGCGTGGACTGCCTGGAACAGGCGTTGCAAACTTACGGCGCGCCTGAAATATTCAACACCGATCAGGGCTGCCAGTTCACCTCCGAGGCCTTCACCAGCGTGCTCAAGACGCACGGTATCGCCATCAGCATGGACGGGCGCGGGCGGGCATTGGACAACATCTTTGTGGAACGGCTCTGGCGCAGCGTCAAACATGAAGACGTGTATTTGAGAGGGTACGCCACCGTGCCTGAATTGCTGCTGGGACTGACGGAATACTTTGTGTTTTACAACACAGAAAGAACACACCAATCGCTGGACTACAATACACCGGACGAGGTCTACCGGACAGCGAGCGGCGGTGGAGCAAAGATTGTAGATAAATTCAGCGAGCGAAAGAAATCCCGCTTAGAAACAGAAATAAAACCGGGGCAGCGCCGTTCCGCTGCATGTGACCGGCTACCCTCTTAAACTCCGCTTAATATTGTCTTGACTGACGGGTCCACTTTAATGCAGCCACAACCGGGAGGTCATGGCCGCGTCTATGTTCCGGCGCAATCCGAACCGGCTAGCTTGAAAGGGCATCGTCTCAACGATACTTTGAATTCCCTGCTATCGGGAAGTAC
>JBDTKY010000055.1:0-4546 GCA_039935055.1 Nitrosospira sp.
TTTAAACCCGAAAGCATCGCAAATGTTCCATCCAGAATTCAAATCGTGGACACCCATGAATCTCTCAAAATACACGTGGTTATTGGCTTGGCAGCATTTCCACTTTATATAAACCGGACACTACTGACGCAGCATATCCTTTAAGTTACCAGCATCTTGAGGAAATGATGGAAGAGGTGGCGTAGCTAGCGGAGGCCAAGTCGCTGCTACATGGCGTGCAGCAAACCGTCGTCACCGCACAAATCGAGAAATACCTCGCTCAATTTGCGACCTGCGAACACTGTGGCCGCCGCCGAATCCGGAAGGGACAACATCAAATCGTCTGCCGTACCCTGTTCGGCAAGTGGAAACTCACCAGTCCACGACTCTACGCCTACCCTGCGAGCACATCGGCCGGCGTAGTTCGAGCCCGCTAGCGGAACTGTTGAGCACGCATACTGCGCCCGAGCTCTCGTATGTGGAGACCAAGTTTGCCTCGCTGATGTCCTATGGGTTAAGCGTCGATCTGCTGACGGAAATATTATCCATCGCTGACTAAATCAATCCCACGCCGGTGCGGCGGCAACTTCATCGTGTCGCTGAACGGATCGAGAGCGGATTAGGTGAAGAGCGGCTCCAATTCATTGAAGGTTATCCCAACGATTGGGCGAAACAGCCGCCGCCGAGGCCACACTTGATGGCCGGTCTGGACGGCGGTTATGTCCACGCGCCGGATCAGAAATCCAGAACCGAAGGCTGGTTCGAAGTCATTGCCGGCAAAAGCGTGCAGACCGAAGTCAGCGCCAAGGTTTTCGCCTTCGTCAACAAGTACGATAAGAAACCAAAGCGACGCCTGTTTGAAGTCCTGAAATCGCAGCGCCCGCAAATACATCAGCAAGTCGTGTTTATGTCCGATGGGGGCGATACCGTCCGGGATCTGCAAATGTATCTCAGTCCGGAATCCGAACATCTGCTCGATTGGTTTCACATTACCATGCGACTGACTGTGATGGGGCAACTGGTCAAAGGGATGGTGGTGGAACTGAGAACCGGCGATGAACAACCGGAAGCGGCAGCCCCCCCTGGCCGATCTGGAGAAACACCTGGAAAGCGTCAAATGGAATTTATGGCACGGCAATGTCATCCATGCAGTGCAACGAATCGATGATGTCGACGACGACCTGGAAATGGTGGAAAAGAATCCGGCGAACAAGACGAAATTACAGAAGGCGGTGCAGGAGTTCCGCGGCTATATCGAGGCTGACCAGGCATTCATCTCGAACTACGGGGACCGCTACCGACACGACGAGACGATTTCCACAGCATTCGTCGAATCGACTGTGAACTACGTGGGCAGCAAACGCTTCGTGAAGAAACGGCGGATGCGCGGGACGCAGTGCGGCGCGCACCTACTACTGCAAACCCGCGTACAGGTTCTGAACGGCGATCTGTGGAAAACTTTTGAACGATGGTTTACAGGAATGAAAGCGGAAGAGCAATCAAAGTTAAAAACGGCAGCGTAAAGGCTTCCCAGCCCCCGGTTTGTTCCGCTCTCCTTCAGGGCTTCCCTAGATTGACATTTCTGAGTGATGGTCTATACCTAACTTAGGCATCATTCAGTAAGACTATTAAACATCACTTTAGAGGATTCCAATCATGGCAAAAATACCGGATCGTACAACAATTCCCCGCAGTGACCGCGCAGCTCCTCTTGAGGGAGGACATGCGGTCGGTGCAGTTCCAGATGATGAGCGGTTTGAAGTGACTGTGAGGGTAAGGCGTCGAACCCCCCTCAAGAACATGCCGGCAAGCGGTTTTTTCGCGGATCAGGCTCCCGCAAAGCGCAGCTATTTGAAGCGCGAGGATTATGCTGCCAACCATGGCGCAGATCCGGCTGATCTCGCGAAAGTCGAAGCCTTCGCCAAAGCTCATGGCTTGGTCGTCGTTGAGAGCAATGCGGCGCGACGCAGTGTTTTTCTTTCGGGTACCGCCGCCAACTTTGCTCAGGCTTTCGGCACAACCATCGAGCAGTACGAACACGACGATGGGACCTATCGGGGCCGGAGCGGTGCGCTGACGATACCGGCAGAACTGGCCTCCATTGTCGAGGGTGTTTTTGGGATCGATGACCGCCCTGCCGCACAACCTCATTTTCAGCGGCGCAAGATTTCTCCTGCAAAGAGCATCCAATCTCACGCCGTGGATGATGGATCGTTCACGCCGCCCGATCTGGCGAAACTCTACAATTTTCCGGCTGGCCTGGATGGCTCTGGCCAGTGTATTGCCATCATCGAACTGGGTGGAGGCGCCCGCCCCGCCGACATTAAAACGTACTTCAATAAATTGGGGCTCGCCGCGCCAAAGGTTACGATCGTTCGGGTCGATGGTGGAAAGAACCAGCCTTCCACACCCGACAGTGCCGATGGCGAAGTGATGCTTGATATTGAAGTTGCGGCAGCCATTGCTCCGAAGGCACACATTGCCGTCTACTTCGCCCCCAATACCGACAAGGGGTTCCTGGACGCTATTACCATGGCGATCCACGACACGATTAACAAGCCTTCCGTGATCTCTATTAGCTGGGGCTCCTCCGAGAGTAACTGGACAGGGCAAGCAATGACATCGTTCGATGAGGCTTTTCAGACGGCGGCGGCCTTGGGAGTGACGGTGTGCTGCGCGGCAGGGGACCAGGGTTCCGGCGACGGTGAGAAAGACGGGAAAGCGCATGTAGACTTTCCGGCCTCCAGTCCTTTTGTTCTTGGGTGCGGCGGCACTAAACTAATCGCCTCCGGGAATACGATCTCAAGCGAAGTTGTCTGGAACGAATCGGTCGATAGTGCTACGGGCGGCGGTGTAAGCGATTTCTTTGGTATTCCGGCTTACCAGAGCAAGACGGGCGTTCCCCCATCGGCGAACCCGGGCGGCAACGTAGGCCGGGGTGTTCCTGACGTTGCGGGTGATGCAGATCCTGCCACGGGATATCAGGTACGCGTTGATGGACAAGACCTAGTGATCGGGGGAACCAGTGCGGTAGCACCTCTGTGGGCCGGTCTGATCGCGCTGCTGAACCAGATGCTGGGTCATCCCGCAGGATTTATTAACCCGTTGCTCTATGGTTCCATCGTCGGTACGGGTTCTTTTCAGGATATCACTTCGGGTTCCAATGGCGCCTATTCGGCCAGATCCGGCTGGGATGCCTGTACGGGATGGGGGTCGCCCAATGGGATGAAACTGGTTGATGCCCTGGGGATTTGAGTTGTAGCTCTTCGTCAACTACACCATTTATTTGGGTGGACTCGGCGGTAATTGCTAGCCGGTTAACCACCACAGCACAAAGGAGCCTTCACATGAATCACATCACCACACTTAAAAACGGCATGAAGATTATTATCTCGAAGTCGCCACCTCATGGCTTCGATCCGTTTACCGCGAGTCCTGAAGACTTGCAGAAGTTCGGCTTTCCACTGCGTCCGACCGATCCACATCAACTTGCTCGATACCAGCGCGTATTCGGTCTGCTAAAAGATAAAGGTCATTTCATAGCACCAACCTTCCAGGTGAACGAAGAAAAGTTTCATGGACCTCGGAGTCCGCGCACTGCGGGCAGCGAAACATCCACTAACTGGTCTGGTGGCGTAGTCTTCGCACCTGCAGGAGACTCCTTTACCTGGGTCGAAGGTGACTGGGTAGTGCCTAACGTCAGTGCACCTACGCAGGGGAAGTGGTACTACTCATCAAGTTGGATCGGTATTGACGGAGACGGTTCGCCAGATGTCTGCCAAGCAGGGGTTGAATGTGAGGTTTATCAAAGCGGATCCGCTATCTCCCGAAACATCTATCCCTGGTGGGAATGGTTTCCGAACAGTGAGGTGCAGATCACCAACCTTCCCATTAGCGTGGGCGACATGGTTACTATGCTTATTTGTAGTACATCTCCGGGTGGCGCCGGATCTACAACGGCTACAGTCTTCTTCAGTAATCGCACAAGCGGGGCATCCACCTCTTTCAGCTTCAGCGCTCCCACAGGTACGAAGTTAGGGGGTAATAGTGCGGAATGGATTGTGGAAGCACCTACAGTCGGTGGCAGTCAAAGCGCTATCTCTGACTACGGTGAGGTTTTCTTTTCCGTCTGTGAGGCAAATACCCAGAAGGGCATTACTGTAAATGGCGGGAGTGGAGACAGCATAAGCATGACCAGCGGAGGAAGCGTAGTCTCCCAAGGCAATCTGATCACCCCGACAATCGTGCAATGTCTCTATGCGGGCGAGATTCCGTGAGCTAAATGAAAGAGGAGAGCATGCAAACCGCAGGTAGTTCATGTCGCGTTTGATCGCTCTGAAGTGGCTCATGGCAATGTCGTATTAATATTATGATTTAACGTGCATTATACTATTTTATGCGGGCTTCAAGTCCGACAGGCTGCTAGTCTTACCGTGTCATAAATTAAGCCTCTCGCCGATCCAGTTGCAGTGAGGGCAATGGCCCAGGCTTCTTGCGAGTGCGACGCTTAAGCGCAGGCGTAGTGTCGTGATCGAGTCTGCCACGTGGCGCTGCGCGCGATGGGCTG
>JBDTKY010000056.1:0-12183 GCA_039935055.1 Nitrosospira sp.
GCAATTCTCAAATCCCTCAAGGTCTTCGCCGCAGTCTTGACAGCATTCTTGGCTGCATCCTCCCAGGATATCTTGCTGGTTCCGACTATCTCTGTTATGCGATAAATGCTATCTCCTGCCATGATTCTTCTCCTTTTTGGTTAGCAACAAACACGCGCCACTGAACACGGTGCTGAGCAGATTGAACTCATCAACCTTTTGGCCGATTTCAGTTTAGATTAATTCTGTCAAATTGCAATCAAAGGTATTCCGCAATTACCGGAATAAGAAAGTATTTTTAACCAGTAGGCGCAAATTACCAAGATCTGGATACAAGCCCACAATAGCGTAGCTACCTGGGATGCAGTGATAAGTATAGTTGCGAATTGATGCCGGCGCGGACCGGGGTCAAATCTCATCGTTCGATATATGGCGTAACAAGCCGCGGTTGCTGATAGCAGCGTGATTGGAATCATGATAGATCCAAGTATGGCGTAAACGCTTCGCAAAAGCGCCACTCGTCCGCGCACAGTGATGAGCGCACCTTCCGCTCTTGCTACTGAATAGCACTCACCGCCTAACGCATGGAAAGTCCCATTCCCCAAAAATGGCTTGGAACGGGGCGTTGAGACGTTAATATATCATCCCGCGATCACCCGCTCTCTAATGTAGCCAAGCGCGGCTTCCACCTGATCGATGAGGATAAGGCATAGCTCGCCAGCTTTCAGGCTGGCGAAAGCGGCATCGATGGCGACAAACTCGCCGCGTATTTCCTTGACGTCACGGGTACGCTTCGCATTTTCCAGACCTTGCCGCAACAGACCAAGCACCTCGCCATCGGCACGACCCCGCTGGCATTGGTCCTGATAAAGCACTACTTCGTCGAAAGCGTCGCCGAGAATCTCGGTTTGCTGACGAATGTCTTCGTCGCGGCGGTCACCCGCTCCGCTGATGACGACCGAGCGGCGCTTGGCTGGCATGCTATCGATCGCATGCACGAGTGCTCTGATTGCATCGGCATTATGGCCGTAGTCGGCAATAAGGGTAGCCCCACGGTGACTGAAGAGATTGAAACGGCCCGGTGCAGTTTGCGTGTCATTGACAAAACTGGCCAGACCGGCGAGGATGATCTCCCAATCGAGGCCCAGCGCCCAACCCGCTCCGGTGGCAGCCATCGCGTTTTCGATCTGGAATGCGATAGTGCCATTTTGCGTGATAGGGATTCCCGCCAGCGGTATCCGGTGTTCGATACCCGCCTCCGAAGCGACAATCGAACCGCCTTCGAGGTAGACAACGCGCTTGCGTTGTGCCCGGTGTTTGGCAATTATCGGATTTTCAGGATCGCGGGAGAAAAAAGTGACTGAACCGGGACAGTGGGCGGCCATGCCAGCCACCAGTGGATCGGCCGCATTGAGTACGGCGACGCCAGTACCCGGTGTAACGTTTTGCACGATGACTCTTTTAACAGCGGTCAAATCCTCCACCGTATTAATATACGAGAGACCAAGGTGATCGCCCACGCCAATGTTAGTCACCACCGCCACATGGCAATGATCGAAGCCCAGTCCCTCGCGCAATAAGCCGCCGCGCGCGGTCTCGAATACCGCAGCGTCGACATCAGGGTGGAGAAGAACTTTTTTGGCACTCTTTGGGCCACTGCAATCACCCGTATCAATGCGCTGGCCGTCAATATAAACGCCATCGGTGCTGGTCATACCGACACGCAGCCCCTGGCAATCGAGGATACTGGCGATCAGACGAACGCTGGTTGTTTTGCCGTTGGTACCTGACACCGCGACAACCGGAATGCGCGCGTCATCGCCATCCTTAAACATATTGGCGATGATCGCCTCTCCTACCGCGCGTCCTTTGCCGAACGAGGGCTGCAAATGCATGCGAAGGCCTGGGGCAGCGTTGATCTCGACAACACCGCCCTGTTCTTCGAGCGGATTCAATAGACTATTGCAAACAACATCGACACCACAGATATCCAGCCCTATCATTTGTGCAGCGGCTTCTACGCACGCTGCAATCTCGGAATGAACGTCATCGGTAACATCGGTAGCTGTGCCTCCAGTGGAAAGATTGGCGTTATTGCGCAGGAAAATACGAGTACCTTTGGTGGGTATGGATTCTGCCGTTAGATCTTGAGTTGCCAGATGGGCAAGGGCAATTTCGTCGAAATGGATTTTTGTCAGCGAGTTGGCATGGCCCTCACCACGTCGTGGATCGCTATTGACCTGATCTACCAGTTGGCCGACGCTGTACAAGCCGTCTCCAATAACCTGGGGCGGATCGCGTCGCGCAGCGGCGACCAGCTTATTGCCGATCACGAGCATGCGGTAGTCCTTGCCCGGAATGTAGCGCTCAACCACGACTTCGCCGTTGATTTCAGCCGCTATCGCATAAGCTGCTTCCACCTGTTCGCGACTTGCAAGATTCACGGTTACTCCTTTTCCCTGGTTGCCGTCCTGCGGCTTGACCACGACCGGACCGCCGATTTCACATGCGGCGGCACATGCATCTTCGGCATCCGCTACCGCTCGTCCTGATGGGACAGGGATACCGGCCGCGCTCAGCAGCATCCTCGTTAGTTCCTTATCCTGCGCAATGGATTCAGCGACAACACCGGTCAGATCGGTCTCGGCGGCTTGAATACGCCGCTGGCGGCTTCCCCAGCCAAATTGCACCATGCTGCCATCCGTCAGGCGGCGGAAAGGGATACCGCGCGCAACAGCGGCACGAACAATCGCACTCGTGCTCGGCCCGAGACGTATTTCTTCATTCAATTCCCGCAGGCGGCCCACCGCATTGGTCAGGTCAAAGGAAATATTCTCGAGTGCCGCATGGCATAAGGTTTGCGAGAGTTCCATTGCGAGCCTGCCTACCGCTTCCTCGCTATACTCTACAATAACCTGATAAGTTCCGGCCTCCAGCGTTTGCATGGTCCTGCTGAAAGTCACCGGACAACCAGCCTGTAATTGCAGGCCAAGTGTGGCGCGCTCGAGGACATGCGCCATGGTCACGACACCATGGCGAGAACGTTGAAGCAGATCTATTTGCGGAAATCGTTCCTCCAGCGAATTCAGGAAATCCGGGACTTTGCCAATGAGACTCTCGACTTCACTGCAAGAAATTATAGCCTCTACGGCCGTACGGCGGCTCCATAAATTGGGTCCGCGTAATGCGCGGATACGTGATACTTTCATTAACAGTTCTCCTGATATTTCTCGTTTAATCCCGAAGTATGGGTGACTTGACTTCTCTGGCCGGCCGATTCCGCTTTAAGCGCCAGTGAAGCTTCTATCCCGGTGCGTATGAGAGCAGGCTCGATACCCAGCGCCCATGCAGTAGCCACCGCTGCCAAAATATTCTCGACCTCTGGAATCGCGCTCCCACCATTGTTCAGCGAAACATCGGCCACCTTGACCAACGGCAACTCGTTAGCCCCATTGACGAGCAGAATCTCTCCATCGCGAACCATCACGACCCGTTTCCCTCGCGTGGAGCCTATGCCCTTCGTACCATGAGCACGATGCTCGTTGATGGCGGGCAGCTCGGGGTCGAGACTGAAGTAAATGACCTCACCATTGCATAACGCAGCTATCTCAACGAGCATCGCCTCCCTTGCATTGAGTACCGCTGCGCCTGTCGCCAGTACTACGTCCACCTGAGTACGCAATACATCAAAAACCTGTTTGGGGGTTTCGATATCGTAGCGGCCATAATGCCGATCTAACTCGACATTGGTGATGACGCCAACCTGACACCAGTCGTAGGCCAGGCCTTCACCAAGAATGCTGTCACCCCCATTCTCAAAAACCGCAGCTTCAATCGAGCGATTTATTAGGATATGGTTAGCCGACTTCCATTTGGCATGATCACCTTTATAAACCTGCCTGCGGTCGAGATAGAATCCGTCGCTGCAGGCAAGTCCAGTGTGCTTTCCGGAAAGAGTGAGTAGCTGTGCGACAAGATGTGCCACGGTAGTTTTACCGTAGCTTCCAGTAATACCCACTACTGGAATACGGCCATCGTCATGGTTGGGAAAGAGGTGGTTAACAATCGCCTCGCCAACCGGCCTTGGTGTACCAACAGCGGGTTTGATGTGCATCAGCAGGCTCGGACCCGCATTAACTTCGACAATGGCTCCGCCCTGTTCGGTAAGGGGGCACGAAATATCCTTAACTACAAGATCAATACCAGCAATATCCAATCCGACAATGCGCGCAGCGAGAGAAGCAGCCGCAGCGATACTTGGGTGCACTGCGTCAGTGACATCAAAAGCGTGGTTGCCGTTGCGCTGAATCAGAACCTCGTGCCCGGCTGGCGGTATCGAGTTAACAGTAAAACCCTGGCGAACGACCTCCATTATTGTTACACCATCTATGCTGATCAGATTAAGCGGATGGTCTTCGGTCATCCCGCGACGGGGATCGGAATTAATCTGATGGCTGATTAGTTCACTAATAGTTGATTTTCCGTCGCCGGTAACCGATACCGAATCACCGCGATTGGCGGCAATGAGGCGGCCGCCAACGATGAGCAGGCGGTGTTCGGTGCCTGGGACATAGCGTTCAATCAATACACCATTGCCTTCGTTCAGCGCCGCATGATAGGCTGACTCAACTTCTTCGCGCTTGGTCAATTCAATAAAAACGCCGCGCCCATGGTTTCCGTCGCAGGGTTTGATGACTACCGGCAAACCAATATCCTGAGCAGCCTTCCAGGAGTCTTCAGCACTATTGACAATACGGCCTTCCGGGACGGGAACTCCGCAAGATGCGAGCAGCATCTTGGTTAGATCCTTGTCACGCGATATGCTTTCGGCAATCGCCGGGGTTCGGTCAGTCTCCGCCGTCCAGATACGGTGACTGCGAACACCATAGCCGAGTTGCACAAGATTTCCTTTGTTAAGAAGACGGATGGCGGGAATATTACGATTTGCGGCGGCCTCGACAATACATGCTGTCGACGGACCTAGCCACAGGGAATCCACCATGTCGCGCAAGCGCTCGATGGTGCCCTCTACATCGTAGGGCTTGTCGCCAGGTTGCTGGCTCATTGCCGCGAGTACCAGTTCACGGGCTGCGTGTAAGGCATGGCGCGCAATACCCTCATGCCATGCGCTGACGATTACCTTGTAGACGCCGCGTGACGAAGTTTCACGAGCTCTGCCAAAGCCTCCAGGCATACCTGCCAGATTTTGCAGTTCAAGTGTAACATGCTCAAGAATATGGCCTGGCCAGGTGCCTTCTTCAAGGCGGCGCAGGAAGCCACCGCGCTCCTCATAACTACAGCGATGCTCGATCAGCGTGGGAAGCCAGGAAGACAGACGCTCGTAAAAACCAGGAATGGTATTGGATGGAAAATCTTCAAGATCTCCGATATCGACGATTGCTTCAAGAACCGGACGCCAGGTCCAGATGCTAGGTCCATTCAGATGACGGATCTCAAGAAACTTGATGTCTTTCTTATTGACATAGTCAGTATTCGTGTTCACACAGGCCAGCATAAATAAGATCGTGCGGAGTGGATTGAAGTGCGATTAACGCGGCTCACATGAAATTGGTTTACAGCGTATTGATTAATTCTTTCGAATACCCTGCCAAGTCGCTTAAAAAAAACCTAGTCGTCCTGTTTAATCACGCTAAAGGCAAACGACTACCTGGTCAGCAGCCTGCTCTCGGTACTCCGCCGTGCTATTACCCGCTTGGATTAATTTATTGATGGCTATGCGACCCATTTGCCGCACATCTTTTTGACATACTCAACTTCGCTGGTTTGCCGTCGCAATCGTGTTGAGAAATTTGGTTGCTGGATGGCGTTACGTTGCGCAGTTTCTTGAGGCAAGCAGAATCATCTTTATCCGATACATAACCATGCGACTCGCTAAGGAAGAGCATTTGTCATGCCAGATCAGATTACTCCATAGAATCAATAGAATGGATGAGAATAAATTTATGGATTTAGGGTAATGTGTCGCCATTCATTGACAAATAGCTGCTGAATTATTAGCAAGTCTCTGAAAGAAAACGAATACCCTCTGTCTCCTGTCGGCGACAGAGCAATAAATACTGAAATAGATATGGGTAAAAAGGTTGCGTCCAGCCACTTCACACAATTTAACTATAATCTATTATCGCCACCTACGAAGCTGGAATTCGACAGGCAACCTCAGGTAACGATGTACTGCCGCAATCGGATATAGGTTATGGCATTAAACGGTCAATATGCCTTAACTAAATGAGCAACCGGTTTGATGCATGCCAGCAAAACACCCGGCATATGTGGAGTGGGCGCTAATTAAGAATCTGGAATTTTTGGCTGGAGCCGTAGTTTACAAGATGGTTAAAGTTGACGCCGAATCGACTGTGCGGAAAGGCAGACCTCAATGTCGCGCAGACTCTCGCGGTAGGTCAGTTGCGCGAAGAACATCAGGCGGAATTGTTCGGCGCAGGTCGGCGACTTCACGTAGCGGTCGCCGTCGCAGCGATCGACAATGCGATGGAAGGTCTTCCAGGGCAGAAAGTCCATGACTTGAGCGAACAGCGTTTTGCAGATATACATCGAAGCCTCCGGCGGAGCAAAAACCGGAAGACTGCCAGATCAACAACTGGTCGTTCAAGTCGGAGACACCCTTCATCGCTCGGAATACCTCATCAATCATGGCTTTCAGCGATTCGATCCTTCATTTAACCGGACACTACTGATATATATCAATATCGCTTGAACTCTGTATGAACAAGAGCAAACATATGCAAGACGTGAGCGCCAGGGTTTTCAATTCCTTGGCTGTGTCTTCAAAAGTTAAGTAACCGCTGGACTTCTTGAACTTGTTTTCAACATAGATCATCTAGGGTCTAGACCATCGAGCGGGAGTGTCTTGAAATCACAGATTGAACCCTTTTGGCACAGAGGAGTTGTCTCAAGGGCAGCGCTTCGTTTGGGTATACCAATAAGATACAAATCATGTTGCGCAAATGGGGGAGGTTGCTTGCTCCAGTGAATGTATCGTTAACGGGATAATGCTGGCTCTCACCGATGGGCAGATCCCGTAACGAAAAAAGTTTGAGTCCCTGAACCGTTCCTCGAAGCGAAACGCTGAACTGGCTGGTCGTCCAGGCTACACGAGTATCTTCCAGACTTTTCCGATATTGAGCAAGGCCAGCCCGGAAACACGTTGACGGCCTTTTTCCCTTTATCAGCCTCTCTGTTTTCGCCGCACCATGACGCCCGTCAGAATCAATCCCGCCAGCATCAGGGCATAGGTTTGCGGTTCGGGAACAACATTAACAAGAGGAAGTGCGATCACCCGGCCCATATTATTGATGGCGGTCGCCTCCGATAGCACCACCCCGGACGGCAATCCAATTACCAGCGAATTGAGGTCGGTCATGCCTACGCCGTTGGGGCCGGTGATGAATGCGTGGGGCTGGCCGCCGAAATACCCCACCACCTGCCCGGCAGCGTTGATACTATAAGACCAGCTATCGCCCAGCTTATCCAGCTCACCCAAGTCAGTCATACCCACGCCGTTGGGGCCGGTGATGAATGCGTGGTGCTGGCCGGAGGCCGTGTCGGCCCGTCCCGCCACCTATCCGGAAGCGTTGATGACAAAAGCCTCACTATAATCCCCTACCGTCGCTTATTGCATTAAAATTTGTTGCCTATGCATATTAATTATTGCTTTAGCGATTTGGAAAGGCGCTATTATCCAGTCAGGTTATTAAAATGACATCTGCAACCGAAGAAAACACTATCGCAAAAGAGTTTCTTGATAAGGAAATTGTCCGGATTAAGTACTTGGATAGCCTGCTTCTCAATGATGTTAAAAGAATTAAAAGTGGGAAGAGGATGCTGTATATGCCACTAATTTTATTGGCGGTTTTGATTGCACTAGCTAAATTAACAGATTGGATCGATTCTGATAATTCTGAAATCATTTTGATATTCCTTTTTTTTATATTGTTATTAGTTGTGATTCCGACAAAAATCAGAATTCACAGAAATCTGAAGCTGTTCAATGAATCAAAGGCTAAATTGGAAAGCGCGGGGTTATACTTATGGCGCAGAAAAGAACGAAATCTCATTAACCCAGCAAATGATCTCATTGTGACAGCTTCAAATGAGTTAGATAGCAAAAGCAGATTCACCTTAATCCCGCCGCAAATAATTGACTTCGATAATTATAAAAAAGACTTGTGGTGGGATATTTAGACATCTGGCACGGGCCGAGAGGCTCTTAATTTGCCGCCTTGCTTTGTTTCGCAGAGAATCTCGTCGTCTGGAACTCCATCTTTACGCCCCTACGCTTTGCTAGCGTAAATCTTCCAAATTCCATGCCTCCTAGACACTATTTTTGTCGCTAAGAACGTCCAACGGTTGCGCGGAGGGGCGATAAACGTTGGGATGAAGTCCTCATGACGGCCATTCTCTTCTGGCAATGGAAGAAAACAGAAAATACTGTCGTTCGAAGCGGGCGAATCCGCTGCTTCCTTAATTGCTCTTCATTTATATTTCTTGGCCGAAATTATGCCGATTGACATTAACGTTATATTTAGTAAAACCAGCAAGAATCAGGAGCTTCTCGAAGAGCACGCAAATTCTGTCTTGACCCATATATTGCGCACTCGTCAACAAACGCAAGCTTTAACTGGGTTAAGCCAATGTTAGTCTCGATGATACGCCTCATGCTCAGGCAGCGTCTGGTGGTGGTGGTAGTCTCGCTCGCTCTGTGTGCTGGCGGGATTTATGCTGCCAAAAATCTCTCGGTCGATGCCTTCCCTGATGTCACCAACATACAGGTGCAAGTTGCGACGGTGGCGGTCGGACGCAGTCCCGAGGAGATCGAGCGGCTAGTCACCGTCCCGGTGGAAATTGCAATGACCGGCTTGCCCGGGCTGGTGGAAATGCGCTCCATGAACAAGAGCGGATTGTCGCTTATCACGTTGGTGTTCACTGATGTGACCGATGTCTTCTTTGCGCGCCAGCTGGTAATGGAACGGCTCATCGAAGTTTCAACACAACTGATTCCGGACATAACCCCAGTGCTTGGGCCGGTCTCGACCGGTTTGGGGGAGGTATATCAATACACCCTCGACCATCCCGACGACGGCAAGCGCGCGCTCACCGTCGCCGAGCTGACCGAGCGGCGTACGATCCAGGATTGGATAGTCAGGCCGATGCTGCGTTCGATCCAAGGGGTAGCGGAAATCAACACCATAGGCGGTCATGTCAAGGAATACCATGTGCTGGTCGATCCTAATCGGCTGCGACACTATAACTTGACATTGGCCGCTGTAGATCGGGCCATCGCGAATAACAACGCCAATTCCAGCGGTAACATACTCCCCCTGCACTCTGAGCAATACCTGATACGCGGTGTCGGGTTGATCGAAACGCTGGATGATATCCGCAATATCGTGCTCAAAGAACTGGACGGAATACCCATATACGTGCGTGATGTGGCCGAAGTAAGATTCGGCACCGAAGTACGCCAGGGAGCTGGTATAAAAGGTGGCTACACCGAATCGGTAACGGCTATGGTAATGATGCTGCGTGGGGGCAATGCCAAAGAAATAGTCGGACGAGTGAAGGCGAAAGTTGCCGAGATCAATGAGCGCGGCCTGTTGCCGGGCGGACTTCAGATCGTCCCGTTTTATGACCGGACCGTTATGGTGGATGCCGCGCTGGAATCGGTATACCGCGTTTTGATCGAAGCAATGGTCTTCGTCATCCTGGTAATGGTCATCTTGCTGGGCAACCTGCGCGTGAGCCTGGTCGTATGTGCGACACTCGTCATCACGCCGCTGGTCACGTTCATGATAATGAATTACCTCGGCATTCCGGCCAACCTGATGTCGCTGGGCGGGCTGACAATCGCCATTGGGTTAATGGTGGACCCTACCGTGGTGGTGGTGGAGAATATCTTTTTGCGGCTGAGCCACTCCGATGGGAACGAGCCGAAGAGCGAGATAATTGCCAAGGCCGCAGCCGAAGTGGGTGCGCCGGTGATTTACGGCATTATCATTATCGTGCTCGTGTTCCTGCCGCTGATGTCCTTGCAGGGGATGGAAGGCAAGATGTTCGCCCCGCTTGCCGTTACTATCTCCATCGCGCTGCTGGTGGCACTGGTCGTTTCCGTGCTGCTGTCGCCGGTGCTGTGCGATTATGCCCTGCAGGGGGGAAGCGAGGAAGATACCAAGATTGTCGCTTTACTCAAAAATCTTTATTTGCGTCTTCTCTATCTGGCGCTCGCGCATCCGAAAGCCACGGCGATTGTCTCAGTGGGTTCTCTCTTACTGGCAATCGGCTTGTACCCATTGCTTGGTAAATCTTTTATTCCGATCATGCGGGAGGGCGCAGTAACCCCGGTCATTATCCGGGTCCCTTCTATTTCCCTTGAAGAAGCGATCAAAATGGAAATGGAGGCAACACAACTGATTGCCAAGGTGCCGGGGGTGGTATCGGTAGTATCCAAACTCGGCCGGGGCGACTCGCCCGCCGATCCGGCTTCCCAGAATGAATCAGATCCCATCGCGTCGCTGGACCTGGAGGGGTCTGGCCGCACCCAGGAAGAGATCGAGGAGGATATCCGCAAAGCGCTGACGGTGCTGCCTGGGGTGAATGTTGCATTATCACAGCCGATAGCGCAGCGGGTGGATGAGATGGTGACAGGTGTGCGGTCGCAGGTTGCAGTCAAGATTTTCGGCGATGATCTGGAGGAATTGCGCAAATTATCCGAACAGGTAGCACGGATCGTCAAGTCAACGCGCGGTGCGCGTGATCTTCGCGTCGAACGTCTATCGGGTCAGCATGAATTGACGATCGATATCGATCGCCGTGCCATTGCCCGTCACGGAATTAATGTTGCTGACGTGAATGAACTGATCGCAACGGCGATCGGCGGCAAGGCGGTTACGCAGGTTTTTGAGGGTGAGCGGCGCTTTACGCTACTCCTGCGTTTTCCCGAACGTTTCCGCGACGATGTGGAATCCATTCGTGATCTGCTGCTCCGCCCTCCGGGCAATGCGGGGCCCGAAGGCCTGATGGAGCGTGGCGTGTTGGTACCCCTAAGCGCGGTGGCCGAAATCAAGGTCATCGACGGTCCGGCGATTATTTCGCGTGAATATGCCAAACGCCGCGTGGTAGTTGGCGTGAATGTGCATGAGCGCGACCTGGGCGGTTTCGTTGCCGAATTACAGGAACGCACGGCGAAGGAAATCAAGTTGCCTCCCGGTTACTATTTCGTTTGGGGGGGGCAGTTCGAGAACATGGAGCGCGCCATGGCAACGCTCTCGGTGATCGTGCCCATTACGTTCGCCGTAATCTTCTTTCTGCTGTTTATGCTGTTTGGTTCAGTCAAGCTTGCCGCGCTCATCTTTACGGCTTTGCCGTTCGCTTCCGTCGGTGGCGTTATCGGGCTATTTATTACCGGCGAGTATCTGTCGGTACCTGCATCGGTGGGTTTCATCGCGGTATGGGGCGTAGCCATATTGAACGGCGTGGTCCTGATTTCCTTCATCAAGGAATTACGCGAGCAGGGGCTCAGTGTGCGCGACGCTGTAAGAACCAGTTGTGAAGCACGTTTTCGACCGGTGCTGATAACTGCCTTGGCTACAATACTGGGTCTGGCACCGTTCCTGATCGCAAGCGGTCTCGGTTCCGAAGTCCAGAAGCCGCTGGCCATTGTAGTGATCTGTGGGCTGATTACCGCAACTGTGATGACGAAGGTGGTGGTGCCCATGTTGTACCGCTATTTCGATCCACTGCCCGATGTGCCCGACATTGACACCGCTAAGGCTACCAGTGCTCCCGCGCCACGCTTGAATATGCCGCGCGAAGTCTAAGATGGCTATTAATGCCCAACCCCTCGGAAAGGTAAAAATAAGAAAGAGTTAATATACAGATGTCTTTAAGTTCAATTACTTACGATGCCAACTTTACGGTTGGGCTCAACCAAAACAGAACGTAATTCTTATTTTAAGAAGTGACAATAATAAATTCAAAGTCAATAACTTACCATAATTGGTATACGTAAATTGTCCTTTTCGAGGGGTTGGGCATTAATAGCCGAACTGGCGGGCGTGGACGTGTTGTGCGCGGACAAGACCGGTACCCTGACACAGAACAAGCTGACGCTGGGAGATCCGTTCAGCGTAAACGGCATTCCTCCCGAGCAGGTCATCCGCGACGCCGCGC
>JBDTKY010000057.1:0-2875 GCA_039935055.1 Nitrosospira sp.
AGAATTTGAGTTGTGTTTGCTTTCAATGGTTTGAATCAAACTATACTCCCTTTTTCCGGGACCCTCACCCCATTTATTCAACTTTATCCCTTCCGCAACAATGAGTTGCGTTTCCGGATGAGAACTAGCTAGTAAGGGGTCAGCTATTTTATGAGGCAAACCCGCTCACACATCTGTCAGCAAGCCGGGCTCTATGTGCTCTGCACACCGGGCCTGTAGTCCCGGCCATCCGGTTACGATCCCTTTTGCAAGAACTTATTCCCGCACACCGACCCGGCTTGCGCCCAGCCAACACTCTGAATAGCAGCGACGCCTTACGGCAACGCTGAATCATCAATCTCGTCAGCTCAATTGGGGAAGCTTTGCTACCCCCAGCCGCAGGACTCACCCCCAAGCCCTAAGCGGAGCGCTGTGCGTTATTTGCTCTCACTGATCCACCCTCTTCCTCCCTGGCAGTCGATTCGCCCAAGGTTCCGCTAAGCACTAACACCATAGCCAAGCCGCGCTCCATTACAAGGGTGCGCTTCGCCTTCCCTTCTCATTGTTCAGTCCAGCCCTTGCAACCTCACTCCTTCGTCCTGGCTCATCACCGTGCTTTAACGGCGAAACCTCAAGCGAAGCGATGTTCGATACCAGCAAGCAGGAAGGCCGGGACTGTTTGAGAAAATTAGATCAAGACCCGGCTCCCCCTAAACAAAACGATGAGAGGGAAGGGTGAAGCATGGCAAATAATTTATCGGGACTGGATAAGCACCAGCGGGCTTTTGCGGCGCGGGTAGATAAAAACAGTTACAGCCGTCACCAATATACGGTTTTTAAGGATTTCTGCGAACTGGCCGCTTTGTCGATGAGCAATGCCGTTGACCGGGCGCAACATGAGACGCGGGAAGCGCGTTACATGCAGATCGTCAAAGGCTATAAAGCGCATGAAGTCGCGCGCTTTCCCGAGATGTTGGCATGCTTTGCGCTATCGCTTGAAGTTGAGATGAAAGATTGCCTGGGGCAGCTCTTCATGGCGCTGGAGCTTGGTAACAGCCGGGCAGGGCAGTTCTTCACGCCATATAACATATCCTTGCTGATGGCAAAAATGATATGCGGTGACGTGAAGGCGCAATGCGAGGCACGCGGCTACGTGCGCGTGATGGAACCGGCAGTCGGAGCAGGGGCATGGTAATTGCCACGGCGGAGGCGATAGCGAATGAAGGCATTAATTATCAGCAGGCAATGTACGCGACCTGTATGGACATCGATGCGACTGCCGTGCATCTGGCCTACGTGCAATTATCGCTGTTACACATACCGGCAATTATCATTCATGGTAACGCCTTGTCGATGGAGCAGTGGGGCTACTGGCTTACTCCGGCGCATGTGTTGGGTTTTTGGGACTCACGCTTAAAACTGGACAAGACGGCAGATCAGGACAATGACAGGGAAGCAAATGATCATCCTGTACCGCACATGCCAGACACTGTTCTGCAGCAGGTGCGTGAACTCGCATCGATGCAGAACAGTGCAGGACAACTGACGCTGTTTTGATAACGCGCCTTGCTGGTATTTTTTTCGCAAACCGGCAAGAAAACTACGGCAGCAACAGCGCAGCAGGGCAGGGCGGGCTAATGCTTCGCTTTGCCCCATCCGCTCATAACATTGCCTAATACCCCGGCGAGATTCTCAAGTCCCCGAACCAGAAGCTTCAACTGTTCTTCGTTGGGCTCGATTGCATCAACCCTGGCCAGGGTATCATCCAGCACAATCTCGCCGTATTTCATTTGATAATGGGCGACATTCAAGGCCAGCAATCTCGCGCTCTCGGCCAGCTGCGCCTGGGTAGACCGCTCGATCAACCGGTCTGCCAGCTTGTAATATCGTTCGAATGTCGCGAGATCCGCCATAAGGTCCCTCAAAATGATGATGCAGAGCCATGTTCCGGCGTTGAGATTGATCACCATCGCCTTCTTTGGCCTATCCATTTCCCTGGCCCAGGCCGAAACCTTGACCGGCCAGGTCGTCAAAATTGCCGATGGCGACACGCTGACCGTTCTGGATGCATCGAAACAGCAGCACAGAATCAGATTAACAGGAATCGATGCACCGGAGAGAAAGCAAGCCTTTGGCACGGTATCAAGGCAACATCTGGCGGATCGGGTCTTTGGCCGCGTGGTGACGGTTGAATGGCACCAGCGCGATCGTTATCAGCGCATCCTCGGCAAAGTGCTGATTAACGGCCAGGATGCAAATCTCGAGCAGATCAGGGCAGGGCTCGCCTGGCATTACAGCCGGTATGCGCGAAATCAGGTGCCGGGCGACCGGGAGCGCTATGCGCTGGCTGAAGATCAAGCCCGTCGCGCCGGTGTTGGACTATGGCGTGATGCGGCGCCGGTGCCGCCCTGGGATTTCCGGCGCAAGTGAGGCAGGACGGACGACTTTTATAGGTGCGGACGCTTTGAACAATCCGGGACACGCAGGTCCGTAGCCGGCTAAATCAAAAACGTTTTATATAGCCGTTCAGCGTGGCCCCGGAACCCACAAACCCGAGTGTGTTTAACCAGGCCGCGATTGCGGAAGGCTTATGTCCTGCCGCATATCGCTGCGTGATTTCGGTACGATGCGCTTCCCATACTACATCGTTATTTATTTGCCAGACTTCGCGCGTATCGCGTATTTTCTTGATTTTGCGAGGAAGGTCGATCTTCGGTTGGGGCATCGTTACCAGTAACGCATCCTTGCCCGCCAGCAATGCCGTGATTGCGGCCTGCTGCGCAGGATCTACCCATATCGTTATCTGTTTTTTCCCGGCCTGGCGCATTTTTTCTTTGAAAGCCGCTTGCCTTTGCGTATTCGTTGCCATGGATAAACCTCATTACGGGTAATGCGT
>JBDTKY010000058.1:0-2646 GCA_039935055.1 Nitrosospira sp.
ATATTTTGCGCGGCCGCCTTGGGATCATCGCCAGTCAGATAGTCGTTCGCACCTCCCCAAACGAAATACAGCGCGCTGGAGTCGGTTTTCCCGCCTGCGTCATTGAGGTCTTCCCTAAATACTTTCATTTCCCCTTGCATGCCCGGGAGGGGAAATGATGTACCTGGAATGGGTATTGGAACACGATCCCCCGCCTTGGTTGCAGTCCCTCCATCGCCATAGTTTCCGATACCTGACGTGGCGCCGCCCACGGCATAGCTATGAAAATTCGCTTTGTTGACGCCTCCCGGAAAAAGCGTGGCTGCAAGGTATTCCGTAGCCACAGGACCATTGGTGAATCGCCCATTGTCATAGGGACCGAACGGTGCACAAGGGTGAAAGGGATCACAATTACCACCCAGGCTTTTGAAAATACTCATAGCGGCGGCAGGGTTGTCTCCTACATCCGAGAGGCTATCACCGAATGTATATAAGCTACTGAAAGCTGGCGCCGCCCAAACGTTGCCCCCGCTCAGCAGTAAGGCAAACAACCCAATAAAATGAATTTGTATTTTCATGTTAATTTCCTTGCGCATTTGACAATAATTTGTGCGACCTATTTTTTTATTGCAGAGACAACAAATACAAAATTTAAGACTCTTGCACTACCCCTGCCATAAACTCTCTCGGGCTCTCGCAGGATTTCTTCTCTTACGTTTATATGCCTATATCGCAAGAATGCCTAGCAGGCTGTCGGACTTAAAGGAAATCGGCTGCAAAAGCGTCTGGCTGGTCTATATTTTGCCGCTTTTTCGCTTCGATTCTTCAAGTCCGACAGACTGCTAGTTAAAAGCCGATCAATCACGATTCCTGAGCAATAGCCCGATCACGACACCCACGCCAATCGCGAGTCCCACGGTCCGCCATGCATTTTCATGAACATATTCATCCGTCATTCGAGCTGCGACTCTGGATTTATCCACTACGGACTCTTCGAAATCCTGCAGATACTCCTTGGCGTGCTTCAAGTTTTGGTCGATCTTTTCGCGTAAAGCTTGGGCTTTTCCGCCGCCTTCGCTGCTCACGGATCTCATTAATTCTTCAGTATCGCTGATAACCGAATGAAAATCTTCGATGAGCTTTTCCTTGCTGCCTCTTGTGATAGATTTTGCCATTATGTTCTCCCATATAAATAATAAAGTATAGCAGCCACAGGCAGCCGCAGGGCACGCCTTGATCGTTAATGCGCGTTTTTTATACTTTCTTTTTTTTGAGGCGCCTGGTCTGTCTGGCACCGCACATACGGGAAGTGGATTTTTACGTAATCTGCAGTTATCCGGTAAACCGGGCGGGTTCTTAGTGCGCCTTTAGCCAAATATCAAAGCCGATTGGAACTAAAAATTGAGAGGACATAATGTCATATCTTCACACACCCAAGCAAAACCTTTTTCTGGCTGCTCTTCCCGATGAAGTTTATGGGCGCTTGAAATCATGCCTTGAACTTGTGTCGCTGCCACAGGGATGGGCTGTCTACGAAAATGGCGGCGAAATAGACCTTGTTTACTTCCCCACTACCAGTATTATTTCCCTGCTCGCGATCACGGATGACGGAGAGTCAGCGAAGATTGCCGTTATCGGCAATGAAGGTTTATTCGGAATTGCCATGCTTATGGGGCGAAAAACTACGCCAACCCGGGCAGTGGTGCAAAGTGAAGGTTATGGCTATCGCCTTAAGGCAGCTAATTTGCGACGAGAATTCGAACTTGGCAGTCCGCTGCGTTATTTACTCCAACGTTATACTCAGAGCCTGACTGCCAGGATCGCACAAACTGCAATGTCCAGCATTCACCCGGCTATCAACGCCCATAAAGGGTTCGCTGCTTCCTCCAGCAGGATTGGCGCATGATTTGCATTTGACCTGCGGCACATCGGCGAAATTGCGCGTGCTCTAACCCTTACGCCAATCGGAAGAAATTCAACCCTTCGAGGCGTCAATCTGCACTCATGCGGGAGAATTCCGGGGAACCTCTGAATAAGTTCCGCGCGGGTGCGATACCGTCCCATAAGGGTTGCTGGGAAAATGCGGGCTCTCACCCAGGACCTCTTCAGAGGTTCCTCAGCCGGACTTCGACAGCGTGCGGGGCACGATCGTCGACCAATGTAATGACCCGATCATGTTGCACGATTCCGTCCATAGTCACGCCCTCCTCAATCTCTCCGCCAACTGTCCGTACAATCGTGATGTGGTACATTGTTTCCCGATAGCGATAGTTAACCGTGAAGGTCTTCCAGTCCGCAGGGAGACAAGGTTTGAAATACAGCTTATCCTCCTCCAGAGTAAGGCCCAGCAGCGTTTCCAGCATCAGGCGATACAACCAGCCAGCGGAGCCCGTGTACCATGACCATCCGCCGCGTCCGGTATGCGGAGAAACTGCATAAACATCGGCTGAAACAACGTAGGGTTCGGTTTTGTAGACATCTACCGCCTCGGGCGTCTGAGTATGGTTCACGGGGTTGATCATCGCCAGCAACTCCCATGCCCGCTTATGATCTCCCAATGCAGCGAAGGCCATCGTTGCCCAGATGGCAGCATGCGTGTACTGGCCGCCGTTTTCCCGCACGCCGGGGACATAGCCCTTTATATAACCCGGATTCATGGGTGATTGG
>JBDTKY010000059.1:0-3731 GCA_039935055.1 Nitrosospira sp.
GCGCGTCTGGGATTTTGTTACCAGCTTCGCACGCGATAACGACCTCGTCACCCGCAAGGTGTTGTCAAGCCGTCGAGAGGCTGAATTCTAACCTGCCAAAAGACCTCTGCTCTACCCTAGCAGTCTGTCGGACTTAAAGGAAATCGGCTGCAAAAGCGTCTGGCTGGTCTATATTTCGCCGCTTTTTCGACCAATAGAACAACTATTGGTCTTCAAAATCCTCAAAATCTATCCTCACTCAGTCGCTTTTTCGCTTCGATTCTTCAAGTCCGACAGGCTGCTATCCAAGTAATCTGATGTGTAGCAACCGGATGAATGGTTTTCTGGCTCAGAACAGCATTGGGTTTATGCAGTGACACGCGTAATCGAGAAACCCAGTATGGAAGCAATGCTCGCCCTCACCCGAAGTATCGCGTGCTAGCATCACGGTCTTCATGTTGTCGTACAGCACCTTGCGCGTTACGCCGCCAAAGTGTTCGAAGGTATGATCATGGCACGCAATCAACGTTTCCACCTTCATATCAGTGACGAATTCGACAAAACTCACTTGGCTGTAGCTTGGTCGACGCAGTTGCTTGCGTTCGTATCTTGGCAAACCCTCAGCTTCAAGATGCCGGCGCACGGTGTTCACCGCTCACCCACCTCTTGGGCAATCTTGCTCAAACTCATGCCGTGCTTCCTCAATAATTCAATTTCCACACCTCGTCTGTGATCACGGCCGCCTCCAAAATGCAGCCATTTTCTCAATTCGGTGTATCAATTTTCAATCGCTACACTGTGTCAATTTACATCCGCTGGTGACATCTGCTAGTGAGATCACCGGACAAGAGCGCATACGGCTGATTTGGGGGGTAGCCCTCAACAGATAACAAGATAATAATGTCTACTTTGCACGCTCGTACGCCGAGATGCGGAAAATCGTCATGCGACAATATGTCACATTCCCAAACGGACTTTTCCCCCCTACACTTCTCTATAACCCTGCCGGATTTCACCTGCTTTAGCCAGATCGTTGACATATAGCTTGCATATCACAGCGGCCCTGATCGGGCTGGCAATGACTATCGCATGTCAGGCGAAAGAACTGCCTGTAGCTAAAACGCAGGCCATTGAAAACCCGGCTGCGACCGGTGCGCAATTCCCTCGTCTTGCATCTCTGTCCGATGGCGGGGTATTGATGAGCTGGGTGGAATCGCATGCTGAAGGACATATTCTCAAGTTTGGCGTGCTGCGCGAGGGGCGATGGGTTCGCCAGGGCGAAATAGCACGGGGTCGTGACTGGTTTACCAATTGGAGCGATTTCCCCTCTGTAACAGCCATTGGAAAATCGTTCTGGGTAGCGCATTGGCTGGTCAGAAAAAAAGATGACCGCACTTACGATTATGATATAGCAATATCCATTTCCAACGATGCCGGCGTAAGCTGGAGCGCTCCCCGTCCGCTGCACCGCGATGGATCCGCCGCTCAGCATGGCTTTGCCGTGATATTTCCCGTACAGGGCGATGCGGGTGTTATCTGGGTGGATGGGCGCGACCGGCTCGAGCCAAAAGAACGTGGCAAGCATGGGCAGAAATCCCGTCAATTTGCCTTGCGCTATACGCGCATTCATCGCGATGGAAGCATGGATGAAGAGCAGGTGATTGATGACAATACCTGCACCTGCTGCTGGCCGGCTGTGGCTGTGACGCCGGCTGGCCCGGTAGCGGCCTGGCGTGGCCGTACCGATGATGAAATACGCGACCATCGGGTAGCACGTTTGCGCGACGGTAAATGGACAGTGCCTGTGCCACTGCGCATAGAAGGCTGGGAAATAGCTGGATGCCCCGTCAATGGGCCCATGCTGGCCGCACGCGGAATGCAGGTAGTAGCCGCCTGGTTTACTGCGGCAGGCGATCATCCTCGCATACGCGCGGCTTTTTCCACTGATAGCGGACGGAGTTTCAGTGAGCCGGTTGAAATTGACCAGGAAAATCCGAACGGACGTGTGGGCGTTGCTTGGAGCGATGACCGCACCGCGGCCGTTTCCTGGATCGCCGCAGCCGATGCAGGCGCTAAAAAAGCCACCTTGGCGCTACGCAAAGTTTATGCTGATGGCTCAGCGGGCTCTATCCAACGCCTGAAGGAGATCAGTGGCGGGCGGGAGAGTGGCGTACCGCAACTGGTCGCGTATGGGAAGGGTTTCATGATGGCCTGGACAGGTGAAGAACCAGGCCATGGTATTCATACGGTATTTGTCCCATCAGATCGCCCAAGTGTTTTAGGTAATGCAAATGGTTTGAGCCGTTGATTCCGCTGGCGCACTCGCCTCACTGGCCGCCCAAGCCAGAGAGCTTCCGTCTGTTGTCCGCAAACTGTGGAGAGCAGAACCTTCATAAAGGAAAAAGTCCGGAGCGATACTATCGCTGCCGGACCGGGGGTGTCTTCAAGGGGAGGGCAAGAACGACACCCGATTCCATGATTGACTATTCAAAAATAATACTCTGTTCGTTGCCCCACATAAAGCGAGACAAATCATTTCCTGCTTTTTTTGCCGGACTCGCCGATGCCTACATTCCTTGCCACATCACGTTGCAATTTTTTTTTGCCGCTGCGGTGAGCAGTTCAATCAAAGGTAAAGCGCGATATGTCAAGCTCACAGCTTGATCATCCGGATCCTTATCCTGGGAACTCCCCGGTGGCGCGGGCGCTACCGGTTTTTCCGCGTCAACGGCACGCTTCAGCCCATCAAGCGCGGCGGGGACATCTTCGGCCAGTATCGCACCCGGCACCGCACCGCTGTGTCCCATCATTTTTAGAAGTTGCTGCGCCACATCTCCAAAGAGGGTTATGTCGGCATATGCATCGCTCTTGAATGTTATCAGCATAAGACGCCTAAATTAATATCGTAAACGCGTGAAACCGCCATCGGAAACCAATACTGCCATCGAAGTTTTGCCGGCTAGCAACCTGTCGGATTTGAAGAATCGAAGCGAAAAAGCGGCTGAGTGAGGATAGATTTCGACGATTTTGAAGGCCAATAGCTGTTCTATTGGTCGAAAAAGCGGCGAAATATAGACCAGCCAGACGCTTTTGCAGCCGATTTCCTTTAAGTCCGGCAGACTGCTTGAACCCGATCTATACCTGAGCAAGCTTGCGCCTTCTGCTGCCAGCCAATCCAACCACTAACAGGCCCACCATATACATCATGAGTATTTCAGGTTCCGGCACGGCGCTGGCGAAAGCTGCCCCGATGAACGCATCAGCCTTCGTAGTCGGGTGAAGACTGTCCCAGAAGAGAAATTTGCCAGGATCGCCACAAGGCGAAAAGCCAAGGGCGCCCCCGAGGCACGAATCCTGCACGTCTGTCAATCCAAAATTTGCCGGATTCGCTATTATGCCATTCAGGAAAGAGTAGGTATCGAACTGAACAATATCGATACCGGGAAAGTGTGAGCTTACGCTTCCAAGCTGAGTTGCCAGTTCGGTATTGAATGCAAGAGAAAAATTGTGCGCATTGGTCACATCATTACCGGTTATGGCGGATGGCGTGCGGCCCAGATCCCCGAGATTTGGAACAAGAAAATGCGTGGCCCCCACTCCCGCCAGCTCACTTACGTATCCCGCAATATTTTGCGCGGCCGCCTTGGGATCATCGCCAGTCAGATAGTCGTTCGCACCTCCCCAAACGAAATACAGCGCGCTGGAGTCGGTTTTCCCGCCTGCGTCATTGAGGTCTTCCCTAAATACTTTCA
>JBDTKY010000060.1:0-4910 GCA_039935055.1 Nitrosospira sp.
TCATTTGCGTGCACGTGAGCATCCGCATCATGGTCAATCAAATCGAGTGTTTTGTTGTCGAATTCTATGCCGCGTGTCGGGCAACTCAATGCCACCCACAATTTTTGATCCAGTTCCTTTAAAGCCAGCATATCTGCGCCACTATCAATTTGCACTTGATCGAAGCCACCTGCCCGGAAAAAATTCCATCTGTGTAATGGAGTCATGATCTGTCCTCGGAGCTAATCAAAAGTTTTAGGGGTATTAGGGAGTTATAGTTGTAACATCTGAATACTGCAAGATGAGCTTATCATGGCAATGTTTGAAACGGAATCTGATTTTCTTGAAATGGAGGAGATAGGCCGGCGGTCTGCATCCAGGGCTCGACGTAAGCAGGCAGCAAGGGAGTCTTCGGGTAAGTCCTCTGGATCGCATTGCCGGCAAACCGGGGAACTTAAAACCCGGGGGATTTGTTCGGAAGCTTGAATAGATGTTGGACAGGGCAGGGAAACAGGGTAATAAATTACTTCACCCCTGGTCCGATTACGCCATCAAGACCTAGTTTTGTTAATGTCTTCTGCTCTGCTTCGGTTTGCACGCCGGAGGCGATCACTATAATGCCGATACGATGAGCCAGGTTGGCCAGGCCTTTCAGGAATTTCTGATTTTCCTTATTCTGATTGACGCCATGCACGAAACCGGCATCCACCTTGACGTAATCGAGGCCGAGATCGGTGAATTTCTGAAGCTCGGTGAAGTGGCGGCCAAAGTGATTCACACCGATGCGGCAGCCGAGTTTCTTGAAGGTATGACAGAAGTCATGGAAAGCTTCAAATTTGCGGGAAGCGCCATACTCCGGCACTTCAAACCAGAGCCGATGACGTAAATCCGGATTTTGGTGCAGCAAATCCACAAGTTTGTTACGGGATTCCCAACCAACGATCGTTTCAACCGAGAGATTGACTGCGAGTTCACCGGAAGCGAGCTTCAAGGATTCGAGGGCGTGACGAACGACAGTCAGATCAAGGGGACCCGTAAGATCGAGACGAGCGGCGATGGCAACGAAATCCCTTGCATCCAGCCAGCCCCCATTACGCTGGGCTTGCATGCGGACAACGGCTTCCTGGTGCAATTGTTCACCCGCCGGGCTGACGACAGGGTGAAAATCCAGCTCGAAGCGATCTTCGTTCAATGCATCGCTGAAGATGTGGCGCCAGTCTCCGATATTGGCGGGGGTGGGTGGATCATCGGGTTGCGGGGTAACGGCATGCCACGCATTGCTGCCCCTCCCTTCGGCGGTGGCCAGCGCGGCATCAGCGTTGGCGAGAAGTTTGCCCAGCTTGGCTCCACGCTCATAATGAATGGCGCCGATGTGGCAGAAATCGCTAACCTCGCCGCCAATTTGCGCCAAAAGTGCGGTGAGTGCCACGGTCAACCGTTCTGCAACTTGACTGGCATCATCGCTATCGGGAATGATGAGCACAAAATCCGACCCGTTCAGGCGGGCGGCTAGAGGATCGGAAGGATCGAGATCCGAAACCTCAAGCGCCGAAGTCTCTCCGGCAATGCGATTCATGAGCGCACCTGCCTGGAAAAGCAGTCTGTTTGTTTCGGTACGGCCAAGTTTCTGGTTGATTTTCTCCAGATCGTTGAGACGTACGAGAAGAAGGGAACCGTTTTGTACACTGGTCAGTGCGACATCTTTCCCCTCCACTTCGCCAAGCAGGTTCATGAGATGGGCACGATTGGCCAGACCCGTGACGGAATCGTAATTCGTTTGCTTATTCAGTATTGCCAGTCGAGACGTCTCCTCGATAACCCGATTATGCAAGCGCCTTACCATATCATTCGTCGCGCGTGCAATGGTACGCAGTTCCGGTATACGAGGTTCGGAAATGGTGAGAAAGCGCCGTTCAGTAATCGCTTCGGCCTGGCTGACCATTGCTGCCAACGGCCGCCTGATGCCGCTTAGCATTATCATGCCAATAAGTCCGCTAAGGATGCCTGCTACCAAAAACCAGATCAGCAGGCTTTCTATCTGGTCCCAGAGCGCTTGATGCGCAAGGCTTGCATGGCTAACCACCTTGATAACGCCAAATTGCATCCAATTGTCGGTGATTTGAGCACGGCCAGCCTCGGCGTGTATGGGAAAGAGATCGATAAACCATTTGGGAACGCTGGTATCAAGGCGATCCTGTACGCGTTCGGCGACCACTTTGCCATCTGGAGAGGTAATCGAGATACTTTCATACTGGCCGCTATCAAAGAGCGCCGCGATTTGCAGCCCGATCGTAACGGGATCTTTACTCAGTTGAGATATGGAGAGGGCGAGGGAGTTGGCGCTATCAATATTTTTTCGATGAAGCTGCTGTTCAAGATAGCTTCGTGTGCTGAGCATGCTTACGGCAAAACTGCCTATAAAACTTGTCAGGGTAACCAGTATGACGGCTAACCAGAGTTGTCGAAAAAGAGACATGAACGCCTGATTCTTTAGTTTTATTGAAGTTAAAGCGGAATTCAGTCTCAACGAGTTGAGTAATTTGAATCAAAGGGTATCATGGAGTGGATAGTGATTTCAATTTTGAACCTCGGCTATTACTGTCGGCTTAAATGCTAAACAGGTAAATAGTAATCCCAACCAACCTGTTGACAGCGAAATCGGCATCGATACCAAAAAGGGAATTACGCGTGCATACCGCCTTCATTTCCCATCCCGATTGCCTGCTGCATGAGATGGGTTCATATCACCCTGAACGTCCGGCGCGGCTCAAGGCCATCGAGGATGAGCTTACCGCTTCCGGTCTGATGGATAAACTGGTACGTCATATCGCGCCATTGGTGACGTTCGAGCAATTGAACCGGGTACATACAACGGAGTATATCGCTTCATTGGACGCAAAGGCACCCGGTACCGGAATCATGTATCTGGATCCGGATACCGCGATGAATCCGCATAGCCTGAAAGCAGCTTATCGTGCCGCAGGTGCAGTAGTACTGGCGGTTGATCTGGTGATCAGCAAGAATATGGAGAACGCTTTTTGCAGCATCCGTCCGCCGGGCCATCATGCGCGGCGCGACCAGGCAATGGGATTCTGTTTTTTTAACAATATTGCGGTGGGGATTGCCCACGCCATTCAAGTGCATGCTTTGGAGCGCATTGCGGTGGTGGATTTCGATGTGCATCACGGCAACGGCACCGAGGATATCTTTCGGGATGATTCGCGGGTAATGATGGTTTCCACTTTCCAGCATCCGTTATATCCCTACAGTGGCGTTACCGGAGGTTCCGGACATATGGTCAATATCCCACTGGCGGCTGGCAGCAACGGCGAAAAATTCCGCGCGGCGGTGAGTCAATTCTGGCTGCCCGCGCTCCAGAAATTCAAACCGCAGATGTTGTTTATTTCAGCTGGCTTTGACGCGCATCAAGATGATGATCTTGCTTCATTGAACCTGCTGGAAGCCGATTACGCATGGGTGACCGGACAAATCAAGGCAATCGCGCGCGAGCATGCTCAAAATAGAATCGTGTCGAGTCTGGAAGGGGGGTATGCGTTACCTGCGCTGGGACGAAGCGTGGCCGCTCATTTGAAAGTTCTAAGCGAATCGTAGCCAGGAATAATTGACCAAAATCTTCGACAGGGTGTAAGTTCAAACTGCCGGAATTCCGTCATGGCATGCAGTATTGGGGCACTGATGCTTCGGCGTTGGTTGCCGCATGACCACTGCTACCGTCCTGTGGCAATCGTTACTAAGCTTGGCCGGTCAACTGAGCTGTCTTAGGGTCGTAGAGCACATCGGTAATCGACCCATCCCGAATACGTTGTACCGCTTCATCAATCACGTGGAGCGGCACCAGGAACCATTCCCTCGGCTTGACCGGATGCCCAAAGCGGTCTTCGATAGTCAAATCGAGCTGGGCTGCACCGAACAAGCGGTGGAAGATGTTCTCTATCCTGATGCGGTTCAGGTTATGCAGCTTGTAGGTAGCCACCACCTCCACGTCGGCCAACAGATAAGTGGCATCCTTGTCCGCACCTGCGACGCGAGTCTCCACCTTTCCGCCGGTAACGCCGATCTTGTGGATCAGTTCGCGATGCGCGGCGACGAATGGGTGGCCGGACAAGCTGCGCAGCACGTAGAGGGTTCCGGTTTCAATATCGTCAGATTCTGACGCATCGCCAAAGAGAGGCCCCATGTCTGGGTCGGTCAGGCGCCGGCCGGAGTCATCCTTGTAGAGCGCCCGCTGAAGCGAGCGGCGAAGCAAGTTGCTTTCGGTGCCATTGGCGTAGATGACACGCAGACGTGCATCGCTTTCACCGTTCGGTGCCTTGATGGTTTCGCCAACTTCGGCCACATAGGCAAGCTGCCCACCGACGATGAAGTAGTTTCCGCTGGCAATGCTGGTATCGCGTCCGAAGCGCAGTGTTTTGCGAACGCCAGATTTCAATTCCCCCTCCACCTGTTCGAACAGCGGCTGGAACTTATCAAAATCTGCACACGGCGTACGGTCTGCGATTTCCTCTGCCGTACGCTTTTCAGCGCTGGAACGCACATGGCGCAGCATGGTGATATCGTTTTGGTCAGCAGGTTGATCGCTAATGCCCAACTCGACCAGTAAAGCATCTTCGTCTAGTTCATCGACATCGATCTCGTTTGCCACACCAGACAGCAAGCCGGGGATATCCAGTGCGGCCAGCAAGGTTTGTGCTTCCGGCAGCTTGCGTAGCTGGTCCAGGCGCACGGCATACAGGCGCTCAAAGATGTCGCGGCCCTCGCCGTGCAGCGGGGCGCGGCGATGAGCCTGATGGAAGCGCAGGATATCCTCGAAGCCTGCGATGATGCGTTCTTCGCGCGGAGTTCGGCTGGCGGATTTGAGCGGGACGACTTCCACCCCCAGCGCATCCAGCAGCTCGTCATCATCCAACTCA
>JBDTKY010000061.1:0-13516 GCA_039935055.1 Nitrosospira sp.
TAAGGTAGGCGTCAATCTGATCATGCTGCTTTCGCAAACGCTCGTTACCAGGATAGGCGGTCAACGCCCTGGATAAAAGTTTATCCGCTTCTGCGAATTCGCCAGAGTCGGTCAATTTCTTTGCGTAAGCTATATAAACTGTAAGCAAAAAGTCGCTTGACTCTGCGTTAGCGCCCCCCTCGGACTGGATGCGCTCCAACACGTTAATCGAATCCGCGAATCGTCCATCGTTATACAGTTTTTTGGCCTCGGATAATCTCAGACTGGATACGTCCGGCGTTGCAGGCTGCTCAGCAATCATTGCAGGGGCTGTTTTGCCTGGTGGAGGTTTTTTCCCGGGAATATTGATGATTCTCCCGGCTTCCAGATTATCGGAAAGAACTATGTCATTGTATCTCGCGAGTATGTAAAACTTGAAGTGATCGCCAAGAAAGCGCCTCGCAATCAATGAAAGCGTATCGCCTTGCTGTACCTTATAGGGAAACTTTTCTTTGCCCAGCATTTCCGCCGGATTGGCATCGATTTGCTGTAATAAGCTGGCGGCATTTTTATGACCGGGTTCCAGCACAAGCACTTGTTGCAATAAAGGTTTGGCTTTTTGCCCATCGCCGTGTTGAAGCGCGTCCACGCCGGCTTTGAACAATTCCTTAGCGGTTCCTTGGGGCACAACGGCTATGGGAATCGGCACAGGCTCGGATTCTACCGGAATGGGTGCCGGTTTCGGCGGCACCATCAAAGCACAACCACTCAAACCAGCAATCAGTAAGATGCGACAATAACTACCTGGACGTTCCATAACCCTTTCCATGCTCATTTTGTTATGGGGCTTTTCCCCATTTCGAATTATAGAGCTTAAAAGCGCTCCTGCTCCTATATGCTCTGTCTATTGTCCTGGCATAGCGAGTTTATTGCTGGCCGGCTTTTAATGTGTTCATCAGCCGCTCCTTGAAAGGATCATCCAGATTCGCAATATCGCCTGCATTGACAAGTTCTTCGAAGGCATCCTTGCCGGATAACTCAGTACTTTCAATTACCAAAGCATCCGGGGAAAGACTGGTGGAGATAGATGACGTAATATAACTGATGGGCAATGCACCAAAACCCGGTAATTGGCCTGACGCAATCGGGAAGTGCAAGGTATTCAGCATTCGGGTGAGACCCGGTTGTTTCAAGATGACGACATTCATTGCAAGGTAATGCAGCACAAATTGTTGCAGTTCGTCATCGTTCCGATTGCGGTTTGTGAGTAGATCTCTCAGTCGCCGTGTGGAGTAACCCGTATAGGTGATTATCGACTTGAATGGACAGGTAACGGTGATAGCTTTGCTCTCCTGATCCGTGTTGGCGATATGAATATATTCCCATGGCGTCAGCTCGAGCGACGAGGTCATTTGCATAAGCGGTGAATTCAATTCTTTGGGCAAATAAAACGGAGCGGCAGTTGCAATGGTTTCATACTGACTTTGCAGTTCCTTGAAAGCCTGTGCGGCACCTTTGACCACCTCCTTCCCACTGCCCTGAATATATTCTCCGAACACGGTACGCTGGCGAAACAGAGGAGCCAGCGTTTCCATATACTCCCTCATCTGGCTATTAATAATCTCGCCAGTCATACGGGTCAGTTTTCTGAGGGTGAGGAGCTTCTGGGTTGTATACGCTTCTTCCACTTCTTCCATTTGAGGCTCCCATGATAAGGTGTTCTATTATTCTAAAGAGATATCCGGAACTGTTTCAACAAGCTGTCGATAATATCGCAATGGTCTACTCAGGATGGATAATAAGCTGATTAGCCGATGTTTTCCAGTATTAAGAGCTTATCAGGGGCTGGTCGGGATATCTGATCAAGCCCCCATGAGACCAGGATTTTGCGAATATTCATCATACCGTGCAGAAATGAGATCGAAAAACCGCTTCACGCTTGGCCATGCAGTTTAAGGGATCATCAAGCTGCAACGCTATTCACAACTCGGGTGAGGTTGAGATAAAAGTACCTCATGTTGGGATCATAGTTCCATGAAAATGTTTTTTTTTACCAGTATCGACTGGCCGGTAAGGCATGATACCGGCCAACATTATTTTTGCCACGATAAGTGACGGTTCTGGCTGGAATCCAACGCGCGAAGTGAAACTCCCACCTGGCACCCTGGATGTGCTTAGAGGTTGCGGGCTTGTCGATTGTGCAGGAGAATGGTGGTCATGATAATTTGCATTCGAGTCACCAGTTATAATGGTGCCCCGCCAGCACAACCGCTCTTTGCCGAGTTTAATGAACTGGGCGGCAAGATCGGCCGGGCGGAGGGCAATGCGCTGGTGCTGCATGACCCCATGCGGGTAATTTCCAGAACGCATGCTTCCGTTGAGTTCCGTAACGGACGTTACTTCGTCCGCAACCTCGGCACTGCAATACCGGTTTACGTAAATGGCCAGCCGCTAGGCAATGGCAGGGATGCGGCAGTTGCCCCTGGCGACGAGATTCGTATCGGCGGATACACGATGAACGTGGAAAAGTCGGACAAACCTGCTTCGGTGTCTGGCAGCAGTATCCTGTCAGCCCTGCCAAAGGATGACCCTTTGGCGCTGTTCGGGGGGCAGGCCGGCATTAATCCGTTCGATGATCCACTGACTCCGTTCCCGGGATCGCAGCCGCCAAATGCGTCATCATTGAAAGCGAAGGAGCGCTATGCGAGGCCCCCTTGCGATCCTCATGCTACCCAGGCGGCCACGACACCTTCCGGCACTATACCCCCGGATTTTGATCCGTTTGCCGAGATGGTGCCACCAGTGCCACAGCAGCCCCTGTCCCCGCCACACGCCCCTGCAGCAGATGACATACTGGGTCTCGGATTCGGCTTTTCGGCATCAAACCAGAGCATAAACGATCTGTTCGGTCTGAATGCTGATGGTGGCTCGGATCCATTTGCCCCCGGTACTCCGCTAGCGCCGCCAATGAATGGCCCCGATACGGCGAGCGTCGATCCCTTGGTCGCGATGGGTGATGTGCCGGCAAAGAAACCATCTCATGGCCTTGCGCAGCGTGATGACGTTCCTTCATTGCACGAGTCGTTTCGTCTCCCGGAGCCAAAACTGGACACCGTTATGCGGGCGGTATTGCCGGCGGCATCGCACAGTGGCAGTGACGATGTCTCATCCTTCGAGCCTTATGGCATGGTGCTTTCGTGGGAAAACAAGGTGTCAGCTCAAGATACCGAAATAAAAAGCGTGATTGTGCCGTCACCCAAGCCCGAACGGCGGATGGCGGGGCGCCGTCTGGCTGATCAAGGGAAGGTGGTTCCTGGGAATGTTATTGCTGCGGCAACAGACGGCGCCCCTATAGCCGAACGGGCTGAAGTTCCGGTCGATGTTTCACCTGACCGGAACACCGCCGGCCACGATGAATTGCTGCGCGCGTTTCTCGCGGGTGCCGGGGTACCTGACATTGTCACGCGAATGGAGTTGAACCCGCAGTTCATGCACGTACTCGGGCAGCTATTGCGTGAATCGACACAAGGTACGCTGGACCTGCTCCTTGCCAGGACGCTGACCAAGCGCGAGGTGAGAGCGGATCTTACCATCATTGCTCCAAGAGAAAATAATCCCCTGAAATTTTCTCCGAGTGCGGAGGTCGCGCTGGCTCATCTGCTTGCTCCGCAAGGGCGCGGTTTTATGACGCCGCTGCAAGCGATGAAGGATGCTCATACGGATTTGCGCTCTCACCAATTTGGTTTTATGGCGGGGATGCGAGCTGCCCTTGCCGGAGTGCTGAAGCGTTTTCAGCCCGAGGAACTGGAGCGGCGGCTTACACAAAAATCGATGATTGACGCCATTTTGCCAAGTAAACGTAAAGCCAGGCTGTGGGATATGTTTGCTGAACATTACAAAGACATTTCGCATGAAGCAGAGGAAGATTTTCATGCTCTATTTGGCAAGGAATTCTTGCGGGCATATGAGGCGCAGATTGCCAGGCTTGAGCAGGACGACAGGAATATGAAGAATTGAATATCGCTCAATATTCTGGTGACTGGGTATACCATGCAGCTTGAAATAATCGTAATGTCGAAAGCCGGAGGACGCGCGGTAAATGAAGATGCGTGCGGGTTCTGGACGACTCCGGAGGCTTGTTTCTGTGCGTTGTCCGATGGACTGGGTGGGCATTATGGTGGCGATGTAGCTTCGAAACTCGCGGTGCAACATGCTCTCGACAGGTTTCGTGAAGCTCCGGAATGCAGTACACGTGCGGTTGAGGGATCATTGCAGGCTGCCAATTTTGCGATTATGAATGAGCAGCAGCGTGACGTACGGCTTAAGCACATGCGCGCCACAGCTGTTATTCTCTCGATCGACACCAAAAATTGCGTGGCGATTTGGGGACATATCGGAGATTCGCGCTTATATTGTTTTCGGCAAGGCCGGATCGTAAAGCAAACGCGTGATCACAGCGTTTTACAGAGCATGGTCGATGCTGGCTATTTGCAACCCAAAGAACTGCGTACTTCACCGAATCGCAGCAAATTGCTCGCCGCGCTGGGCAATGAAGAGCAGTTCAATGCAGATATCCTGTCTGCCGCATTTCCGCTACTGCCTGGCGATGTTTTTCTGCTGTGCACCGACGGGCTCTGGGAGTATGTGGAAGAGGAAGATATGGAGCGAACGCTCGGCGCAGCGATCTCTGCATCGGATTGGTTGAAGGCGCTGGAGCGTCAGGTGCTCGCGCTTGGACACAAGGGGCAGGACAATTATTCTGCAATTGCGGTATGGTGTAGTGATCCCGATGTAACACCGCAGTTTGGTAGTCAGCATGACTTGCCAAGTCACGATGAGTCTAGGGCCTGTTAACACTTCTTTCGCACCCGCGACGGCGACGGATTTCGTCCAGCACGAGGCATGAGCTGCGCGGCGGAGTGGGCCTCCGTAAGCGGCGAGTAACGAAGGGCTGGATGAAATCCGTCCCGTCCCTTCGGGTTGCACACGAAAAACGCGGATGCCGCGTTGCAAAGCTTGGCCATAGGCCCACTATGGCCCGCGCTTCGCGCCTTGCCTCCGCGTTTTTCGTGCAGCAACGCGGGTGCGAAATAAGTGTTAACAGGCCCTAGCACGGCACGGCCATCGACACTTGGCGGCTGAGCTGGATTTATGCGGTTTGTATATTTTAGGACTTTACCGTCACAATGGGGAAATCATTGGCATTTTTATAAGGGGCGGTGTCTTCGAGCATGGCAGAAAAATAATTTTCAGGGGGAAGCCCGGTGAAACAACGCAATTGTGTCGGCCCCGCTTTTGGTGAGACAGCCCACCAAAAACTTTTGCCCGACCCGGTGATATAAAGAAGATCCTCTGCAGTCGCATCGAACAGATCAGCCAGAGAGTGAGCTGTTGGCAATGCAAGCGCTTTGGGAGTGCCGGTCTCTGCCCCTGCCTGCCACCAGGCAGCGAGTTCCTGCGCATAGCTACGGTTTCTGCCTGGTTCCGGCGCGGGAAATGGGCTTTCAGCCAGACTCCGATCGAGCTCCTCAGGCAGTACATTGATGTCAAGCGTGGCTAGCGCGAGCCGCTCAAGGTCAGCAAACCAGGACTGTGCGGAAAAGATTGTCAACATTGCGCCGGGCCGGGGTTCGACACGTAACGCAATAGTCAGCGGGAAATAACGCCCCACCTTATCAACGCTCGGCATAAGAACGCCTGCCCATAGGCTGGGCTCACCTGAGCAGGCACCAGGCATGACGACGAAACGCCAGATGGGCCCGGTGAGATAGAGGTTGAGCCAGCGCTCGCGCAATTGTGCACGGCTCGCCGCCATGCCATGCTGCAACCAGAGATCCCACGCCTTGATGAAGCTGGCTGGCAGCCGGCGCGAGGCAAAGTCACCCAGAGATGGAATCTTTCCATACCAGCCGGCGACGAGTGACTCGTCACGATCCACTAGAGACGCCCGGGACAGTTGAATTGCTTAAGTTCACGTAAGCGGAAAGGGTTCTGTACACTGCTGGTGACGACCTCGAATTGCGCTTTTCGTCCATCGATATTGAACGTAACGACAAATTTCTCCGGTTGTGCAGTCGGATTGATCTGCACGTCGTCGAGCATGCGGAATAGTGCCCACGGACCCTCAAATACCTGGCCCGATGCGCCGGTTGCGCTGGCTGGAGAAACTTGTAAACGTACCTGCGAGCTACCTCGCGGACCGGGCCATTGCAGGATCATCGGGACTTGGGGACCGTGGCTGTATTTAACCAATTGTCCGTCGACATCGAGAATGAACTGCGTGATCGATGCATCCATCCCAACAGGCTTGAAAGTGAGATTCATTCCTGCTATACGACCTCCGCCACGAAAAAATACATCACGGATTATCTGAGCACGATGGAACTCTTGCAACGCCCCTGAGGTGCGGTTTATATTGGCATCCCCAACGTTGCGGAAGCGCCATGGCTGTGTTGAGGTATCGACATATTGAGCTAGATTTTTCTGGAAAAATTCATCCAGCAGGCCTCCGGGAGCAAACAGCCGCGCAAAATCGTCTTGTGTTACATCACGCGCACTCTTCTTCTCGAATGGATATCTCCCGGTAATCGCCTTATTGCAGAATTCGCTGATTGTCGCTTTGAGCGATTGATCCAGGTTTGCCCGTGTTGCTCCGAGTGCCTGACTGATACCGCCCGTCGAGAGGGAAATAAGCATCGAACGAATCGGTTCCGGCATACGGCCGGCATCTGCCTTGATCTTATTAGGTACATCGCTGGGAGGCGGTGCACCACCCCCTTTTAGCGCCGCGTCAGTTGCGGTGAGCAAGGTATACAGCTCATTGATTTGAGCGGGTATTGCGTCGATCGGTGCTGGTTGACCGGGGGCAGCGGAGCGCACCAGCTTGCGGAGTTCCTTGAAGCGGTCATCGACGAGTCTCTCCGGTTGCGACTCAATTACTATTGCGGGTATTTTTTCCCGGGTTTTTCCAAAAAATCTCTCCAGCTTATCCCGATAGATTTTTACCTCATCTTCTCCCTTGTCCATAAGAGTTTTGTCATCTTCATTGACATCAACGAGCGTCACCTCTTTCACGATGGCCCGCGTTAGCGATATCAGAGGTGAATCGGTGGCGGAAAGCAGCCGGGCGATCTGGATACTTTTTTCCAGGGTATCGGCACGGATCAACCTGATATCGTCAATGAATGCTGACCATATCGCCGCATAATCTTCAAGATACAAACGGCGTACTTCATCGAGCAGTTGCGCTTCGGCCTCGGGGTTGATCCATCGGTTGCGATTTTTTTCATTGAGACCGAGCACCCACACTTCCTCATCCGCAAGTTGCCGGGTTACTTCCTTGGCAGCGTGGGAAAAAGACTTGTGGTAGCCGTTGTAGCTGAAGAGGCCCGGCACACCCTGGGTAAGGGATCGTCCACTTGCCCGAGTGAAAACCAGTGGAGCAGAGGGACCGGCAGCCCTCACGATTGTGAATTCGGGTATTTCGGACCCTACGCCTTGCTGTTTCAGCCGGTTATAGCTGCGTTGCGCGATCGGCGTCTGTGCGACGGTATACCTTACATTCGCAATCAATTGTGCGTTGACAGGAATGGGTGACGATAACTGACCGCGAGATAAAAGATTATCCAGGTGAGTTTCGAGTTCCTTGCGCTGCTCAATGGGAAAATCCCGCGGAAGATTCATTTCCCAATCCGCGGTGATAAAAGCCTTAAGCGCAACGGGATCGAAGTGCTTGGCATCATTCAACATGATATAGGTTTTGAGCCCTTCATATAAAAGCTCCCGGTTTGCCTGACTGCCGCTGTTAAGCAGGCGTTCGATACGTAGCACAAGCTGGGGCAGGAACACGTCCTGCAGCAATCGCTGGTAGGTGGCATTCGACGCGGCTGTCAGCTTTTCACCCTGGTATAAGCCAAAACCCATGGATAAGGGTACCGTTTCATTCTTGCCCGCGGTGGCCCTGGTGAGTTCCTGCACCGATTCAAGGATGGGCAGCAAACTGACTATATCCATGCCTTGCAGGACGGGCAGGTCCTCGACCTGTTTAAAAATCGCAGGTATTTTTACGCCTACCTGGTCAACATAAGTTTTGTTGCGTGAATAACTGACGGCCCATGCCGCGATAAAGCTGAAGGTAATCAGAGTGGCGAGGATAAATATCCCCCATTGCAACGCATTCCGCTGGCGCTCCCATCGAAGATTGGTACCGGCGAGTCCCGCCTCGGGGAAGATCACCTCTTTCATTAGGCGTGTAAGGAAGAAACTTTTACCGCTCGGTTTGTTAGGTGCAAGTAGCTTCCGGTCGAGGTGCAGCGCACGGGCAAGTGTGCCCATTACACGATCGATCGGGTTACCTTCCTGGGTTCCACTGGTGAAGTAGAAGCCTCTCAATAGCGGCTGTTGTTCAAAACGCGAAGGAGAGAACACCTGGTTGAGAAATTCGCCCAGAACTTCTTTAAGACTGCTGAATTGCTGGGGAAAAGCATAAAGCAATGCACGCTTTTGTATATCCCGTTCCTGCTGCAAACGATCGATCAGCCGTTCATCCAGGCGCCGTTCCAATGCAGAAAATTCCACATTGAAGTTTGTGAGCGGTAGGGAATCCGGTGTTTCAGTGAGGGGAAATGTTGTGCCCCAAACCTGGGCCCGGTCCTCCTTGCCATATTCGCTAAAGAATTCCATGAAGCCTGCCAGCAGGTCGGCTTTGGTGACGAGCACATAAAGTGGAAAACGGATGTTAAGTTCTCCGTGCAGTTCCTGGATGCGCTTGCGGATCGCGTTCGCTTGTGTTTCCCGCTGAGCCGCATTCTGCTGCAACAGATCCGTTACGCTGATTGTAACGATGACTCCATTAATGGGCCGGCGTGGACGGTATTTTTTTAAAAGTTGCAGAAATCCTGTCCAGGCCGCACTATCGGCTTCCCGGTTGCTCTCCTGAGTGGTATAACGGCCGGCGGTATCAAGCAACACTGCCTCGTTGGTGAACCACCAATCGCAATTGCGTGTACCGCCAATACCGCGAATGACTTCCTGACCGAAGCGTTCGGCAAACGGAAACTGGAGCCCCGAGTTAACGAGAGCGGTCGTTTTCCCGGATCCTGGGGGGCCGATGAAGATATACCAGGGAAGCTCGTAAACGTACTGCCGATGGGTAAGGAAGGCGAACAGGGATTTTTTGGTTTGGCTACCGAGATTGGCCTCTTTCAGCACCGCCACGGCTTCTTCGAAACGCTTGCGCAAAACCGCTACTTCTTCAGCACCTGCGCTGTCACCCGGTTGTGGTTGCGCGGGTTCGTGCCGCAGGAGACCATCCATGAGCCGTGCGTTCAGATTTCGTGCCTTGAACGACTTCCAAAGCAGTTTGCCTATATAGAAACCAATGAAAAGGGCAATAATAACGAGCCGTACCGTATCGGATTCCAGCGGGCGATATTCTGCGACCGCGATCATCGGCCCAACGTACCAGATCAGCAGGCTGATGGCGGCCAGACCGAGGATTGCCATGGTCCATTGATTGAATAAAAATCCGGATAACCTTTTCATCCCCTTTACCTTTATTTTGGAAGCGCGGTTTTGCGCAAAGGGTTATTTGGCGGTACAAGGACATACAGGGTGATTTCTACCCGGCGATTGCGCGCGCGATCTGCGGGTGTGCTATTTGAAGCGATAGGTTCAGCATCGGCACGTCCTTCCGCGGTTAGGCGGCTCGCAAGGGTTCCCCTTTCGGTGAGAATCTGCATCACTGAGTGGGCACGTTCTTGCGACAGGTGCCAATTGGAAGGAAATCGCATGGATCGTATAGGTTGATCATCGGTATGACCCGTGATTTTCACTTGTCCTGGTACGGCGTTCAGCGCGTTCGCAATTCGAGTCAGGATGGGTAGAAAGCTTTCCGAAATCGTGGCGCTGCCTGGCGCGAATAACCCATCTCCCCGAAGAGTGATTATGTTGCGTCCATCCTCGTCGCGTACAGACACCAAGCCTTCCTGGATCTCTTTGGCAAGAAATTCCGCGAGCCGGGGTTCCGTCACCGGTAATGGTTCAGGCTTGGGTATAGGGGTATTGACGCGGATTGATTGTATCTGGGTAAAGATCGGGTCGGATGCATTATTGAGCTGAAAACTGAAGCTCAAATAAGCCGTTAACATAATTAGCCCACATAAGGCGGCTAGAACCCATACGGGCAGAAGTGTGAGAATTTTTGCACGTTTGATAATGGCAGCTTGCCAATGGGGTGACAGATCACGCTCATACTCGCCCTGCTCTTTACTCAATAATTGTGCAAGCCGTTCGCGTAATGCGTCGAGATGGGCTTTCCCATTTTCGATAACGCGATAACGCCCTTCGAAACCCAAGGTAAGACATATGTACATAAATTCCAGAAGATCACCATTGGCTTTGGGATTTTCAGCCAGTTTCGAAAGTAATTGAAAGAATTTCTCGCCCCCCCACGCCTCGCTGTGGAACATGACAAGCAGGCTGTGTTTGGCCCAAGTGCCGCTGCCCCATGGGGTGGACGCCGCGGTTTCATCCAGAAGTGTACAAAGGGCATAGCGGGCAGCGATAATTTTTTCGGGTGCGATCCCTGCTGCCTTGGCGCGACTTTCAAATATTTTTATGTTCTGTGCAATGTAATCCCGTAGACCGGATGGATCGGGATGTTGCAATGTGGTGCGCAACTGCAACACGATGTTCAGCAAGGGGTTTGCTGCCGCAATTAACGGATTCATGCCTGCAGCAATCGCCGCTGTGCTTTCGGGCATTGCATTTGTGAAAGAAGTATTGGCAGGCTGCTGTGCTGGAGGTGCGCCCCTTCCTCCGGGCGAAGGCATTATTACCGTTTTGTCCGGGTCGGGAAATGCGAACGGGTCATCTTGACTCATGATACGGTTCCGTTTTAAGTTCGCTCATGCACAGCAATAAAATTGGTGGAAGCCGTCAAAATTGACGGCTTTTATCCTCTTATGGCCCAGAATTCAAGTTCAAGGCCCGGAAAGTCCCCTGCTATATGCATAGCCAGTCCACCGGAGCGTTCAAGTTGCTTCCACATTTCACTTCCGCGGTCGAGCTCGAAATAATTGAAACCCGCATGGAAAGGTATTTGCCGCGGTGCAACGGGTAACGAATTTAACGGGACGCCAGGCAAAGCTGAATTGACCAAATTACGGATGTGTTCAACAGAGCCAATCTTTACCTGTGCAGGAAAATGCAGCCGCAAAGTTTCCGCTGGCAGTTGCGCATTCACTGCGAGGATGAATTGGGCGGTCTTGAGCAATTCCAGGTCATGAATTTTTGCAAGCCGGTAGCCCTGAGTGCGGTCCTGCAATTCAATGGAAACCGCATTCTGGTCCAATATCGTTTTCAAGAAACTGCGTAAATCAGCCATGAGCGGGGTAAAACATTGAATCAGCGCATCATGCTGGTATTCCGGATATACAGGTGGCCGGCGATTGCTATTGCTAAACGTTGCCAGATCGCCCGCAAGACCAAGACACATACTAAACAGCCGTTCGGGGTGTAACAGCGAGTGGGCAGCGAGGTGGGCAATGAGCGGCTAGTAGCGGTTAACCGTCTGCAGCAGAAGAAAATCAGCGACCTCCGCGACTCCTCCGCGGCCTGGCTGAGCAACCCGCGCGGCGAGCGTCTCCCCCCGCTGGTGGAGCAGGCCGTGCAATTCACTTACGTACCCAGACAGGATAATGTCGCTGTTCACGTGCAGCATGGGTGGGATAAACCCTTTCTGCAGAACTAACTGGTTATCGGCCCGGCGTTCCATAACTTGTACGACACCAAGGGTTGTATAAGCGTCTGTTACGTCACGCTTGTGCATAAGCCGTAGGCGAAGTTGCCCCACTTGCAGGAATGCGCTGTTATCAGAGTTCGCATTGGAATCGCTGACCTCTCGTTCTTCTACTCGAAAACGTGTCAGGTTGCCGTCGTGGTCGCCGGAAGAATCAGCTTCGTTCGTTCCTGCGCGGCGCATCGGCAGTGCCAGCACGATAGATTCGTTCCTGATATCAACGTCGATATCCAGAGGGGTGGGTGGCGTGTCCTCATGAGGGAAGTCGAATGGTGTGCCGTCAGGAAAAATTCCGCGTGCCGCAGTCAGGTGAACCTTGCCAAGCGCCAGCGCAGCAGGATTGAACTCCAGACTGGCAAATCCCCATCTATAACCAAGCAAAGGGGCCGTCCGGCCTTCCAGCAGCTTTTCCAAATAACGATCATGTTGTTGAAAATGCTGTGGTTGAAGAAATAAACCCTCAGACCATACGATTTTGTTATTCCAGGGCATCCTGTTTGCTCCAGTAGCATAATATTACAAGTGGACTCTACCCCGATATTTCGGGTTTATTTCGTGCTGGGTTTTGTAGTTTTCTCAACGCTGCTCAGTGGTGGTGGCTTCTGCAACGTAATCTCACACAAGAATGAGCATTCTCGCTCCGCACCAATCAGGATTCTGTTTCCGTCAAGCTGTATGAGTACGCGAGATATTTTCTCTTTGGGAGGAAGAGCCAGAGTTGCCCGCCATTGCGAGTGTTCGAGATCGCGAAATGCGGCTACCGCGGCCAGGTAACGGGTATCGGTATTCAAGGGTCTGTCAAACTCCAGATTTCCCCCGGGGTGGAGCTGGAGTACTTCGCTGTTGAGCAACTCGGCACCGAGTGTTTTTTGTTCACTGTCGAAGATGGAGAAGAAATCTGAGGCATCAAATGCAGCGGTGGATTTTAGCTGATAAAATTTCACCACGACTGGCGAAGCTCGGCCATTGGAATCAGGGTTTACACTTGGCTGTGCATGAAGCGAGATTTTGACTATGGTGGGCTTCGGCGTGCTGGCACATCCGGCCAGGAAAAGAAGCGTAGTTACGGAAATAATCCGGACGAGATGCGATAAAGGCTTCATTTTTCTTTTTCTGTTGAAAAGCGCTTGGAGGCGATGAAGGATGAATGCGGCACCATACTCCTTGAATGGGATTGATGTTTCAGTCTTTAGCTCGTCGAGCTGCCTCGAAATCAGGCAGATAAGAAAAGATTCACGGTTTACGCTTGTGGTGCATACCTTTCAAAAGAAGATAATATAGCTGCTAGCAGCCTGTCGGACTTAAAGGAAATCGGCTGCAAAAGCGTCTGGCTGGTCTATATTTCGCCGCTTTTTCGACAAATAGAACAACTATTGGCCTTCAAAATCGTCAAAATCTATCCTCACTCAGCCGCTTTTTCGCTTCGATTCTTCAAGTCCGACAGGCTGCTAGCATCGAGCATAATCTTCCTGACATGAAACCGTAACACAGAAAAAGCGCACAATCCTGTAGTATTGATGATCCGCCATATTGATGGTGACATGTGGCGGTTATCCGACAATCGAAGGGGAAAAATATTGAAATCACATAAGCTTAGCCTGCTGGGTATGGTGGCGGTATGGTGTGCGTTAATGAGCGCCCAAGGCATTGCGGGCGGCGAGGCGATAATAAAAATTGACGGCTCCAACACCATGCATTCCGTTACCGAAGCAGGGGCGGAACGTTTCCGGGCAAGCA
>JBDTKY010000062.1:0-6670 GCA_039935055.1 Nitrosospira sp.
GCGATTGCAGATCCTGAGCCTGCCTGCCATAAAGATAGCTTTTATTCTCATACTCCTCCAACAGTTCCTTTTCTTCCTTCACTTTTGCCTGCATCTGTGTCGCGGCATTTTCATAATATTTCGCTACAGCTTCATGGTCGCTTCGGGTCGTGGCATTCTGGATAGCCGCACGAATCTCAGGCGTGTCAATGGGCTCGGCTGCAATCGCCACGGGGCTCATCGAAACCAGCAGCCCTGCCATCGATAACACTGCGAAGATATTTCCGGATTTTGTTTTCATGATAGTAATGAACCCAAATAGGATGAAAGTGACTTCATCCTAACTCAATCGACACTACGCGTATATTGGGGAAACCCTGATTTTATACTAAGGGAAACCCTTAAAGTGGCAAGCCGGAAAGGTTTGCAGAAAGTACGCTTTCAGAGAATGGAAACCCACAATTTAGCAACGTGAACGTTCTTATGGTCGCTACGGCCAGGCGCCTTGACGCTAAACTTGGCAATCGCTTTGCGCGTGGTGATGCTGGGCACTTTCACATCGAAGGGCAAACGACGCTCGTCGGCGACACGCAGCATCAGCAAGCGAATGGCGTCTGAGATGGACAATCCCATTGTTTCGAGCGCCTCAGCGGCGCGTTTCTTTGTATCGGTGTCGATGCGAGCGCGGACATAGGTATCGGCGGTTCTCATGGCAGTTTCCCTTGAATTGGTTTCAGGACCTCCATTGCAGTCGCATTGCGACTACATAATAAGACCAAAATGGGGCGTCCGCAGAATTCGGCTTATTTTCAGTGTATTTTGACGAAAATTCCTGCTTGATTCCGCTGGTTTGGGCTTAGATCGCCCGTAACTACACCTTGAACCCGGAGCGACGACCGGAACCACTGAACTGGCATCTGCGAAATGTGGTACCTACTGATTTGGATTCGAATCCTCAGACTCCCTCCATGCATCAAGTGAGACTCAAGCGTACTGCCAGCGCTGCCAAGGTGACAAGTAATACCGGCATAGTAAGTACAATGCCCACCTTGAAGTAATAGCCCCAGGTAATCTTCATACCTTTACGCGCCAGAACATGGAGCCATAGCAACGTTGCCAATGAACCGATGGGCGTGATCTTGGGGCCAAGGTCGCTGCCAATCACGTTGGCGTAAATCATCGCTTCTTTGATCACACCTGTTGCATTTGTAGCATCAATGGAAAGAGCTCCCACCAGCACGGTCGGCATATTGTTCATGACTGAGGAGAGCAGGGCGGTAAGAATGCCCGTTCCGAACGCGGCTCCCCATACGCCCCCCTGTGCAAAATAATCCAGCAGTCCGGCGATATATCCGGTAAGACCCTCATTACGCAGTCCGTAAACCACAAGATACATCCCAAGTGAAAAGATCACGATTTGCCAGGGTGCCTCCTGGAGCACCTTGCGAGTGCTGATGACGTGCCCATGCGCGGCCACGGCAAGCAGAAGCAGCGCACCCGCGGCGGCCACGGCGCTAACCGGTACGCCCAAAGGTTCGAGGCCGAAGAATCCGGCCAATAACAGTACGAGCACCACCCAGCCGGTGCGGAAAGTGACCCCATCACGAATGGCATCGTTTGGCCGTTTGAGCTGGTTCACGTCATAGTGGGCTGGAATACTCTGCCGAAAATAGAGCAACAGCACGGCGAGGGCGGACATGATTGCGGCGATATTCACCGGGATCATGATCGAAGCATACGTGTTGAAACCAATTTTAAAAAAATCGGCTGACACGATATTGACCAGGTTAGAAACGACGAAGGGGAGGCTGGCCACATCGGCGATGAAACCTGCCGCCATCACGAATGCGAGTGTCGCTGCCGGATTGAATCCCAACGCCAAGAGCATCGCCATCACAATTGGCGTGAGAATTAGCGCCGCACCATCATTGGCAAATAAGGCGGCGACCGATGCGCCGAGCAGGACAATCAGGGCGAATAGCATCCTGCCTCGTCCGCCGCCCCACCGTGCGACGTGCAGGGCGGCCCATTCGAAAAATCCGGCCTCATCCAGCAGCAGGCTGATGATGATAACGGCGATGAATGTAGCAGTGGCATTCCAGACAATCTGCCAGACCGTCAGAATATCACTGAGATGAACCACATTGGATAGCAGCGCCAGGACGGCACCGAGCGTTGCGCTCCAGCCGATGCCTAGCCCGCGCGGTTGCCAGATCACAAGAACAATGGTGATAAGAAAAATCAGTAGGGCGGCAAACACGTCAATTCTCCCTCTGGGGGCGTTCGACGAAAGGGAAATTAAAGTACGTTAAGCCTTGGGAATGGGCGGTAACGGCCTGAATACGCCTTTCTCCACGCACTTGTTTGCCCCCGCAGCAGCCACGGTCGAGTTGAACCGGAGGACACTTCGTAGTTCCGAACGAACAGAACACGCAGCAGCCCCCCCGGATTCGGTCGCAACAGTACCTTGCAGTTGCTGCATTCGTAGTAGAGCTGGCAGGCATCCGTAGGCATGACTTCCTGCTTCGTAAAGCCGCAGTGCGGGGCAGGTCAGCAGGGATTCAAGAATTATGCCGCTCATCCTGGAAGCCTCCTAGCAGCACTTCGCGGCTTTACGATTCTCGGCCTTGGCAGCCCTTGACGGTGGTGCGCAGCACGCGGCTGCTTCACCCGCCTTCGTCCTGACAACCGCCCCGTATATTTCAATCCCGCCTAGGGTGTGATAGGTCTCCCAGGCAATCCCTTGCGGATCGGTGATCCAGTATTTGTCGGAGCGCGCGTAGCAGCAGGTTGCATCCGGCTGCTCATGCCGGCTGATTTCCGCAGCGGCCACTTGGCTGCGCAATGCGTCAAGTTCCTCGTCCGTATCCACCTGCAGCCCGAGATGGTTCAGGCCTGCCTTTGCGCCCCGCTGCGAAATGGCGAAATTAATGCGTGGGTCTTCCACCATCCACTTTGCGTAGTCGGGCTTGCGCACCGAGGGTTCGGCACCGAATACAGCCGAATAAAAGCGGATGTTTGCGTTGAGATCGTCAACGGCGACATGCACGTGAAAGCGTTTCATGATTTGCTCCTTTCAGTTTTACGTTTAGCTTGCGAAGGCACACAGCAACTCTCCAGCGCCGTTTCCATCACCGACAGGCACTCCTGCGGCATGTCCCTGCAGCAATTTTGGGTAAGAAACGTCATCAGCGCTGCCATTTGCGCGAAGTCGGCCATGTAGTAGATGAAGCGGCTTTCCTGGCGCGAGACCACCAGACCCGCATGGCTGAGTTCCTTGAGATGAAAGGAAAGGGTGGCAGGGACTACCCCCAACTTTTCGCCAATACTGCCTACGGACATGCCTTCGGGGCCCGCCTCGACGAGCAGGCGAAAAACCGACAGGCGCGTTTCCTGGGCGAGTGCGGCAAGAGCAGTTATGGCTGATTTAATTTTCATGTTTCTATAATATTGGAATTATCAAATAATGTCAAGAGACAAATACTGGTTGCCCATGAGTCCAAGGAGGTAGGCTTAATGTCCGGTTAGAGCAGACCCCAGGCTGATAATATTTTTGCCAGATTAAAATTTTCTAGCAATAAGTATCCTCAATAAGAAATATTTTCATACTATGATTTTGATGACCCACTTGGAATTCAACTTGACCAGGATTCCGGCTACGGCTAGACCACGGCTAGACCATTTTGGTAGAACAGCATTGGGGACAGACCACGGTTTTCTCCACGTGGTAATGTACTTCGTCCTGACTCCCGCATTTAGCGCGGCGCCACTATTCCCCGATCCCACCGTTTTCCTATGCGACGCGACTTTTAAAGAAGAGCGATCATCGGTCCGCGTAACCTTCGCGGCAAAAAACCGTGGTCTGTCCCCGTTCCTCTGCGTTCCTCTGTTGATTGTGGCCGGCGTGCCTGTTCGTCGCCAGTTCAGGCCCTGAAATCCGTGGACAGCAGTTCATTCAAACGCGGCCTCTCGATTCCATATCCTTGCGCATAATCGACCCCGATTGTTCGCAATGCTTCCAGGGTCTCCGCGTTTTCCACGAATTCTGCAATGGTGCAAATTTGCATGACATGTCCGATGTGATTGATTGCCTCGACCATTGCGCGATCTATGGGATTATTGATCATATCCTTCACAAAACTTCCATCGATTTTTAGATAGTCGACGGGAAAGAGCTTGAGATAAGCAAAGGAAGACATGCCGCTGCCAAAATCATCCAAAGAGAAGCGGCATCCGTGCTCTTTCAGCTTGCAAATCAATTGGGATGCTTCGGCGAGGTTTGCAATCGCGGCGGTTTCCGTGATTTCAAAGCAAATCCCGGCAGGGGGAACCTTGAAAAACGCGAATTGCGTCAGCACGAATTCATGGAACCTTTCATCGCAGATCGATGCGGCCGAAAGATTGATGGCGCAGGTGCCCATTGCTTTGCCGTGAGGATGGCGCCGGATGTATTGGGTGAAAGCGGTCGAAATGACCCAGCGGTCAAGCGGGGCCATCAAGCCGTAGCGTTCGGCGGCGGGGATGAAAGCCATGGGAGGAACCAACTCCCCGTCCGGATCCAGCATGCGCAACAGCACCTCGTAGTGTTCTCCATCCTGGCCCCCATCTGCCAGTGGCAATATTTTCTGGGAATACAGCACGAACCGCTCTTCCGCAAGTGCTTTCTGAATGCGTCCTACCCATCCCATTTCTCCATGGAGTTGCACGATCCGTGTATCCTCCGCGGTATAGACCTGTGTCCGGTTGCGCCCCTTCTCCTTGGCAAGATGGCAAGCCGCTTCTGCCATGCGCAGTATGTCCGGAGGGTTTTCGCCACCGCCAAAAGAGACCAGGCCGATACTCAACCCGAGCTTAAGCGCTGTTTCTTCATTCCAGGAAAAAGCAAACTCATTTACCGCTTGCCGCAACAGGTCGGCCACGCGAAGCGCGGCCTCCAGCGGGCAGCTTTCCAGCAGCAAGCCGAATTCGTCTCCCCCCACGCGGGCCAGCGTGTCATTGGCGTGCAACCGGGCTTGCAATATGCCGGTTAACTGCTTTAGCAATTCATCACCGGCCAAATGGCCGTTGGTATCGTTGATGATTTTGAAGTGATCGACATCCAGATGCAGCAGTGTATGCTGGCAGCCTCCCGGTTCTCCGGACAGCAGCGCCTGCTCCAGGAGCCGTTCGAATTCGCGTCGGTTGATAAGCCCGGTCAGGGTGTCGTGAGTCGCCTGATAAGCAAACCGGGCTTCCATGTCTGTCGCTTGAGTTGCATTGTGAAAGATCAGCACGGCCCCGATGATGTTTCCCTGCTGATCCCGTATCGGCACCGCCGAATCTTCAATATTGAAAATTTTTCCGCTTCGTTGAATTAGCGCCGTAAGAGGAGCCAGGCCCGCACTGACTCTCCCCTGGAGAATGGTCTCGACGGGATTAGGTGCTCGCTCTTGGGTCTGCGTATGGATGATATGAAACACGTCTTGCAGGGGGCGTCCTTTTGCTTCCTCGGAACGCCAGCCGGTCATCATTTCCGCGAGCGGATTCAAATAAGTCACGTTGCCGCACAGATCGGTGGTGATTACGGCATCGCCCATGCGGTCAAGCGTTGCACGCAAGCGCTCCAGTTGCGCGGTGCCCTGCCGGGTGGTCTCGTGCGCTGCCGCCAAGGCGTCCTGGGCGCCGGATAAGACGTCGCGGGTAACAGACAGTTCCTTGCGGGATTCTCTCAGGTCCGCATGCAACTCTTCACGACCGCCGACTTCCTGTGCGAGCGCCTCGTTGACTTCATCAAGCTTAACAGCGGATTTCTGTATTTCATCCTGCACGCTTTGGCTTTTTTCCAGGCTTTTTTCCATCTGGCGCGATGGGTCGTCTGCCGCCATCCCCTTCTTGACCTTTTCATTAAATGCAGAAAGATCAGTAGCGCAATCTTCAAGCTTATCCTTCACGTCCTGGTTTTTCTCCAGGGCTTTTTCCAGAGAAGACGGCTCGTCCTGCGGACTGAACGGAACATCGGGGTCTGAATTCATCTTTTGCGGCAAATCCGGAAGTGACAAAAAAAAAGGCTATTGTTTGCTTCGCAGGCCCGTCTTGATCCCGTCGACTCATGCATCAAGATGTATTGGCGGCGCTCAAGTGGAGAGCTGATCAGTAAATGCAATTAGAGCATTAACAAATGGCCCAGGATAGCTGTAAGATTTGACAGGTGTTGACGCCGGTTGAAAATTGACCAAACATTATAGCGATGTAGCACGAGGCTTAAATATGCGAAACTAGGCATGAGAAACTCGACCGAGCCGGCACTGACCGGATCCGCCAACTTGATCCAGAAAAGGGTTTTTCTACAGAGTCGTTAGGCATCGCCGGTAAAGTACGCACATTAAGCATCAATAACTCAGGAGCCAATCATGAAAGTTGTCCATCGCTTGACAAAGTATGTCTTCGCAGTACTGGTATTGATCGGTGCCTTGTCTGCGCAACAGGCGAGTGCCATGGTTTGGAACTGGAGCTATTCGGGGAGTGCCATCACTGCTGACGGATCATTTCTCACCTCTGATGTGCCGGACGCCGGCGGCTACTACGAGATCCTCTCAATTATGGGCAACAGAAATGGCGATGCCATCGTCGGCTTGTATCCAACCGGATCTGCAATTCCTGGCAACGAGCCTTACGCGATTGACAACCTGATTCGCATCTCTGGGCTAGGCCA
>JBDTKY010000063.1:0-6450 GCA_039935055.1 Nitrosospira sp.
ACTCCACGCTGATTTTCTGAAACGCCAGACTAAGCCTTTCGGAAAGATAACCGCTCGATACAAAGCTGGATGTATCAACGTCCAGCGACGTAATACGTCCTTTTTCGATGGTAATCTTGAAGTACTCGTGCGGGTCGCCGCCGGCCTTGCGTACAGTAAGGACAGCTTTCTTGATCAACTCATTATTGCGCATGGCCGACATCAAACCTGTCGATGCGCTATCCACCTGCTTGACGATGCTCAACTCGTTCAAGGTAGCCTTGGGGCTGGCTCCACCTCCGCTCAGGGCGGTCTTCGCCTGCATGCCCCAGGACCAATCTATTACATCAATCTCATCCTTGTGATTTTCGTCCTGCGCCTCACCCTTGATAGGCCCCGCCGCTCTCAATCTTCAGAAACATGTCACCCTGGGCCATGATGCTTCATCCCATAGTCGGTTTAATCAGGTGTCAACGTGCAAAACTTGTGCCATGGAGTCCCGGCCGTCAAACAGGGAAAAGTCTTGCCCGCAAAAATGAAATTAGAGGTCTCTCTAAAATTCTCCGCAGCGAGTCAAACCTATAGGCGCAGAGCCCAGCCCACAGGTTGGGCCCTGCGCTTTTCTGCTCCTATGCCTTGACGTTGGCCGCAATTTTCCAGCCAGCCTCGACTGCGGCATCGCCGCTTCCGTCCTCTTTCTGCGGCGTGTATTCCACCTTGAATTCAGCGAAATTGAGGGTAACGTTTTCCGTGATTCGATCCTCGCCACCGCTTCCGCCGGTCGAGATCGACGAGATGAGGACTTCCTTCATCGTTATCTTGAGATATTCAAGCGCCGATTCGCCCGCCTTGCGCACAGTCAGCACACCCTCTTTGAAGTGCTTGCCGTTGCAGCAGGAAATGATCAGTGTAGGAGAGCCCTTATCGACATACTTGGTAATAGACAAGTCGTTCACGCTTACTTTACCGGCGCCACCGCCACTCCCCATATGCGTGGTACCGGACTGACTCATTCCCCAGCTCCAGGCCAGGACGTCAGTCTCATTTTTATGCTTGTCATCGGTGGACTCACCTTTTACATCATCCAGCTTCAGAAACATGTCAACGGCCATGATCATCTCCTTGTAAAAAACTAATTTCTATTATTGCTACTCACTAACCTGTGCAGTATAGGCCGGCACCAGGCAGATATTGGGCCTCAGACCTTAAGCTTTCTTGGCCGACGGCAGCTTGGATACCAGGCGCAACGATACCGTCAGGCCCTCAAGCTGATAATGCGGCCGCAGAAAAAACTTCGAAGTGTAATAACCGGGGTTACCTTCGACTTCTTCCACGACAACTTCAGCGGCAGCAAGGGGCTTGCGCGCCTTGGTGCTCTCCGATGAATGCGCGGGATCACCGTCAACGTAATTCATGATCCATTTCTGCAGCCATATCTGCATGTCGGCCCGCTCCTTGAAAGAACCGATTTTGTCGCGCACGATGCACTTCAAATAATGCGCAAAACGGCAGCACGCAAACAGGTACGGCAACCGTGCCGCCAGGTTGGCGTTGGCAGTGGCGTCCGGGTCATCATACTCAAAGGGTTTTTGCAGCGACTGAGCCCCGATAAAAGCAGCGAAGTCTGAATTCTTGCGATGCAAAAGCGGCATGAATCCATTTTTTGCAAGTTCAGCTTCCCGGCGGTCGCTGATCGCGATCTCAGTGGGACATTTCATGTCCACTCCGCCATCATCGGTCGGGAAAGTATGCACAGGCAATCCTTCCACAGCACCTCCCGATTCGACACCGCGGATGCGTGAGCACCACCCGTAAAGCTTGAAGGATTGGTTGATATTGACGGCCATGGCATAGGCGGCATTAGCCCAGGTGTATTTGCTATGATCGGCCGCGCCGGTGTCTTCCTCGAAATCGAACTCTTCCACCGGACTGGTTTTTGCTCCGTAGGGAATTCGCGCAAGAAAGCGAGGCAGGCCAGGCCCAGATAACGGGCATCCTCGGATTCTCGAAGAGAACGCCAGGAAGCATACTCCGGCGTAGTGAAAATTTTTGTCAGATCACGCGGATTGGCAAGTTCCTGCCATGAATCCATCTGCATCACTGTTGGGCTCGCACCAGCGATAAAAGGCATGTGGGCCGCTGCCGAGATCTTTGACATTTCGCCGAGCAGTTCTACATCGGGCGGGCTGTGATCAAAAGCGTAATCACCGACCATGCAGCCAAAAGGCTCTCCCCCAAATTGGCCGTATTCCGCCTCGTAAATCTTCTTGAATAAGGGGCTCTGATCCCAACTGGTGCCTTTATAGCGCTTGAGAGTCTTGCCGAGATCATTTTTCGAGATGTTCATGAAGCGAATCTTCAGCATCTCGTCGGTTTCGGTATGGTTAATCAGATGGTGAAGCCCACGCCATGACCCTTCGAGCTTCTGAAAATCCTGGTGATGCATGATCAGGTTCACCTGCTCGGAAAGCTTGCGGTCAAGCTCGGCGATAATGGCCTCGATCGACTTGACCACATCGTGGCCAATAAGCTGGGTTTGCGCGAGCGCTTGTTCGGCCAAAGTTCGCACGGCCTGCTCAACCGCACCCTTCGCCTCTTCGGATTTAGGCCTGAACTCCTTCTGCAGCAGCGATGCAAATTCGCTTTCCTCCAGCTTTGCGACTTCAGCCTCTGGGGCCTGTTGTTCCGTTTCCGCCATTATCTTCTCCTTGTCTTCACGGACTCGCTCAATCAGATTCAGGATGCTCCACTTTCGTCCACGGGTTTCTTGCTCGCAGCGAGCGTTTGGAGCAAGGCGGGGTCATTCAAAACTTTCGCTATCAATTCCTCCGCACCGGTTTTGCCATCCATATAAGTCACAAGATTGGAAAGTTGCTGGCGCGCCTGGAGCAATTTATTGAGCGCATCAACTTTACGGGCCACCGCGGCGGGGGAAAAATCATCCATGCTATCAAAGGAAATATCGACGCTGAGGTTTCCTTCGCCAGTAAGCGTGTTGGGGATCTGAAAGGCAACTCGGGGCCTGATGGCTTTCATGCGATCATCGAAGTTATCAACATCGATATCGAGAAATTTACGATCTGCCACTGGCGGCAGGGGCGCCGTTGGCTTGCCCGATAAATCTGCAAAGACACCCATGACAAAAGGCAACTGAATTTTCTTTTCGGCGCCATACAGCTCCACATCGTACTCAATCTGAACCCGTGGAGCGCGGTTACGCGCTATGAATTTCTGACTGCTCTGTACCATGGCTCTACTCCCCTTCGAAGATGATTTAGAGATTGTGCTGGAAATCCTCCGATGACCCTCGCATTGGGCCTATTATTATTTGCTGTAATATGATTCTAGACGCTGCCGATGACATACGCAAGGCCGCCAGAAAATTGGAGGCTCATTTACCCGTCTTGTCGGAACCTTCGTGATAATTCAAGTTTTTTTCGGTTCAAGACCGGTAATATGCTTGATCTGGCTCAAGCTATCTGGTGCAAGATCCTGAATGATCTCGACGAAATTCTTGGTCAGGAGCCGCTGACCCCGGCGGATAAACAAGGGGGCCGGATTTGCCGGCTCGGTTCTCTCGATGAATTCGCATATCTTTTCCAGCATCCGCACGACATCCTCGCGGCTTTGAATCTCTCCGGATATCGGCTGCATGGCACTATGTGTTTCTCCATCCGGAGAAATGGCGGCTCCATCCCCAGGCGTTTGCAGTGCACTCACATTGCTTTTCCACAATTGCACCACAGTCTTGAGCATATCTCTCAGCGGCTGCATATCGGGGACACGGTCGTAGCCTACTTTTTCACCGAGAAAAGCATGCATCCCATTCAAGGCCGTTAATGCATCATGCATGGCTTGCACGGAAGCAGCGTTTTCTGGCAGGCGAAGAATTTCCTCAGTCTCGGCTTGCGTAGGGACGCCCTCGCTTCCCGCGGCGGGAAACTTGCTCATGACTATGAGAACGTCCCGAACCGACAGTCGTGCGTGACTGCCGGTACTGACGAAATTAACGCCACGCACATCACGAAGCAACGTATCTGGATTCCCCAGCGACGCGAGCACATTAAGACGCGTGACCGGGCCTTCATCGGGATCGATACCAGGATGGACACCCTCCCAGTAACCAGCCAGGAGGCCATGCAGCAACTTCAAACCAGAGGCGAGCCCCTCCAGGCCATCGCATTGGGTAAGGGCTCGGGTGAAAAGCATGGCCACTCGCAAATCTTTCGTTCGGGAGAAAAGCGTCCCGGCACGTTGCTTCATGTCAATCCAGTTTGGCTCTTCAGCGGCAACTATTATTTCCCCGGTCTGCCGCTCTGGCTTACCCTGACATGCTTGTTCCAGCGCCATGAAGTCCGGATCGTACTCAAGATCAGGCCCGCAGGGAGAATCCTGCGAAATCGGTGCAAGTAACGCTTCAATTTCCACAGCTTTAAATCCTTTTATCTCGTTCGATGCTCAAGCCAGTTGTGAAGGAGGATACTGCGATATCTTTTAGATACTTTAGATACAAGTGGCAGATTTAAAGTCACGATGCTACTTGAATAAACATTACAATCCTCCAAAATCACTATTTCGTCAACGTACTTTTCGGCCTGGTGCCGAAGAATAAACTGTACGGGGAATAGCTTGGCAGCTAGCTGGTAACACTTCAATACTTGGCAGCCCAGCCAGACGCCTTTGCAGCCGATTTCCTTCACGTCCGGCAGGCTGCTAGGATTTCGGTTCTTCGCCATCGCATTTGATTTCCCATATAAGATCCCTTTTTCCAGGGTCTACTCCCATTTGTTCCAGAATCACAGGCGTTTGTGTGTCAACAAGCGTATATCCTGATTTGCAAATTTCATTAGCGCGTATTGTCAATGTCCTGTTTGCCCAGTCCCGGCTCAGCTGACAAGGTTTAAAATTGGTTTTGAGAAAATAGTGTGTCGTTCCATCCCTTAATTTCATCGAAGTCTGCTCATACCTGGGTTTACTGGCACAACCCGCAAGCAAAGAAATCATCAGTAAAGCAATTGCGAAAGATTTCATATTTTCCCCCAAAAAAACGCTTTCGAGTCTCTTAACCCGAATGTTTCATAAATTGACACACGTCCTCGTTGGTCTTTTGTTTCGTATGTAAATTTTGTTCAGTCGGGCGTACGAATAACTACGTCACTCTTTCACAAAATCCTCCTACAAAACAAAATCCTGCGCGATCATCGCCCGAATTTATGAAACATCCGGGTTAAATGGCCAATTTCTCAGCTATAAGTAAATCAGCAATCGTCTGAGTCGCGTCGCTGTTCACTGTCGCGCTCCCGACGTTCGACCCGCTCGTAACGTTTCTCATTATCCCAATAGCCTTATTGGCGCTGCTGACACTCGTTGTCCGTTGACAAGGCACAGCATCATCGACAGACTTTCCTTCTCCGACATAACGGCCACCACCGGCGGGAGTGATATTCTCTCGTTCGCCTGCCAATACATTTATTGCCGGTAACAGAACCAGGCGCGGTAATCCACCCAGTCTATTTCGTAATTTTACCCCTGAAGAACACACTAATGTAGCGTCTTGCCTTGCGGCGTAACGTTTGTTAGCTTTACACAAACATATATAGAATTCCAGAATTTTACTGAATGAGATTTATCATCCTGAATCCGGTAGTTGGATGGGGTGAAGTGTGCGGTTTTTGGGGTGCAGGGCAAGGTGCGACGACGCGGAATGTGAGCGTCAAATAACAAGAAATATCGTTATTTATTATAACTCTGATCTATTAAATGAGCGGTCAACTACTGGATTTAGGATCGTAGCGATAACCTGACAGATGAGCGTTCAGCTACCGGATTCCGGATAATCGCTTTCCGTTACTCTTGGATTTGTAACTATGACAGTAAAAATGAACACGGTGGGGTTGGATGCTCCACCGATCCGGCTGGTAATTCACGGTGGTGCCGGTACTATCACGCGCGACAAGCTGACAACGAAACTTGAGCATGCTTATACAGAAGTTCTTGAGCAATCGCTGACAGCTGGCTATGCAGTACTTGCGGCGAGTGGCAGCAGTATTGATGCCGTGATTGCAGCGATCGTGGTAATGGAAGATTCGCCTTTATTCAATGCTGGCAAGGGCGCCGTGTTTAGTAATGCCGGGCGCAATGAGCTGGATGCATCGATCATGGATGGTTCCACGCGCATGGCGGGTGCGGTAGCCGCAGTGACGACGATTCGCAACCCGATCAGCGCTGCACACGCCGTGATGACGAAAAGCACGCATGTGATGCTGATGGGGCAAGGTGCCGAAAGCTTTGCTGCCGAGAACGGTCTTGAGATCGTCAATCCGTCCTATTTTTACACCCAATTTCGCTGGAATCAATTGCAGAAAGCAATTGCTGAAGAACGCGTGCTGCGTGATCATGACGCCGATCCCGATACATCGCCACCCGGGTGCGACCACAAGCGCGGAACAGTGGGTGCCGTCGCGCTGGATC
>JBDTKY010000064.1:0-55898 GCA_039935055.1 Nitrosospira sp.
CACAAAGTTCCGTTTCCGCTCTCCGTAGACACGGGCAAGGTGTATCGCACTCTTGCCCTTGATAAACCCGATTACCTGTGACACCGCATACTTCGGCGAAATCGTTATCAGCATGTGTACGTGATCCGGCATCAAATGCCCCTCCTCTACCCGGGCTCTCTTTCTGGATGGCCAGTTTGCGGATCACCTCACCCAGATACTTCCTCAGCTCTTCGTACAACGTCCTTCTTCGACACTTGGGTATGAATACCACGTGATATTTGCACTCCCATTTCGAGTGGTTTAGGCTTTCAAATTCGTCCCTCTTAAAACTCCTTTTCGTTTGCTTGGCGGCTCACGATCAAGAGTTTCTCGATGGACTCCTCTAAATGTCAAACTTTAACTGCCTCCCCGGCAGAGCCGGGGGGTCTCCCTGGCGGACTAGCACTTCTGAGCGGTTGATCAAATTACACCCTGGCCAATCATCGCATCCGCCACTTTTACGAAGCCAGCCACATTGGCGCCATCGACATAACTAATGCTGCCATCTTTGCGCTGACCGTATTGCAAACAGGATCTGTGAATGGCCTGCATGATCTCAAGCAATCTGGCATCCACCTCTTCCCGCGGCCACGAAAGACGCATGGCATTCTGGCTCATTTCCAGACCTGAAGTGGCCACCCCGCCCGCGTTGCTGGCCTTACCTGGGGCAAACAACACCTTGCTGTGTTCGAAGCGTTTCACGGCTTCTGCCGTGGAAGGCATATTGGCACCCTCGGCGACACAGATCACACCATTCCTGATCAGGGCTGCCGCATCTTCTTCATCTAGCTCATTCTGCGTCGCGCACGGTAAGGCTACGTCTACCGGTATATGCCATGGACGCACACCAGCAATAAAGGTGGCCTTTACTCGTTCAGCGTAGCCGCTGATTCGGGCATAAAGATGATTTTTCACCTCTTGCAGTTCAGCCAGCTTTTCGCTGGTAAAACCGTCCTCATCAACTACTGTGCCGCTGGAATCGGATACTGTTATTACTTTAGCGCCCAACGCCATCGCTTTTTCCACGGCATACTGGGCGACGTTACCAGAACCCGAGACGGACACCCGCAGACCATCCAGCGAACGGCCGGCATGTTTGAGCATTTCCTCGGCGAAATACACCGTGCCGTAACCGGTAGCTTCCGGACGAATCAAAGACCCTCCAAAACTCAAGCCCTTGCCGGTAAAAACGCAGTCGGCGCGATTGGACAGCTTTTTCATCATTCCGGCCATGAAGCCAACTTCTCGCCCGCCAACACCTATATCCCCGGCCGGCACATCTATATCGGAACCAATATGGCGAAACAACTCGCTCATGTAGGCCTGACAGAAACGCATGACCTCCCCCTGGCTTCGGCCCTTGGGGTCAAAATTTGCCCCTCCTTTGCCGCCACCCATTGGTAGAGTGGTCAGCGCGTTCTTGAAAGTCTGCTCGAACGCCAGAAATTTGAGGATGGAAAGATTCACCGAGGGATGAAAACGAGTGCCTCCCTTGTAGGGACCAATGGACGAGCTGTGCTGTATTCTGTAACCCCGGTTAACATTCACCTCCCCCTGATCATCCACCCAGGCAACCCGGAAAATGATTATTCGCTCCGGCTCTATAAGACGATCCAGAATGCCGTGCTCGGCATAACGAGGGTGGTCGGTGATAAAAGGCCAGAGGCTTTCCATGACTTCCGCAACAGCCTGGAGATATTCGGGCTGACCTGGGTTATGCTCAGCTATGTACGCGCAGAATTCCTGAAAGCTTTGGTATTTCATTGTGATCTCTCCCTTATAACAAAACCATTCTGCCAAAGTGTGCATTCTGCCAAATTACTCGCTGAATCGCACTGTATTTATACAGCGACAGTGCCGCCGATGGTGCCGCAATTGCTACGTAACGGCGTTGATTTGACCGTATTTTATAAAGGAATTCCCGCTGACTGAATGACTCAGCGAGCAACCGGGACTTCAGCGTTTTTTGAAAGTTGAGGTAAAAAAATTCGTGGCAAACTGAGATTGAACGCGTTCATCAAATCAAATCCGCGCTTCCGTGAATCCTGAAACTCCTGATTGGTTGCCATATTATTGTGGCGAGGGATTAATTTTCCTGGATAAGTCCCTTGCAGTTTGGGTCAAATACACGAAATGACTGCGGATAATAACAGCACGTCATGCCGATCGCTGCTTTAGCGAGGCGCATCATCTTTCTTTTCGGAATCTTTTTTTTGCGGTCTGGTCCACCAGACGATAATAACCAGTAGCGCCAGCGCTACACCTGCTTCCAAGAGTAATATCCACATAGGGTCAAGCATGATGTATATTTGTCAAACGCAACTTTAACCAAAAACTCGATGAAAAACCAATTAAGTTTTCTTACGGTTGCCACATTGCTGCTGCTCAATGCCTGTACGACTGTGCCGATGGGTACCCGCGTTGCCCCAGAGAAGCCGGCAGCGTCCGCAATTCCGCCAGCCGTGACCTCTCCCGTGACTATGCTCAAGCCAACTGACTGGGGCGCCCTGACAGGCTGGACGGATGACGATATCTTGCCCGCATGGGATGCGTTCCTTCGAAGCTGCACTGTTCTGAAAAATCAACCGCTGTGGCAGAAAACTTGTACTCAAGCCGACTCAATACGAGGACAGGATAACGCTACGCTGCGGCAATTCTTCGAAAGCCGTTTTGTTCCGCACCAGGTTCTGAATTCTGATGGTAGCGGTGAGGGCCTGATCACGGGCTATTATGAACCCTTATTGAAGGGTAGCCGTAAGCAATCCACGCGTTACCGCTATCCGCTTTATACTACTCCCGATGAGCTCCTTGTAGTCGATTTAGGTGAGATTTATCCCGAGCTCAAGAACATGCGGCTGCGCGGGCGTTTGCAAGGACGCAAAGTGGTCCCGTATTACAGCCGCTCTGAAATAGAGAGAAATCCGGTGCCGCTACAAGGGAAGGAACTTCTATGGGTTGATGATGCGATTGATTTATTTTTCCTGCAGATCCAGGGATCGGGCCGGGTAGCGCTTGAGAATGGCGAGATCGTGCGCGTCGGTTATTCCGAACAGAACGGCCATCCTTACAAATCCGTCGGACGGTTACTGGTGGAGCGCGGGGAATTGCCCCTCGAAAAAGCTTCCATGCAGGGAATCAAGGCTTGGGGCCAGAAAAACCCGGCCAGATTGAATGAGTTGTTATATCAGAATTCGAGCTTTGTTTTTTTCCGGGAACTCCCCGCCGGTGTGCCAGGGCCTCTCGGTTCGCTCGGCGTGCCCCTGACCGCGGGCAGAAGTCTCGCTATCGACCCTCGCACAGTACCCCAAGGTGCGCCGGTGTTTCTTGCCACGACCTGGCCAAATACTGACAAGCGGCTTCATCGGCTAATGGTGGCGCAGGATACCGGCGGCGCCATCAAGGGGAGCGTACGTGCCGATTTCTTCTGGGGCTTCGGTCCGGAGGCCGGGGATCAGGCCGGAAAGATGAGGCAGAGCGGGAAAATGTGGGTATTAATGCCGAACAATTATCTGCCGCAGACGCCGGTTCCGTGAGAAGCGCACAAAAGTCTGGATGGTCTCCAGGCTCATAAGGTTGTTATTTTATGGTTGCCGTACCCAGTTTCTTTTCTACGATGTCAGCGGTTATCATTCCCGGCACTATCGAGCCATCGGCAAAAATTAACGTCGGGGTACCATTTACACCGTGCTTCTGCCCTGTCTGAAGGAGGGTTTCAATCGGTGTTTCACAGCTTTTTCCGGCCGGAGCAGCATCTCTTAACATAAAGTCGTTCCAAGCCTTGAGCCGGTCAGCAGAACACCATATCGCCGTGGCAGTATCTACCGAACCGTTAAGCACTGGGTAAAGCAGCGTGTAGATGGTGACATCAGTAACTTTGGCCAATTCCTTTTCCAGCCGCTTGCAATAGCGGCAATTCGGATCGGAAAAAACTGCCAGCCTGCGTTTCCCATTGCCTTTTACGGCTTTGATCGCAAGTTCAAGCGGAAGGGAATCAATGCTTATCCGCCGTGCATCCTTGATCTCTTGCAAGCGGTCGCTGGTCAAGCTTCGTTTGGTTTGCGGATCAACCACATGACCCAAAAAAAGGTAAGTCGCCTTTTCGTCCGTATAGAATAACTCTCCCCCAACCACAACTTCATATAATCCGAGATAAGGCGTTTTTTTCACGCTCTCAATCTTCTCCCCGGCGAAATTTATCATGAGCGCTTTTTTTAGGGAGGCTTCATTGGCGGAAACCACACCAGCAAAGCATAGTAATAAGAAAGGAAAGACAAAGTTAAAACGCATGATCTTGATTGCTCCAGTTCAAGTAAATGTATAGGGACATCTCTATAAAACGCATCGCGACGTCCACTTTGCGGCTTGCGCCGCTTATCCGTGCCTTGCTTACCCCTAAATCGGCAAATGAACCCTGGAATTCGAATTTATATTGGCGCCCCAATGACCGCCCAGTGAGCGTTCACTATCGCCAATTACGAAATCAAGCGGTTCACCTTCAACTCAATGCGTGCTGCATCAATTGGTCTTTTATGAGAGGCAACTGGTTGGTGATTTCCAACCCTAAATTACGCCAGCGAACAAGCGTCGGGTTAGTATTGTTAAATAATTTCTGTAGACCATCAGTGGCGAGTTCCATTGCCAGAATGTCTTCCTTGCGTGCACGCTCGTAACGGCGCAGCAGCAAGTAATCGCCACAATCTGTTTGAAGCCCGCGCGCGATAATGGTTGCAGCCAGTTCGCGCGCATCACGCAAGCCCAGGTTCACACCTTGTCCGGCAAGAGGGTGGATGCCGTGGGCGGCATCACCGATAAGCGCAAGACGCGGCTGCACCAATTTCTTCACGTGCACGAAATTCAGCGGAAAAGCGGCAGGTTGCGTAAAAAGCCGCAATTCACCTAATGCATGGCAGGATGCTTCGGTGACTTGGCGGCACAATTCTGTTTCAGATAAATCGAGCAGCACGCGGGCCTGCTCTTCATTTGCCGACCACACCATGGATACCAGCGCCTCAGGCAATGGCAGCAGTGCCAGCACCCCATCCCGCCGGAACCACTGGCGAGCAACATTGCGGTGGTACTGCTCCGCATTAAAATTGGCTACCACCCCTATTTGTTGATAGGAGTGTCGCACAACCCCGATTTCCGCCTGCTCCCGCACCCAGGAATTCAAACCATCCGCACCAACAATCAATGCCGCTTGCAGCACATTGCCATCTGCCAGATGTAAATTGGCATGAGACTCGGTCCATGTTATCGAGACACATTGCGAGGGGCAGAAAATCTTGACATGCTTTTTCTGGCGCTTGAGTGCATTCCACACGGCGGCCTGAAGCTGGCGATTCTCCACAATGAAAGCCAGCTCCGTCAATCCGATATCGTAGGCGCTGAAATCAAGACGTGCGGCGCTATCGTCGCCGAACACCGCCATTTTATAAACTGGCGTAATTCGGGCCTCATCGAGCGCTTGCCATACACCAAATTTTTGCAGAAATCTGGTGCTTCCCGGACTAATAGCATAAATTCTGCTGTCCCAACTATCATTGTTGGGAATAGGGTCCGGCAGTCGCGACTCCACCAATGCTATTTTTAGACCACTATCTTTGAGAGCAAGCGCCAAGCTTGCCCCAACCAGTCCGCCGCCAACAATAACGACATCGAATTTCATGCAGACATTATACAGATGCTTTTAATCCGGCGGATGGAGTATCGGCGCTTCCCAAAAATAATACAAGAAAGCGGCTGCGAACTTGATACGGTTTGAATTAGCAAAGCTGACGAAACCTTTTGCTCTTTGTATAAGCCTATGCAATGCGCGCAAACCCTTGTAAATCTTGACAGAGTCTCCCTCCGAAGGCACAATTCCACCTCTTCGACGCATCGTGGCGAATTAGCTCAGTGGTTAGAGCAGCGGAATCATAATCCGTTGGTCCCCAGTTCGAATCTGGGATTCGCTACCAACCACCTGCCACCAGAGAATTAGACCCTCATATCAGCGCTCTAATTTGGGCCTGTTACACGGTGAGAACAAATACCTCGTCGCATGTTCTCGCCGGTCAACAGATTCATTGCTCCAGCCCGGAGGTGCGTTCCCTTGTAACACCCTCTTTCTACATCCACGTACTGTTGTTATTTCACACAGATGCCGCTGCATTCGGCACCACCCCTCGTGGGATCGCAGTTGTCCGAGGGATCATCCACACAGGTCTTGCCTGCGGCGCAGGGAAATCCGGCAATTCCTCCGCACATTTGTTTAGGGAAATGCCGATTTATTCGTCTGTTCTGACAACCGCACATAGGCTTGGAACGTTAATAAACGGCCATCAATAACTTCGACTGACCCCTTCGCAAGGTTACCATGACGAATCAACCAATGAGTTCTTCCGAGGCTGAATACAGTACCGGGAAGAAGCGCACGCGGCGTGACATCTTTTTTATCCAGGATGGAACAGGTGGTGCCGTGGAGCCGGCCTATCGCCACCATCGAGCCGTATTACCCCAAGAGCGGCAAACGCGGGCGTCCGCCAATAGGCATCGAACGCATGCTACGCATGTATTTCATCCAGCAAGGGGATGGACCTGCCGATGTAGCCGTAGAAGCCGCTATTTATGATAGTCAGGCCCTGCGCAGATTCTGCGGCATCGGCCTGGCTGTTGCATCCGTACCGGACAGGACCCCATTGATGGATTTTCGTCACTTGCTGGAAAAGAACGCACTGGCGCAAGCCATGCTGCAAGAGGTTAACGCACTGCTCAAAGCGCGTGGATTGCTGATGAGTCAAGGCATGCTCATTGACGCCATGCTGATCGCTGCCCCCAGTTCAACCCAGAACAAGTCCCGTGCGCGCGACCCTGAAATGCACCCGGCCAAAAAGGGCACTCAATGGCACTTCGGTATGAAGGCCCACATCGGTGTTGATGTGCATGCCTGAGTGCTGACAAAAGGATCTGGTGCTGGCCTATGAGAAACTCAAAGCCAGTATCCGGGCCAAGGCCGGACATCCGTTGTACATCGTCAAAAACATCTTCAAACACAAGAAGACCCGCGCTACCAGGGAATCGGCAAAAATGATGCGCAGCTCAACACGCTATTTGCCTTGAGTAATCTATACAGGGTCAGGGGCAAGTTGTTCCCCTGATTCGGGAAATGGGTAGAAAAGTCGCAAAACATAAGCACAACTAGAAAAAATGAAGAGAAAACTTCGCATTTAATTAAAAACTGAACGTGGCGATACGAGCGGGTGCCACAATTCTTGCGCTGTCTTGCCGGTTGCGCAAAGATTCATTTGATCGGCGTTTCCTTAGCACTGTAAGATTGAAAACATAAACGTCGCTTGTGGAAAATGAACAACACGCCACGTCTGTTTGAGCTTGGACAGATTTAAGCGATAATGGGGCATTCATGTTTGTGTTCAAGACTTTCGGCGCTGGGGCACCACGCATAAAAGCGGGTATCAAGGCGGGTATCATTGGCGATTCATACGATAATATTTGGTTGTTAACAGACAGTTGACTAAGATATGCTGTTGATGATCGATAATTATGATTCTTTCACCTACAACCTGGTGCAATACTTTGGGGAGTTGGGTGAGGAAGTAACGGTGTTTCGTAACGACGAGATTACGCTGGATGAAATTTCCCAGCTAAACCCCGCGCGGATCGTAATTTCACCCGGTCCCTGCACCCCTGATAAGGCGGGTATATCGATACCATTGATTGAGCGATACAATGGGCGAATCCCCCTATTGGGCGTGTGTCTCGGCCATCAAAGCATAGGCCAGGCCTATGGCGGCAAAATCGTTCACGCCATGCAACTCATGCATGGTAAAACTTCGCCTATTTTCCACAAAGGTGCAGGCATGTTTCGAGGCCTGCCAAATCCGTTTACGGCGACACGCTATCATTCCCTTGTTATTGAGCGTGAAAGTCTTCCAGATTGCCTGGAAATCACTGCCTGGACGGAGGATGGCGAAATCATGGGTGTTCGCCATAAAACTCTGACGGTCGAAGGTCTGCAATTCCATCCGGAATCCATTCTGACCGAACACGGATACAAATTACTGGGAAATTTTCTGAATCAGTGAATAGCCTATGTGATGGGGGCACACCGCAAAAGGACATTATCATGAAACCGCAGGAAGCGTTGGCCCGTATCATTGAGCACCGTGAAATCTTTCACGACGAAATGCTCTCACTCATGCGCCAGATCATGCGCGGAGAGTTATCACCGGTCCTGATCGCCGCCATCATTACCGGGCTGCGGGTAAAAAAAGAAACCATTGGCGAAATTGCGGCTGCGGCACAGGTGATGCGGGAATTCGCTATTCGCGTGGAAGGCGTGGATAACCAGCATCTGGTAGATACGTGCGGGACTGGCGGAGATGCGGCACATACTTTCAACATCTCCACCACCGCGGCTTTTGTCGCCGCAGCTGCCGGGGCGCGAGTCGCCAAGCATGGCGGCCGCTCAGTATCCAGCAAGTCTGGAAGTGCGGATGTGCTTGAATCCCTGGGAGTCAACCTTAATCAAACGCCTGGGCAAATAGCGGACGATATAAGAGAAATCGGTCTTGGTTTCATGTTTGCGCCCAATTTCCACAGTGCCATGAAACATGCTGCGCCTGTACGGCGCGATCTCGGCGTGCGCACCCTGTTCAATATCCTCGGGCCGCTGACCAACCCGGCCGGTGCGAAGAATCAGTTGCTCGGGGTGTTTCATCCCGATCTCGTTGGCATCCTGACGCGAGTACTGCAGCGCCTGGGCAGCCATCATGTGATGGTGGTTCATGGCAGGAACGGCCAAGGCGGCCTGGATGAGATCACCATAGCGGGTGAAACGCAGATAGGCGAACTCAGGCACGGCGAGGTCACAGAATACACTATCAAACCGGAAGATTTCGGCATGAAGACCGCTGTGATCGAAACAATACAAGCGCAAGACAGCACCCAATCCAGAGAGATATTGATGTCGGTTCTGGATAATCAGCCAGGTCCGGCACTCGATGTGGTGTTACTTAATGCGGCGGCGGCAATCTATGTTGCAGGGATGGCGGCATCGCTGGAGCAAGGTTTGGAAAAAGCCCGCGCCGCCATAGAAAGCGGTGCGGCCAAGGAAAAGTTGCGGGAACTGGTCGAATTCTCAAATCGGGACAGAACCTCTCTGGTTTAATCAATGCCTAATATTCTGCAAAAGATTCTGACCGTCAAGATGCAGGAAATTGCCGCGGAAAAGGCAGTCAAGTCCTTGCTTGTGATGCGTCGAGAAGCGGAGGCTGCGCCGCCACCCCGGGATTTCACGGGTGCAATCCGCGATAAGATTACCGCTGGGTTGCCTGCGGTCATTGCAGAAATCAAGAAATCCAGTCCTAGCAGGGGCGTGTTACGCGAGCACTTTGACCCCGCTGCTATCGCCGCCAGCTACGCGCTGCACGGTGCAGCCTGCCTGTCGGTGCTAACCGACAGGCAATTCTTTGGCGGCAGCGGGGAATATCTGAAGCAGGCTCGAGCCGCTTGTGATCTGCCGATACTGCGCAAAGATTTCATGCTGGACGAATACCAGGTGGTTGAGGCGCGCGTTATGGGAGCAGACTGCATCCTGATAATTGTCGCAGCGTTCTGCATGTCTTGCACCTTCATCGACGAACATCGGCGAGAGGACGAAGTGATTACCCGAATGCTCAAGCTCGAATTGCTCGCTCAAGCGCTCGGCATGGCAGTACTGATTGAAGTCCACGACGGCGCGGAACTGGAGCTCGCGTTACAATTAAATTCTCCGCTGATTGGCATCAATAACCGCAACCTGCGCACCTTTGAAACATGCCTGTATACCACGCTGCAACTGCTTGACCGTATTCCGTCCGCACGTATCGTGATCACGGAAAGCGGTATCGTTGCTTCAGCCGATGTCGCGCTGATGCGCGACCATCATGTTAGTGCCTTCCTTGTGGGCGAGGCCCTTATGCGCGCGGATAATCCGGGAGTGGAATTGGCGCGATTATTCGTGTAAAGTTATGATTATGTATAATTGTGCTATGATATTTTTCAGGATTGTGTTCACCATGAATTTCAGTTGCAATTTGTTGCAAAAAAGCAACACAAGCTTCTTCGATATATCGAAAGTTGCTGGATTTTCTTGCTACAAGTTGTTGCGTTAGGCACAATCTCTCAACCTTCTCACTTTGAGAAGTCCAAAGCAGCGGGACGCACTCCACCGAAATAGGGTCGGTGAGTTGGCCCAACCGTTTCAACTTTAAAGGAGATTTTCCACATGAAAAAGAAACTGATTGCACTGGCTGTCGCCGGCGCACTCGCAGCCCCGGTGGTTGCATCCGCGCAGGGGACAAACGTCACAATTTTTGGCCGGGTGCAAGCTGAATACAGCTTGGTCGATTTCGCGGGCCAGCCCAGCCAGGGAGCGCTGCAAGACAACTCCCGCTCGTCACGTTGGGGGCTGCACATTACCGAGGATCTGGGCAATGGCCTCAAAGCAAACGCCCGTATGGAAATGGGCTTGAACACTGGTGCAGGTTCGGCCAGTACTCCGCGTGAGCAGTGGGTGGGTCTTTCTCACAATAATTTTGGCGATGTCAAATTTGGCCGTGTTCAGTCTCCCTTCAAGGATTTCGCTGGCGGTATGACGATCGATCCATTTGCCTATACCACCCTGCAAGCCAGCGGTTCTGGCGGTACCATGTCCGGAGGTGCTAACGGCTTGGGTTCGGGTGCAAACGGATTTGTTAACAGCGCTATTCGTTTCGACTCCGCAACCATCGAAGGCTTCTCCTTTGCCGCTTTGTTTATGCCTGGTGATGCAAATTCCCTCAACCCCCAAAACCCCAATGGCCTTAGCGCTGGCGGCATCGCGCAAAGCTTTCTCCCGGGTGGCTTGGGTGGTCAAGGCAATACCGGCGGCCGGAATGGCGATTTCGACGGTCAGGCTGCTGCCAAGTATCATGCCGATTTCATGGGGATGGGGTTTGATGTATTCGGCGGCTACTCCAGGGATAATGCCAACCAGTTCCAGAAGAGCGTAGGTCTCAAAACAGAAGAGGTATGGCGGGCTGGTGCTTCCTGGGCATTCGAAAACTTAAAGCTCAGCGGTCAATATGAACATGTCAGCCACGCTATCGGTTCAGCAACCTGTACTACCGCTGCTTCCCTGACGTCAAATCCGCTTGATGGTACGGGCGGCACTGGACAATGCAATTCCGCGATGAATGCTGGCGCCGGCGGTCACCTCTGGTTCGCGAGTGGCCAGTACAAATTGGGCAATACAACCCTGGTAGCGCAAGGCGGTATGACTTCCGCTCAGGCGGGCGGCATCAATTCCGCGCAGGCTCGCAAGGTTGACAGCTTCACGGTAGGTGCGATCCATAATCTGAGCAAGCGTACCAGTATTTTCGGTGGTTATCAGCACGTATACCTGAATAATCCCAATCCCAACGACGGATCGGCAAATAATCAAGCTAACTATATTGCACCAGCCTATGCAACAGGTAATCGTGCTACCTACACGATTGGTGTTCGCCACAACTTTTAATCGAGTCAAGTCAGTTGGAAATGGGGCGCTTCGGCGCCCCATTTTTTTGCTTTTATTTTGATCGGAGAAGATCGGATAGATCATGATATGCTCATGAAAAGTCGGTTATTTCCTTCGGGAATCCAGACTGAGGCACGTGTATTAACCCTGACGAAGCCGTGTGTTTAGTTTATGAAATATACGTGCTAATATACTGGCGCGATAAAAGTGTCTGAAAAAGAAGCAAGATGAGAAGAGTGAGATAAAATCCCTATTGCGACGTAAAAGTTTGGGGAATCTCATGGTACTTGTAAAAAACAAATGTGGTTATTCGTATGTGGCTATCAATCAGTTTATTGAAGTTTTTTGGAGGATTTACTCATGGGAGTTCCTTTACGTCAACAGATAGCGGTAGGCAGTTATCTGATCAAGCAGAAGTTGAAAGGAGTAAAAAAATATCCTTTGGTTTTAATGCTGGAGCCTCTGTTTCGTTGTAATTTAGCCTGTGCGGGCTGCGGCAAGATTGATTATCCTGAGGACGTTCTTGACCAGCGCCTTTCGTTTGAGCAATGCATGGAAGCCGTTGATGAGTGTGGTGCGCCGATGGTATCGATTCCTGGCGGCGAACCGCTGATACATAAAGAAATGCCGCAGATCATTGCAGGTATCGTTGCCCGGAAGAAGTATGTTTATCTCTGCACGAATGCGCTTTTGTTGAAAAAAAGGATTGATGACTATACGCCGTCTCCTTTTCTGACTTTTTCCATCCATCTGGATGGCATGAAAGAAAGGCATGATGCCTCGGTGTGTCAGGATGGTGTTTTTGATCGGGCGGTTGAGGCAATAAAATTGTGCGTGGCAAGAGGATTCAGAGTCACCGTAAACTGTACTCTGTTTCAGGGTGAAACCCCGGATGACGTTGCTGAATTTCTGGATTACGCCATGGAGTTAGGCATTGAGGGCGCAACCATCGCACCGGGGTTCAGCTATGAACGTGCGCCTAAGCAGGATATCTTTATTAAGGGACAGGATACCAAGAAACTATTTCGGGGTATTTTTGAAATCGGCAAAAAACGCAACTGGAAATTGAATCATTCCAAGCTGTATCTTGATTTTCTGGCTGGCAACCAGGATTACGAGTGCACCCCATGGGGTAACCCGACACGTAACATATTTGGCTGGCAGAAACCTTGCTATTTATTGCCGGATGAGGGGTATGCGGCCAGTTTTCAGGAGTTGCTGGATGACACCCCTTGGGAAAAGTACGGTAACAGCAGTAATCCTAAGTGTGCGCAATGCATGGCTCATTGCGGTTATGAAGCAACTGCAGTTGAAGATATGTTGCAACATCCGCTGAAAGCATTGCTTGCTTCTATCAGAGGCCCGAGGACGACGGGAGCAATGGTGGCTGAGCCTACGCCTAAATGGGTAACCGAGGAACTGAAATCCCGAAAAACAATTGGCGGGATTCCTGTCAAGCTCGAGCGATAAACGACAAGGATCTTCACGCATTAAAGCGCGTAGGTAGAGAACGTGCGCATGCGATCGATGGTGTCTGGATGCTGTTGAAATCCTGATCTGTTCCAAACTCACACCATCGCCAGGGAAATTTTTCCTGGCGATGGTGTCGCTTGGGCGCGAAGCGAGTGATGGATTATCACGGAACTTCGGCCGGTTCGGGACATGATAGCGCAGTGCTTGTCGTTAGTACGCTATACTGACCATAAGATGGATTCCGAGGTTAATTATTGTGCGGTTAGCATACTTGCTGTAAAGGCTGTCAATATGAAATTGATTCATGCGATCAGGTATGTATTGCAGCTCCAGATAATAGTGCTCATGCTGGGGGTTCCGCTTGAGTCCTGGGCCGAGACTCCAGGCTCCCGCAGTCCGGAACAGATCGTAAACTATTTGCATGAGTCACTTATAAAAGCAATGCGCGAGGGTGAGAAGCTCGGTTATCAAGGACGTTTCGAGTTGCTGGCTCCCGTCATTGACCATACTCACGATCTCGATTTTATCGCACGTACTACCTTGGGTGCCAACTGGGCTCAGCTGGATGCCGAGCAGCGGCGTATTTTTACAGATGTTTTTCGAAAGCTTAGCATTGGCACCTACGCGGGGTGGTTTAAAAACCACGACGGTGAGCGTTTTGAATTTTTGGAGCAACAATCCATGCCGCGGGATCAGATATTGGTGCGCAGCAGGTTGGTTCCGCTGAAGGGTGAACCTGTACGTTTCGACTATATCCTGCGTCACGGAAAAGACGGTTGGCGCATCGTCAATGTCCTTGCTGATGGCGTCAGCGATCTCGCGTTGAAACGTGTTGAGTATCGCGCCATCCTTCAACGCGATGGTTTCTCGACACTCATCGATATGCTCAAGAAAAAGATCGTCCTGGCTGAACAAAATTAAATAGAACCGCGCAGCATCAGGATCGATCGTTCCAATGCTCCCCGAAGGATGACTATACCAATCAAAGCTTCTCACAGCCGTATCTACGACATCTTTGCGCGCTGGTCCACAATCTCCTATCGTTACGCTGCCTGGATCCTTCTTGGAGCATCGCTGTTAGCTGTGGCAGCTGGCTTTTATGTTTCGCGTAATCTTGGTATGAATACAGATACCACGGACATGCTCTCCGAGCACCTGCCGTTTCGCGTCAATATGAAGCACTACAATAAAACGTTCCCTCAGGACATGGAAACCCTGGTGGTCGTGCTGGATGCCCCCACACCCGAGCAGGTTCGAATGGCTACAGCGCGTCTCGCAGCGCGTTTAAAAAAAGACACTACGCATTTCCACGACGTTTACCCCCCAAACGTAGATGATTTTTTCGCACGCAATGGATTGCTTTACCAAAGTCTCCCAGAGCTGGAACAGATCACGGATCGCCTGGCCGCGGCACAGCCGCTGATGGCGCATATTGCGGAGAATCCCAATCTGCAGACGTTTGCCTCTGTCCTAAGTGGGGCTGTGGAGGAATTGCATAAAGGACGTGGCCTGGAATTGAGATCAGTGCTAACTGGTGTGAGCGCAACGCTGGATGCACGGCTGGCAGGCGTGCCCAGGGCGTTGTCATGGCAATCCCTGTTTCGCGGCGATTCTCAGAAAAGCAGATACCAAGAGCTCATAATAGTAAAACCGAGGCTTGATTACACCGAGCTATTTCCAGCCGAACAATCCATTGCGGCTCTACATGCGGCAGCAAAAGATATCGGTTTGACCAAGGATGGGCCGGTAAAGTTACGCATTACCGGCGAGGTAGCGTTAGCCGAGGAGGAACTTAATAGTTCGCTGCGCGGCATGGAGTATGCCGGAATAATTACATTCGTGATGGTGGGGGTCGTCCTCTACTTTGCGATGCGCACCCCTGGATTGATACTCAACGTATTGGTTTGCTTGACAATGGGCCTGCTTCTCACCGCAGCTTTCGCCACCGCTGCAGTCGGTCATCTGAACCTGATATCCATCGCATTTGCGGTACTATACATTGGTCTGGGGGCGGACTTCGCCATTCATTTTCTGCTGCGATATCGTGAGGTACTGGCGGATGGCCTACCCCCCGCCAAGGCCATGTACTTGGCTGGCGGCGATGCCGGAGCCGCCTTGACCGCGTGTGCTATCACCAATGCTATTGGTTTCTATGCATTTATACCTACAGATTATAGCGGGGTAGCGGAGCTGGGGATCATCTCCGGTACCGGCATGGTGATTAGCCTGCTGGTTACCCTTACCATAGGACCTGCTCTCCTACGTTATTTTCCGAAACGGCCGCCAGTGAAATCGAATATGAAGGGCTCCGTAGGCAAGGTGCTGGAGCTATCGCTGAAGTGGCACAAGCTGACCTATGCCGCGACTGCGGTAGCTTTAATCGCCGCTGTTGCGGTATTGCCCCAAGTAAGATTTGACTACAATTTGCTGAATATGCAGGATCCGCAGGGCGAAGCGGTGCAGACTTTTCGCGCGCTTCTCACGGACACCGACCATTCCCCCTGGCACGCGGTTGTGCTGGCTAATGATCGTCAGGAAACGGAACGGCTGGCGCAGCGCTTGGCCAAGCTTCCAGAGGTGAGCAACGTGGTGACCATTCTCGATTTTGTGCCGCCGGACCAGGGGCAGAAATTCTCGCTTATCGAGGAGATGGCTCTCACGACTGGCCCGATTATGCTGCCAAACCAGCCTCCGGCGACGGGTGAGCACGTAGCGGTGCAGCAGCGAAAGGCTTTGGATGATCTGGATGATGCGTTAGATCGGTTCATTGCCGGCCGGCCTGATCATCGAGACTCTGCAATCGCGCGTGCCCTGAAGTCATCCCTTACTGCGTTGTTCGCTCAACTCGATACAGCCAGCGCGGCCGATAGAACCAAACTACTGCATTCAGTAGAGAAGGATCTGCTTGCTATGCTACCCATTGCTTTGCAGGGGCTGCGCACCGCTACTGAAGCTACCCCGTTTGATGAGCAAGATCTTCCCACATCGTTGTCTAGTCGCTGGCATAGCCGGACAGGCGAATACCGGCTGGCGGTTTATCCTGCAGAAGACATCAACGACAACGAGGCATTGCGGCGTTTTGTGAGGGCGGTGCAGCAAGTTGCACCCAATGCCACCGGGGCGCCAGTGGTGAGTCTTGATGCGGGCGAGGCCGTGGTGCATGCGTTCGCTCAGGCGTTCTTATTGGCATTGGTGGGAATTATCGTAGCATTGTTGGTATTGCTGCGCAGTATAAAGTACACCCTCTTAGTCCTGAGCCCGCTTTTGCTGTCCAGTTTGTTTACTGCTGCTTTCACCGTCCTTCTGAACGTACCATTCAACTTCGCCAATATTATCGCTTTGCCGTTGTTATTGGGAATTGGTATCGACAGCAGCCTGCATATGGTGCACCGAAGTCTGAATAATGAACTGGTCAGCGAAGTTCTGATTCACACCAGTACCGCGCGTGCCATTTTTTACAGTGCCTTGACCGCTTTGGTGGATTTCGCAAGTCTTATGTTTTCATCGCACCAAGGTACAGCCAGTATGGGAATAATGCTCACGGTGGGACTGACATTTACTCTGATTTGTACCCTCGTTATACTGCCAGCATTGTTGAGGTCTCCAATTCAAGGCGCGAAAGCATAATAGCGAGATCGCCGCAAAAGGCGCCCCATCGCGGAGCAATCTGGTCTTATGCGGACAAAGTTATGCGCCAATGTGATAATTATTGTTTATACTTAGCATCTTGAGGTGAACCGCCGCATCGTGGAATGTAACTACCTTATGAGATAACAGGACCCGTTTATCCTTTACTTAAATCATGACGCGTAACCATCCGGCGATTGTTCATTGTTAGTATGCGTAGCATTGCTTACGGGTTGCGCTACCATGCGTCCGAACGATCAGAGCATGGATTAGAGTATAGATCCGATTGATCCTAATGAGAAAACCAATCGCAAATTTTATAATTTTACCGATTCGGTAGACCGGAATATTCTGGCGCCAATTGCAGACGCCTATATAAAATATGTGCCGAACCCGATGCAGCGTTCGATCGGAAATTTCTATGACAATCTTGTCTACTCAAATGTAATTCTTAACGATTTCTTGCAGGGTAAGATACGTCAGGGATTCCAGGACAGTTTACGATTCCTCGTCAATTCGACTATTGGTGGGGGAGGACTTTTCGATATGGCGGCGCCCATGGGTTTGCTGCAGCATGACGAAGACTTTGGGCAAACACTCGGTGTGTGGGGTGTCAAAACAGGGTCTTATTTGTTTGTCCCTTTAATTGGGCCAAGCAGTTATCGCGACGCGCCGGGCATTCCTGTCAGCATGTTCAGTAACGTTCTTTTTTATGCAGGTTGAGTTGCAAGTATCGCTATTACAGGACTCGTCGCAGTTTTGGGTATAATTGACAAACGGGCGAGGCTAAGCGGGTCCATGCGCATTCGTGATGAGGCGGCGCTGGATCCTTATCTATTTGTGCACGAAGGTTTTTTGCAACAGCGTAAGCACCTGATCTACGATGGAGAGCCACCCCCCGAAAGCTACGATTATCCGCTGCATAAGGATATCGTACATAATGAATTCGCAGCCAAACCGTTGCGCTGAAGCTGAATCCAGATGGCGCCTTTGATAAAAGATGTTGTCCCCAATTGGAGGCTGAGGCCGCTATCGGTAGCGAAAGGCTTATGGCATCATCCAGCATCCTATTTTTGTAAACGTCAGCGCTTACTACTATGAGCAGACCAATGAATCACGCGCGAAATTATGCAGCAAAGCAACTTAGGTAAGAATAAATGACGAGATTGGAAGGTACTGCCAGATTGTCCTCGCAAGATCGATACTTAAATTCAACCAATACAACAGCGCTGGAAGATGGATTGGCCATAGCGCGCACGGCCCTGCTGTCTTTACAGAAAGAGGATGGCCATTGGTGCTTCCCGCTGGAGGCCGACTGTACGATCCCATCCGAGTATGTGCTAATGATGCATTTCATGGATGATCTGGATCTGGATCTGGAAGTCAGGCTTGCCCGATTTATCCGTGAGAAGCAGGATCCCGAGCATGGCGGCTGGCCGCTGTACTACGGCGGTCATTTTGATCTAAGCTGTACGGTCAAAGCATATTATGCCCTGAAGCTCGTAGGTGATTCGCCGGATGCGCCGCATATGAAGCGCGCCCGCACAGCTATTTTGGAGCATGGAGGCGCAGCTCGGGCTAATGTGTTCACGCGGATATTGCTCGCCATGTATGATCAGATCCCCTGGCGCGGTGTTCCGTTTGTGCCCGTGGAAATCATATTTTTGCCCCGCTGGTTTCCATTTCACCTGAGCAAAATTGCCTACTGGTCGCGTGCCGTGACAGTACCGCTGTCCATTCTATGCAGCTTGAAGGCGCGGGCCGTGAATCGGCGCAAGGTTCATATCCGCGAGCTGTTTACGGCCCCTCCGGAGGAAGAGCGAGACTATTTTCCAGTGCGCACTCCCCTTAATCGGATGTTCCTGCTCATCGAGCGCACTGCTTCGCGATTCGAACCGCTTATTCCCAAGGCCCTGCGCCGTTTGGCGCTACGCCGCGCGGAACGTTGGACAGTAGAGCGGCTTAACGGTAATTACGGTTTGGGTGGGATTTTTCCGGCCATTGTAAATGCCGGCGAGGCGCTGGCATTGCTGGGTTACTCTTATGAGCATCCTTATCGGGAACAGTGCCGCCAGGCTCTTCGAGGGTTGCTAGTCGATGAGGGCGCGCGCGCCTGGTGTCAGCCATGCACCTCGCCCGTATGGGACACTGTCCTGGCGTCTCTCGCATTCCAGGAAGATATAGGCGCAGATCAGAGGCCCATACGAAAGGCCCTTGATTGGCTGATTCCCAACCAGATACTCGATGCACCTGCGGATTGGCAAGAAGATCATCCTGATCTGGCAGGAGGTGGTTGGGCTTTTCAGTATGCCAATCCCCATTATCCGGACTTGGACGACACCGCTGCCGTGGCGTGGGCACTACATCAAGCAGACCCGCAAACTTACCACGAAAGCATAGAACGAGCGGCAGAGTGGCTTGCCGGTATGCAATCCCGCAACGGTGGCTTTGCGGCCTTCGATACCGATAATACTTATTATTACCTCAATGAAATTCCATTTGCTGATCACGGCGCCTTGCTTGATCCGCCTACCAGCGATGTTACCGCCCGTTGCACCGGTTTTCTAGCTTTGCACGGTAAATCTGGGCACAAGGCTACCGTGGAACGGGGCCTGGCTTACCTGTTTCGCGAGCAGGAGCCCAGCGGAGCCTGGTTCGGTCGCTGGGGAAGCAATTATATCTACGGTACCTGGTCGGTACTGGAAGCGTTTCGGCTGGTGCGTTTAGATACCAATCACCTCGCTATTCGCCGTGCGGCACAGTGGCTGAAATCCGTGCAACGCGATGATGGGGGCTGGGGTGAGGGTAATGATACTTACTTCGAACCGCAACGGGCCGGGCAGTTTGAGACGAGTACATCATTTCAGACTGCATGGGCATTGCTCGGTCTGATGGCGGCAGGAGAAGGGCATAGTCATGAAGTGCAGCGTGGCATCGAGTACCTGTTGCGCCAGCAGGACAGCAATGGCCTATGGGATGATCCCTGGTTCACCGCGCCGGGGTTTCCGAGGGTTTTCTACTTGAGATATCACGGTTACACGAAGTATTTTCCGTTTTGGGCTCTGGCCAGATTTCATGCGCTGACACAAAAGACTTCTGTTTGACATGATAGGTATCGTGACGGCTCTACGCGTGGAAGCTCGTTGCGTTACCCCGCTCCGTTTGCCCTTTAATCAAATGATTGGCTTGGGGGAAAGCGCTGCGATATGGCTCTGTGGAATGGGCGAAGAGGCGGCTCGGGAGGCAGCGGAAGGATTGGTGGCGGGCGGTGCGACGTCTTTGATGAGTTTGGGGCTTGCTGGTGCATTGGATTCGCGCCTGCATCCGGGAGACTTGGTGTTGCCTGAGTCGATCTACGCCGGCCGCCCGTTGCAGGTTGATTTGGGTTGGCGTAACCGTCTGCACGCATTGCTGCCCGCCCGCTTGAGTGTCGCGGGCGGTATGTTGGTTTCCAGCAAGCAGGTATTGACCTCGGCAAATGCAAAAAGTGACTTGGCACAAGCTACCGGAGCCTGCGCAGTGGATATGGAAAGTGGCGCGGTGGCAGAGGCTGCTGTCCATGCCGGTATGCCGCTCCTGGTTGTGCGGGCCATCTCGGATCCAGCCGAATTTTCGCCTCCTTCCATTCTTCTGGGCGCGGTACGTCGCGACGGCAGCGCCGATCTGGCGCGCCTGCTTCCACTATTGCTGCGACGATCGGTGACGCTCGGCACATTATTGCGTCTTGCGGTGGACACGCGTGCCGCGTGTTCCACGTTATCCACAGTAGTGCGATATGCAGGCACGGAAATGGGAGTTGCCCCGAATCACTCCACCGATACACGGCGGGTCAAGAATAGATAAGCATGGAGAAGGGATAAGTTGTATTCTTCGAGCCTGAATTCAGGCGCAGAGCGTCGCACCGAATAACCTGACCTCAGTTGACGCCGCTATCGCGATTCTCCGACTCGCTCAGGTTTGACGGGAGATGAAAAATACCACAATCTCAGCCACACAGCCGGTTGCGTTTATATTGAGGAAAAATTTTCATTAAGGAAGCGCACGGTTGTTGATTATTTAATATCGAAAGCTCTAAAATAAAGTCATCATATTACTTGAGGATTCGCTCTGTTAAAGAGTAGAATATCGGCCTTTCGCATCAGGCATTTAATGGAGATTATCTATGCCAGTCACAACCGATCAAAAAGCACAGGTGGTGCGCGATTATCAGCGAGCCGCCGGAGATACCGGTTCTCCCGAAGTGCAAGTGGCATTATTGACTACTCGTATCAATGATCTGGCTAATCATTTCAAAGCGCATGTCAAGGATCATCATTCCCGCCGAGGTTTATTGCGTATGGTGAGCCGGCGCCGCAAGCTGCTTGATTACCTTAAGCGCAGCAGCGCCGATAGTTATCGTACGTTGATCGAGCGCCTTGGCCTGCGCAAATAAGTACCGGTTCCTGGCTAGGACAGCAGGGTTTATGAGATTGCCTGTTTTTCCGATAGCGATAGCAAAAATTTCGCGTTGCACTCGTGACCGGAAGTAAGCCGGAATGATTTTATTGAAAAGGGTAGTTAATTGAAAGCAAATAAAAAAAGTGCTACTTACGGGTCTCATCAACTAACGCTGGAAACCGGCGAAATAGCAAGACAAGCGCACGGAGCGGTGATGGTTACCATGGATGACACCGTAGTTCTGGTTACGGTGGTGGGCGCAAAAAATGCCAAACAGGGGCAGGATTTTTTCCCCTTGACGGTGGATTATCAGGAGAGAACCTACGCCGCAGGTAGAATACCTGGCAGTTTTTTTAAGCGTGAAGGCCGGCCATCGGAAAAAGAAATTCTTACTTCCCGCCTGATTGACCGTCCCATCCGTCCACTATTTCCTGAAAGTTTTTACAATGAAGTGCAGATCGTAGCCACGGTTCTTTCGTCCGATAACGAAGTGGACGCGGACATACCTGCGCTTATAGGCGCCTCCGCCGCGCTGGTGCTTTCCGGTATTCCCTTCGATGGCCCTATTGGTGCAGCCCGTGTCGGCTACATCAATGGCGAATATGTCTTGAACCCCAGCACTACCGAACTGAAGCAGACTCAGTTGAATTTAGTGGTGGCAGGCACTCAGCATGCTGTGCTGATGGTGGAGTCCGAGGCAATGGAGCTATCAGAGGACATCATGCTGGGCGCCGTCATGTACGGTCATCGGGAAATGCAGACGGTGATCACTGCCATCAACGAACTCGCTGACGAAGCCGGAGTCACTGCATGGGACTGGGTACCGGCGAAAAGAGATACGGCTCTAGCCCAAAAAGTCGCTGATCTGGCTGAGACGGATTTGCGTGCTGCATTCCAATTGAGGCAGAAACAGGCGCGATCTGAGACCATAGATAACATCTGGAAAAAGGTTTTTGCTGAAGTTGGCGTCGATACAGAGGATGGGCCGGATGGGCAAGCTATAAAGGAAGCCTGCTTTGCCCTGGAATCAAAAATCGTACGCTCCCAGATTCTGGATGGCGAACCTCGTATAGACGGGCGTGACACTCGCACCGTTCGTCCCATTGCGATCCGTAACGGTCTTTTGCCCCGAACTCACGGGTCTGCTCTTTTTACCCGTGGAGAAACCCAGGCTCTCGTAGTTGCAACCTTGGGCACAGGGCGAGATGAACAAAAAATTGATGCGCTGCAAGGAGATTACTCCGAGCGCTTTATGCTTCACTACAACATGCCACCTTACGCCACCGGCGAAACAGGCCGCGTAGGTACGCCCAAGCGCCGCGAAATTGGTCACGGACGGTTGGCCAAGCGCGCTTTGGTTGCTGTGCTGCCTTCCGCCGAAGAGTTCGGTTATTCCTTACGCGTTGTATCTGAAATCACCGAATCGAATGGCTCCAGTTCCATGGCGTCGGTTTGTGGCGGTTGTCTTGCGTTAATGGATGCGGGCGTGCCATTAAAAGCGCATGTGGCAGGTATTGCCATGGGACTCATCAAGGAAGGCAACCGGTTTGCCGTGCTGACTGATATTCTCGGTGATGAAGATCATCTGGGTGACATGGACTTCAAAGTGGCTGGCACCGAGAAAGGTATTACCGCGTTGCAGATGGATATCAAGATTCAAGGCATCACCAAAGATATCCTGCATGCCGCGTTGATACAAGCCAAGGAAGGGCGCATGCATATTCTTCAGATTATGAAACAGGCGCTGCCTTCAACGCGTGAGGATATTTCCGAACATGCTCCGCGTATCATTAAAATTAAGATCAATCCCGAGAAGATCCGTGACGTAATTGGTAAGGGTGGCGCGGTAATTCGCGCGTTGACCGAAGAAACCGGCACCACCATCGATATTGCTGACGATGGCACCGTTATGATAGCTTGCATTAATGCCGAAGGTGGTGAGATAGCAAGAAAGCGCATCGAAGACATTACCGCCGAGGTGGAAGTAGGCAGAATATATGACGGCACCGTATTGAAGCTTCTGGATTTCGGCGCGATCGTTAGCGTTCTGCCAGGCAAAGATGGTTTGTTGCATATCTCGCAAATTGCCAACGAGCGTGTCAACAACGTTGCCGATCATCTTAAGGAAGGTCAGGCGGTGCGCGTCAAGGTCCTGGAAGCCGATGATAAGGGGCGATTACGCCTTAGTATGAAAGCGGTCTCTGTAGAGGGCGCCGACAACGCTGCTTCGTAAATATAGCTGGCAAGATAGCTATCAGAATTGTAGTACTTTTGCGGTTTTTCAAATAAAAAGCCTCTATCGATGATAGGGGCTTTTTGTTCCTTAACAAAGGTTTTGATAGAGAGATTCAGATATACCAATAGAAAACGATAGCGAGGTTATTTGGCCACCTGTTTTTCCCTTATTTCGTCGAGCGTCTTGCAATCTATGCAGAGGGTCGCGGTGGGGCGCGCCTCAAGGCGTTTCAAGCCAATTTCAACGCCACAACTGTCACAATAACCATAATCACCCGTTTCTATTTTAGCAATTGTCTCGTCAATTTTCTTGATCAGCTTGCGTTCACGGTCGCGATTGCGTAATTCCAGCGCCATGTCCGACTCCTGGCTGGCGCGATCATTAGGGTCGGCGAAAATTGTGGCTTCGTCCTGCATGGTATGCACTGTGCGATCTATATCCTGCCCCAACTCAACCTTAATGCCTTCCAGTATGTTGCGGAAATGCATAAGCTGCTTGGAGCTCATGTAGCTTTCTCCCTTTTTCGGTTTGTAAGGAGTGGCTTGTTTACGCAGTTCTTGCGGCATTTTTAGTATTCCCTTTATGTTTCCGGTTACGTATGAAGACGCTTTTTACAGAAAAGTATATTATACAGCAAGTAGATTTGCTGTCCGTCTGAAGTGTTGCGCACCAAAGTCAATTGCCACTCAGATAAGAGCCCGAAGGAGGAATAAAAGATAAGCTCGGAAATGCTTGACCGACGAGGAATGAATTGAAAGCGCGTGATCTATAAGAGCCCCGCGGATGGCTTCTGGTTAGGCAGTTCGTATGAAATCCACCATACACGACAGCACGAATTCTTGCAGAATTCCCATTGCTTGGATACCCCTTAAAGAAAATAAATACTATATTCTTATAATGGTTCGGAATAGGCTATCGTTACAGCCCTCTTCTCGTATTTTCTGCAGGTCTTGCTCAATCGACAGGTGCGACATTTTGTCGCACCTGGCTTGAAAATTTGTGCTATGTTTCTTACGAGGGATGCAGTTTTTCCCTAATAGCGCAATATTCCCTCATCCATCCCTATAGGAGAATATCATGTCCAGAAAAAAATCCATCATATCCATGGCAGTTGGTTCCGCTTTTGCCGCCACGCTTGGTACTGCACCCCTCGCTTCTGCGGCTGATAACCCTTTTGGTATCCAATCGCTCGGCAAAGGCTACATGGTAGCCGACGCTCATAAATATGGCGACAAGAAAGGCGGCGAAGGTAAATGCGGCGGTGAAGGTGCATGCGGTGAAGGCCGATGTGGTGCGTCCATGGCCGACGCGAATAAGGACGGCAAGATTACCAAGGAAGAGTGGACAGCCCATCATAATGCCATGTTCGAGCATATGGATGCGAATAAAGATGGCGTTATCGACAAAGATGAGAGAAAGCCCAAAACAAAAGATGGCAAGTGCGGTAATAGTAAATAAGTAAAAAATTACCTGCTGCCGTCGAGTCATACTAGTTTGTCCAACTGGGCGGCTTCCCTGTGCAGAGTTTTGACGTCAGGAAGCCGATGCCCAGTTTTTCCTGAATTGTGACATAATATTTCGTCCAAAATTTAGGAGAACATACTATGCGCAACAAAAAAACCATGATTTCGTTGGCGGTTGGCTCCGTCATTGCCGCAACACTTGGTGTTGTGCCAGCAGTCTCTGCGACCGATAGCCCTTTTGCCGCTAAATCCCTGGATAAGGGGTACATGCTAGCTTATGCTGACAAGGTAGACCCCAGTAAATATGGTGGAGCAAAATCCGGTGAAGGTAGATGCGGCATGTCGATGGTAGATGCCAATAAGGATGGCAAGGTCACCAAGGAAGAATTCCTCAAGCATCACGAGGCCATATTCAACAGGATAGATGTCAACAAGGATGGCGCGGTCGATCAACCTGAGGCTGACAGCTACGGCGGCGGGACCAAACCCAGCGCACCGCCACCTGGCACATCTCCACATGGCGGCATAAAGAAGTAATTACTTGCTTTCCATGAAACTCTTGGGGCCAGCCAGCGTGGGACTGGGTTTTAGGCGCGAGTTAATTCCGGCGTTAAAAGCCCATGTTCCCGATGCCATCGATTTTTTTGAAATCGCCCCGGAAAACTGGATTGATTTCGGTGGCGTGGCAGGGCGTGATTTGTGCAGCTTCACTGAGCGCTACCCCTTTGTCTGTCATGGTTTATCACTCTCAATCGGTAGTCCGGCGCCGCTGGATGAAGTATTGCTGCATAAGATTCGGCAATTCCTGAATCGGCATCGAATTCTTTTTTATACCGAACATCTCTCCTATTGCTCCGACGACGGCCATTTATACGATCTGCTTCCGATACCCTTTACCGAAGAAGCAGTAAAATATGTTGCCGCGCGCATCCGGCGCGCTCAAGATATTCTGGAACGCCGCATCGCGTTGGAGAATGCCTCGTTTTACTTGCGATCGCCCATTACTGAACTAAGCGAAGTAGACTTTATCCGTGCGGTGTTAACCGAAGCCGATTGCGACCTGCATCTCGACGTCAATAACGTTTACGTCAATAGCATTAACCATTCCTATGACCCGATCGAATTTATCCGCGCCATGCCAACCGAGCGCATTGTCTACATGCATATGGCCGGGCATTACAATGAAGCAGAGAATCTGATTATCGATACCCATGGCGCAGACGTAATCGATCCCGTATGGTCATTGCTAGACCAAACCTACGGTATTCATGGCATAGCACCTACCCTGCTGGAACGCGACTTTAATATTCCTCCCCTTAATGAGCTGATGCGTGAAGTCGAGCGTATTGGCCTGATTCAGACTCGGCATGCCGATGCGAGCCACGTCCATGCTTCCTGAATTTCAGCGCTTCCAGTATGCTTTCACGGCGCATATCCGCGATCCGAAGGTGAACCGCTGTCCACGCGGCGTTGAAGCGCAGCGTATGCGAATATATAGAAGACTGGTTTACAACAACATAGAGAGTTTTTTGTTGAGCTGCTTTCCGGTACTCAGGAAAGTGCTGGGAGTACGTCGATGGGGACGGCTCGTGCGTGCGTTCCTTGCCCTACATCGTAGCCGCTCACCTTTTTTTCGACAAATACCCGATGAATTCATTCAGTTCTTGCAAATGGAATGGACGTCACCCGCGGGTTATCCGGAATTCATGCTGGAGCTCGCGCACTATGAATGGATAGAATTGGCGCTTTCCATTTCAATAAATATGCCGGATTGGGAAGCGGTCGATCCGGAAGGGAGCTTGCTGGAACATCGCCCCGTTTTAAACCCGGTGCTCGCTAATCTGTGTTACCGATGGCCTGTGCATCGTATCGGCCCGCGCGCTCGAATCATGCCCGCAGAAACTTATTTACTGGTATTCCGCGATAGCGGCGATCAGATACGATTTACCGAAATCAATGCGTTTACTTCGCGACTGGTCAGACTATTAGAAACTACGGAATACACAGGCCAAACCGCACTTGAAATTGTTGCCGCAGAAAGTCACCATCCCTCGCCCGAGATTGTCATTCAGGGTGGGCTAGAAATTATGCGCGATTTCCGGGCACGCGGTGCACTGCTGGGCGTCGCAAAATATTGATCCCGCGTTCTATCAGACTTCACAGCTGCCCAGCAGAGCGATCTTGAAAAAATTTCATATCATATGAAATCCGATCTGCCGGATCGAGAAAAAATCTCTGATTTAACGCTGGCTTGCTACAACGAACGCGCTGATGCTTTCTGGCAGGGAACGAAAGATCATGACGTCAGCCAGAATATCTCAACGCTGCTAAAGTACATTGTGGGTAAGCCGCCTTATACCATACTGGATTTTGGCTGCGGACCGGGCCGCGACCTCAGGATTTTTACTGAACTCGGTCATATCGCGGTGGGGTTGGAGGGAGCCAAGCGCTTTGTTGAAATGGCGCGCACCTATAGTGGATGCGAAGTATGGTGCCAGGATTTTCTTAAACTTGATCTGCCGCGCGGGTATTTTGACGGCATATTCGCTAATGCTTCACTTTTTCACGTTCCTGGCTGTGATCTGCCGCACGTGCTGAAGGAATTGTATATAACACTGAAACCGGGTGGCGCCCTGTTCAGTTCCAACCCGCGCGGGAATAACGAAGAAGGTTGGAACCGTGGGCGTTACGGCGCATATCATGATATCGAAATGTGGCGAGGTTATATGACAGCTGTGGAGTTTGTCGAAATCAACCATTATTACCGTCCTCTTGGCTTGCCACGCGAACAACAGCCGTGGCTTGCCAGCGTGTGGCGCAAGGCGGCTTTATAACGCTAGTCCATTGCGGCGCATCAAATGAAATTAGAAAAAGAAGTCGTCGTGATAGGCGCGGGCGCGGCTGGGATGATGTGCGCAATTGAAGCAGGCAAGCGCGGACGCTCGGTACTGCTGCTGGATCATGCGTCGAAGCTTGCGGAAAAAATCCGTATTTCCGGTGGAGGGCGGTGTAATTTTACCAATCAGTACACTAGACCAGAAAATTTCCTGTCACACAATCCGAATTTCTGCCGATCGGCGCTGGCACGCTTCACTCCGCAAAGCTTCGTCGCGCTGGTGGAGACGCACGGCATCCGCTATCATGAAAAAAAACTGGGGCAACTGTTTTGTGACGGTAGTTCGCAGCAGATCATCGATCTGCTGCGATATGAGTGCGACGCGGCTGGCGTCGAATGGCAAATGCCATGCCGAGTGGACAATACGAGTCGTATCAATGCCACTATAGCTCCCACCGGTGGGTTCATGCTGGAAACTGATCGGGGTACTGTGACTACCCATTCATTGGTCATTGCAACCGGTGGTCTTTCCATTCCGCAAATCGGGGCAAGCTCTTTCGGCTATGGTATCGCCGCGCAATTCGGCCTCACCATCACGCCGCTGCGGCCAGCACTTGTTCCGTTGATTTTCGCGCCGGAACAATTTTCCGGTTTCTCCGGGCTTTCAGGTGTAGCGATTGATGCGACGGTTAGTTGTAACGCAGCATGCTTTCGCGAAAACCTGTTACTTACGCACCGCGGCTTAAGCGGCCCGGCGATGTTACAGATCTCTTCCTACTGGCAGCCAGGAGCCCCAATTCATATCAATTTGTTACCAGATCTCGATGCGGCCGTGTGGCTGTTTGCTCACAGACATAGCTCTTCACTGCTGCCCAATCTATTAGCGCAATATCTGCCGAGACGTTTTGCACAGGCTTGGTGCGAAGCCGTTGTGCAGAGTCAGTCCGCCCGGCCGGTAAACCAGTACAGCGAAACCGAATTGAAGCGGATTGCTATGCAATTGCACAGCTGGGAAGTTACGCCAAGCGGTACCGCAGGCTACAAGAAGGCGGAAGTCACCCTGGGTGGGGTGGACACCCGTGAATTGTCATCCAAGACGATGGAAGCGAAAAAAATACCCGGGCTATATTTTATCGGCGAAGTTGTGGATGTAACGGGACATCTGGGTGGATTCAATTTCCAGTGGGCCTGGGCATCCGGTTATGCGGCGGGGCAGTTTGTGTAGTTCAGTTCCATTTTAGTAGCGGCATGCTATCGGTTTTCCTCCTCCTTTCTCCCCCCGGATCCGGCCGGTATGTGTATCGTCGCGCGAGGATTAACCCCCCTCGCTTGAAAATTAATATGCCTCCAGCATGTGTCCGTTACCGCCCTACTCCACCTCAAACCCGAACGGGATGAGCCGTATTAACGGCCACGTCCACCCGAACGGTGCAGAGCCGGCATGCGGCCAGCTGCGGGTTTCGCGGGCATCCTGGCCGCTGGTGGTTTGGCACCTGGCTGGCCTCTTCTTTCACTGCGCCCGGTTAGTCCGGGCAGCATACGGCGCTGTCCTCCGCCGCTCCCATTCACAATCGGTTCGGCCCTGATGCGGGGATCCGGCTCGAAACCAACGATAACTTCATTCAATAACTCTCGCTTGATCAGTCTCTCGATATCCGTCAATAGCTTGAGTTCATCCACGCATACTAGCGATACCGCATCTCCCTCTGCCCCGGCGCGGCCAGTGCGCCCGGTACGATGGACATAGTCCTCCGGCACGTTGGGTAATTCAAAATTGACCACGTGCGGTAATTCGCTGATATCGATTCCTCTTGCGGCAATGTCGGTTGCTACCAGCACCCGCAGGCTGCCAGTCTTGAATTCCGCCAATGCTCGAGTGCGCGCCGACTGGCTTTTATTGCCGTGTATGGCGAGTGATGGAATACCACTCGTGACCAGATACTCGGCCAGTTTGTTGGCGCCGTGCTTCGTGCGGGTGAACACCAGCACCTGCGACCAGTGATGCTGCTTGATAAGATGGGCAAGCAGATCACGCTTCCGTTCACGATCTACCGGATGTACTACATGCGTTATGTTGTCGGCAGTTGCGTTGCGGTGCGCGACCTCGATCATCGACGGCTGGTTGAGCAAATTTTCCGCCAGCACCCGGATCTCATCGGAAAAGGTGGCAGAGAACAACAAGTTCTGCCGCTGTTTGGGCAAAAGCACAAGTATTTTTTTTATATCACGAATAAAACCCATGTCGAGCATGCGGTCGGCTTCGTCCAGCACCAGGATTTCTACATGCGAAAGATCGAGCGTTTTTTGCTGTATATGATCGAGCAGGCGTCCTGGAGTGGCTACCAGGATATCCACGCGGCTTTTCAGGCGGGTAATTTGCGGTTTAATGCTGACCCCGCCTATCATTACCATCGAACTCAATTTCAAGTATTTGCCGTAATCACGTATGCTTTCCTCCACTTGTGCCGCAAGTTCACGAGTAGGCACGAGAATCAACGCACGTATCGGTGGCCGCCCGCTGGATGGTCCTTTGATGCTCCTGTCGGACAAACGGTGCAGGATAGGTAAGGTAAAGCCAGCAGTCTTGCCGGTGCCGGTTTGCGCGCCAGCCAGCAAATCGCCACCAGCCAGAACAGCGGGGATCGCTTTTAACTGAATGGGAGTGGGGTCAATGTAGCCGCATTCGGTGACGGCACGAATGATTTCATCGGACAGGCCGAAAATAGAGAAAGACATAAAATTCCAAGGGAAAAATCGGCCTGTCGCCCCGGTTACGAGACGCCAGTCTTAGGCAGATGGGCAAAGTTCGAAAAAACAGAATGGGCGTGGAGACATGGAGCGAACGCCGCAGGTTGGAATTATAACAGATTACAGATCAACGCGCCGTGCATGACTGCGAAGCATTTATCCATATACGAAGCCGGTGTTAAAGCACGTAGCGGGCTAAATCCTCGCTTTGGGACAAGCTGTTGAGACGCCCGTCGACGTATGCGGCATCAATAATGATCGTATCGCCGCTGTGCTTTGCGGCATCGAATGAAACCTCTTCCAGAAGTTTTTCCATCACCGTATAAAGGCGCCTCGCACCGATATTCTCGGTTTTCTCGTTGACCGCAAAAGCAATCTCCGCCAGACGTTTAACCGCGTCGGGTGTAAACTCCAGCTTGATCCCTTCGGTTCCCAGCAGCGCTTCGTATTGGCGCGTCAGACATGCGTCGGTGTTGGTGAGGATTTGTACAAAATCGTCAGCGCTAAGACTTGTCAGTTCCACCCGAATTGGAAAGCGCCCCTGCAATTCCGGTATTAAATCAGAAGGTTTGGCGAGATGAAATGCGCCGCTGGCGATGAACAGGATATGATCGGTTTTAATCATGCCGTATTTTGTGGAAACGGTGGTGCCTTCCACCAGCGGTAGCAGGTCCCGTTGTACGCCTTGGCGCGATACATCCGCGCCCGAAGCGTCGGAGCGACTGGTAATCTTATCGATTTCATCCAGAAACACGATACCGTTCTGTTCAACATTTTGCACCGAACGAAGCTTCAGTTCTTCATCATTGACGAGCTTGGATGCTTCTTCATCGGTAATGAGCTTCATCGCTTCGCGGATTCTCAGCTTACGGGTTTTTTTTCTTTCCCCGCCCAGATTCTGAAACATACCCTGAATTTGAGTAGTAAGTTCCTCCATTCCCGGGGGGGCGAAGATTTCCATGTGAGCATGTGCTGTTGACACCTCGATTTCAATTTCCCTCTCGTTGAGCTCGCCTTCACGCAGTTTCTTGCGGAATTTCTGCCGGGTGGCGTTGTCCCCTTCAGCCGCTTCTATCTGTGAACTCATCTCCCTTGCGGGCGGTAGCAACACGTCGAGAATGCGTTCTTCAGCATGGTCTTCAGCGCGTGCTCTCATCTTATGGGTTTCCTGCTCGCGGGATTGCTTGATAGCGGATTCCACCAAATCTCGAATAATGGAATCCACATCGCGTCCGACATAACCTACCTCGGTGAATTTGGTCGCTTCCACCTTGATGAATGGCGCATCGGCGAGTTTTGCCAGACGGCGCGCGATTTCTGTCTTGCCAACCCCGGTAGGGCCGATCATCAAAATATTTTTAGGCGTGATTTCCTGCCGGAGAGGATCCGTTACCTGTTGCCTGCGCCAGCGATTTCTGAGCGCAATGGCTACGGATCGCTTGGCGGCATCCTGACCGATAATGTGCTTATCCAACTCGTGGACGATTTCCTGCGGGGTTAGTTGGGACATGGTTTCAAGCATCAGTGGTAAATGGCAGGATGTAAAAAAAATAGAACGAGAAACGGGGTTCAAACATTTGATAGGGGGCAAAGCGTGCTACGCTTGATTGCATTCGGCGAAAGATGCTTCATCCTTCCCTTGTGTTTCATCTCACATCTCACCGTTCACGTTTTGAGACCTGCACTTTACTCCAGCACTTCGATTACATGATTCTGATTGGTATAGATACAGAGATCGCCCGCGATGGTAAGTGATTTCTTGACGATCTCCAGCGGCGTCAGACTGGTATTCTCCAGGAGCGCGCGCGCGGCAGAATGAGCGTAGGAACCGCCGCTTCCGATCGCAGCAAGCCCAAGCTCAGGTTCGATTACATCACCCGACCCGGTGATAATGAGCGTGGTTCCCGGGTCGGCCACGATCAGCATCGCTTCCAGCCGGCGCAAAATGCGATCGGTGCGCCAATCCTTCGCCAATTCCACTGCCGAACGCATGAGGTGTCCCTGATGCTTTTCAAGCTTACCTTCAAAACGCTCGAACAAGGTAAAAGCATCGGCTGTGCCGCCTGCAAATCCTGCGAGAATTTTATCGTGGTAAAGCCTGCGCACTTTGCGGGCGCTAGCCTTGGCTACGATAGCGCCCAGAGTTACCTGGCCATCGCCCCCGAGCGCGACTTGAGAGCCGCGCCGCGCTGAAAGTATGGTTGTACCGTGATATTCTTGCATGAGCTAGCACGAGATAATAGTGAGCAAAGATTATAACGCCGATTCGCAGAAAAAATACAAACTGTACGGTTAGTGTTTATACCGGAATTCAATCTTTCTTTTTTGCTCGCGGATGAGCCGCGTCATACACTTTCGCCAAATGTTGAAAATCAAGATGGGTATAAATCTGCGTCGTGCTTATACTGGCGTGCCCCAGCATTTCCTGTACGGCCCGCAAGTCGCCACTCGATTGTAACAAGTGTGAGGCAAACGAATGCCGCAGTACGTGGGGATGGATATTGGCGCTGATTCCTTGCCGCATTGCCTGAATTTTCAACCGTTGACTGATTGATCGCGAGCTGATGTTTTTTCCGTACCGCGACACGAATAACGCAGTGGTCCCGGCCTTGACCAGGGCCTCACGCCGTTTCATCCATTCGCGCAAGACCTGTATCGCCTGACTACCTATGGGCACGATGCGGGTTCTGCTTCCTTTGCCGGTGACGCGCGCTGTACCGTCGGAAAAACTCAAATCGGCGGGCTTCAGAGCGGTGAGCTCCGCCAGTCGCAATCCCGAGGAATAACACAGCTCGAACATGGCTTTGTCCCGCAATGCCATTAAATCATCATCGACAGCAAACTCTAGCAGTTTCGCGGCCTCATCAGGTGAAAGCGTATGAGGCAAGGATTTTGGCGATTTTGGCGCATGTACCCCGGCGCAGGGATTACAAACATAATCGTGGTTCCGAGTCAGATAATTGTAAAAGCCACGCCATGCTGACAGCATTCTGGCCAGACTTCTGCCAGAGAGTCCTTTCCCATGAAGCTGGGCTATAAACCGGCGAATTTGATGAACCTGCAGCTGGTCGATCGATGTTTCCGCCGCGAGTTTCAGCAAGACGGCAATATCACGCGCATAACTTTCGCATGTAAGCGATGATAAGCGCCTTTCATTGGCAAGATGGAAAAGATATACAGCAGCGAGTGCAACCGGGTTATCGCCGGATGTCATATTACCTCTTATGTTTTTGTCATTCTGAGATATCCATACCCGTTATTTCGCCTTTATAGGATTCTCCAGCCAGCCTGTACCGTGCCAATGCAGCACTTACAAGCTCCCCAAGCTGCGTCAGGTAAATGGTTCCCATTTCCGGATAAAATCGATGCGGATCCTCGCTTCCCATTACTAACAGCCCGATGGTTTGCTCCGCTCGTAGAGGTACCATTGCAAATGAGCGCAGACGAATGGCATCTTCTCCAAAAAAATCTTTGATTTCATCCAGTACATGGGAACCGCAATAAGGACGCAGCAAGCTTTCAGCCACGATGCGGATATCAGCGCTCGTTGGAGTGAGTTCCGGCAGACTCGGATCCTCGCCGGCCATGCTCCATAACCGCAGTGCCATATGTGGTATGGAAAAATCCTCGCGCAGGTTAAAATGCAATGCATGCAATAAATCGCTCAGACGCGGGAATGTGAGTAGCGTGACTGCCAGACGGTGCATTTTTTCACCAAGTGCGCCGTTTTCTTCGCCGAATCTGACCAATTCACCCAGTTTCTCTTGCAGGATGTGGTTCTTATCACGCAGAGCAACGATTTGCCGCTCGCTGATGGGAATGGCTCTGCCACCGTGGGGATGAGGAACCTGAATGTCTGCCAGCATGCCGGCATATTCCTCAAAAAATTGGGGATGTTCCCGCAGGTATTGGGCTACTTCTTCCGAATTGAATTTCATATTTTTCCCCGATGGAATTTCATAAGAAAGAGCACATTTATAAATTCGAAGTTTTAAGTAAGCTCATTTGCCCATTGCGGGCTTGATGCACCGAAGCGGGTGATGCGCAATGCGGATGCTCATATTGGATTCCATGGGTGATCATACGTCAATCTCTCCGTCGAACACGGCAACAGCGGGACCCGTCATCCAGACTGGCTCATTCTCACCCGCCCAGCGCACAATCAAATCGCCACCGCGAAAACTGACTTTGACCATTGAGTCCAGCAGCCCCAATTCGATTCCTATCGCCACGGCAGCGCAAGCACCCGTTCCACAGGCGAGCGTTTCACCCGACCCGCGCTCGTATACTCGCAGCCGAATATGATCACGATCCATTACCTGCATATACCCGGCGTTCACCCGTTGGGGAAAACGGGGATGCCGCTCAATTAGCGCACCTTCAGTCAATACCGGGGCATGATCTGTGTCTGCTACCCGTTGCACCGCGTGAGGATTCCCCATGGACACTGCACTGATTTCCACCCGTCTGTTGTCGATATCGAGTGGATAAGTCAACGCGCGCTTCGCGGCGATAAAAGGAATTTCTTGCGGCTCAAATTTTGGCGCGCCCATATTGACTGTAATTGCTCCATTAGTTTCCAGCCTGGGAACAATCAGGCCGCCGAGCGTTTCGACGCGAATTTCATTTTTCTTTGTCATCCCTCGATCATATACGTAGCGAACGAAACAGCGCGCGCCATTGCCGCATTGTTCCACTTCCCCGCCATCGGCGTTAAAAATGCGATAGCGAAAATCGGCGTCGCCTTCGGCTGGTTCTATCAGTAGAATCTGATCACAACCGACGCCAAAATGACGATCAGCAAGCAGGCGTAATTGCTCACAGCTCAGGGATAGAGACTGATTCACGCCGTCAATGACAACGAAATCGTTGCCTAAACCATGCATTTTTGTGAATTTAAGTTTCATTAATGGACTACTGGTTACGTTCAGAAAAAGGTCGCTGCCTCGAGCCGCGTGCAATCGAGCTGCTAGCATGTATTCTATCCGCTCTGACGAGATAATTTCCATGGGTAGCATGGGCTTAGCGCGGCGCAGCGATACCCTCAAGAGCGCGAAAGTAGCTTAGCCTGAAGCGAGCATATAGTTAAATTACCTCCGGCAAAGCCGGAGGCTTATTTCTGTTAGCCCCTCAAAGGGGCAAGAAACTGGCGCCGCCTAAAGGCGGCATCACATGCCAAGCTTGAGTTGATCATGGTGTTCATCCTCTCCCCCTGGGTGCCGGATGTATTCTCTAACCATCTCCTCGTCCAATCCAACCGTCGATACAAAATAACCGCGCGCCCAAAAGTTCTCACCCGTGAATTTCTTGGCACGGCCCATGAACCTCCTCCCTATTGAGATCGCACTCTTGCCCTTGATATAACCTACTACATACGATACCGCGTGCTTCGGTTTGATTCTCCTAGCTTTTGATCGAGCTAAAAAAATCAGGCTGACCGCTTCACACGGTCAAACCTTAATGAGTCCCTCGGCAGAACCGGGGGATTACCTTATTTATTTATAGAATGTCCCCTGCTTTGCCTTTCCTCCAAGAATATAGATTTACTCCTAAAAATCAAGTAGAGTTACCTTTTGAATAATTAAAATATGGAGTGAACCATGAGTGCAAAAGGGCAATTGTTACAAGACCCATTTCTGAATACTTTGCGAAAGGAGCATATTCCAGTATCGATTTATCTGGTAAATGGTATTAAGCTGCAAGGGCATATCGATTCATTTGATCAATATGTGGTGCTGCTAAAGAACACCGTCACGCAGATGGTGTACAAGCACGCAATCTCGACCGTTGTTCCTGCCAGGGCTGTTACTATACCATTTGAGGGGCCGGCCACACCTGATGCTTGATCGTTCCACCGGTAACGTGCCCAATGCCAGCGCCGTTGTGCTGGTCAGTCTCGATTTTAGCGACGGCGATTATGCTGAAAATCTGGAGGAAGTACGGCAATTAACCACAAGTGATGGGCTTGCGATTTCCGCGGTAGTCAAGGGAAAACGATCCCGGCCTGACCCTGCCACCTTCGCAGGCAGTGGCAAGGTGGAAGAAATCGCGCTGGCATTAGAACAAACCGGCGCATCGCTGGTGATTTTCAATCATGACCTTTCTCCCGCCCAGCAACGTAACTTGGAGCGGCGTCTCAAGTGCCGCGTGATAGATCGCACCAGTCTGATTCTAGATATTTTTGCCCAGCGTGCAAAAAGCCACGAAGGTAAGTTGCAGGTGGAACTGGCACAACTTGAGCATCTCGCCACTCGCTTGGTACGCGGGTGGACACACCTGGAGCGGCAAAAGGGCGGTATCGGTTTGCGCGGTCCTGGTGAAACCCAGTTGGAAACGGATCGGCGGTTGCTGAGAAAGCGGGTTAAAGTGCTTAAGGAAAAACTCGCAAAGTTTCAGCGGCAACGTGAGGTGCAGCGCCGTTCCCGGCAACGCGCTCAGGTGATATCGGTTTCCATTGTCGGCTATACCAACGCCGGCAAATCCACCCTGTTTAATAGCCTTACCCACGGCCAAACCTACGTCGCCGACCAGTTATTCGCCACTCTGGACGCCACCACTCGCAAATTGTTTATCCCGGATCACGGGCCGCTCGTGATTTCCGACACGGTGGGTTTCATTCGCGACTTGCCCCATACGCTTGTTGCTGCATTCCGCGCTACGCTTGAGGAAACGGTGCAGGCTGATATATTGCTTCACGTTGTGGATGCAGGCAGTCCCAGCCGGGATGAGCAGATCAATGAAGTAAATAAAGTGCTGAAGGAAATTGGGGCCGACTCGATTCCTCAAATATTGGTACTAAACAAAATAGACCTGATCAATTTATCGATGGGCGGGGCGGGTTATGGGCGTGATGAGTGTGGTAGAATCGCACAGATTCGATTAAGCGCGAAAACCGGCGAAGGACTGGAGTTTATTAAGCTATCGCTGTCCGAAGAAATTGAAGAGCGCGCTTTGCTACAATGTGAGGCGCAGTCAGAACTCGGAAACGTAGTTGGTAGATATGCCACGTTTAATTATTGAATAGATAGTCAATCCGTGCGATTTGTATTTCCACATAGCTGAAATTCAGAATTTTTTACCATGCCGTTTGATGGCTGTATCTATATTAAACAGAAAAAATAGGAATCATCATGGGATTAAACGATCCTCAGTGGGGGAGAAAAAAAGGTAATTCCGGTCCACCTGATCTGGATCAACTGTGGCGAAATTTCAACAAAAAACTCAATGGTCTTTTTAAACGTAAAGGCGGCAGCGGGAACGGATCAGGCGGTGGTGAAGGATCCGGTGGCGGTAATCCCAGGCGGTATGGCATCAGCATTGGTTTGCTTGCCGGGTTGCTCTTGTTATTATGGATATCTAGCGGGTTTTACATCGTCAATGAGGGGCAGCGAGGCCTTGTACTGCGTTTCGGAAAATATGTGGAAACTACCCAGGCGGGCTTGCGCTGGCACTTGCCATATCCTGTTGAAATAGTGGAAACCGTTAACGTGAGCCAGGTGCGTACAGTAGAAATCGGCTATCGCAACAATGTAAGAAGTAAGGTGCTGAAAGAATCACTCATGTTGACCGATGACGAAAATATCATCGATATTCAATTTGCCGTGCAATATATTCTTAAAAATCCTGAGGAATTCCTGTTTAATAACCGCGAGCCCGAAAACGCAGTGTTACAGGCGGCAGAAACCGCCATTCGTGAAATTATCGGTAAAAGCAAGATGGATTTTGTATTATACGAAGGACGCGAACAGGTGGCAGCCAAGGCGACGCAGTTGATGCAGGAAATTCTCGATCGTTACAAAATAGGGATTGCCATTAGTAAAGTGACTATGCAGAATGCGCAGCCGCCGGAGCAGGTGCAGGCGGCATTCGACGATGCGGTTAAGGCGGGCCAGGATAGAGAGCGGCAGAAGAATGAAGGTCAGGCCTATGCTAACGACGTTATTCCGAAAGCTAAAGGTAATGCCGCGCGTCTGCTGGAGGAGTCTGAGGGATACAAGCAACGGGTAATTGCCAGCTCTGAGGGTGATGCCAGCCGTTTTAAACAGGTTCTCGTTGAATATAACAAGGCGCCTGGCGTAACCCGTGATCGTCTTTATCTGGATATGATGCAGCAGGTGCTTTCCAGCACTAGCAAGATTCTTGTAGATCAAAAAAACGGTAACAATCTGCTTTATCTGCCGCTGGATAAATTGATACAAACGAGTGGATCTTCATCTCCGTCTACTCTGGCGCCCGAGGCGTTGCCTGCCGCCGCGGCAGAAGCCGTACCTGACGCTGCTCGCACACGCGAGGCTTTTCGCGGTCGTGAAAGGGAGACAAGATAAGTGAAAAACTATACCTCGACGCTACTGGGTGTTGTTGTTGCGCTATTTCTTCTTGCCAGTTCCTCACTGTATATCGTGGATCAGCGCCAGCAAGCAATTCTGTTTCAACTGGGTGAAGTGGTCGATGTGAAAACTTCGCCGGGTCTGTATTTCAAGATTCCGTTGGCACAGAACGTACGTTATTTTGACTCGCGTATTCTAACTATGGATACAGCCGAGCCGGAACGTTTCATAACCTCGGAAAAAAAGAATGTGCTGGTGGATTTATTTGTAAAGTGGCGCATCATTGATGTTAAACAATACTATATCAGCGTACGTGGAGATGAAATGCTGGCCCAGACCCGCCTGTCGCAAACGGTGAATTCAAGCCTGCGGGATGAATTCGGGAATCGGACGGTTCATGACGTGGTTTCCGGTGAGCGCGACAAAATCATGGAGATCATGCGTCAGAAAGCCGATACTGATGCCCGTAAGATCGGGGTGGAAGTCGTGGATGTGCGTCTGAAGCGGGTAGACTTGCCACAGGAAGTGAGCGAATCGGTTTACCGCAGAATGGAAGCGGAACGGAAACGCGTAGCCAACGAGTTGCGCTCGACTGGTGCCGCGGAATCTGAAAAAATTCGGGCCGATGCCGACCGGCAACGTGAAATAATCCTTGCGGAAGCGTATCGGAAAGCTCAAGAGGTAAAGGGCGAGGGTGATGCCAAGGCTTCAGCAATCTATGCCAGTGCTTTTCAGCCTAACCCAGAGTTCTATTCGTTTTACCGCAGTATAGAAGCGTATAAGCAGAGCTTCAAAAATAAGGGTGACATGATGGTTTTAGAGCCTAATTCGGAATTTTTCAAATATTTGAAAAATCCGGGCCGGAGCGCGAAATAGCATCAGAAATCTTGAATTCAGTTCTGAACAGGAGTGACGAGTCTGATCCACTATCCCGGCTTGCAAAATATTCAGGTACATATTATCCGCGTACTGTTGCCCTGCTGTTTCCTTGGTATTTTCGATTGATAAAAGAGCTCACTTAGAACCTTGAATTTATTGAAGTGCCTACTGAGGTTATGGCGACATGTGGGACACTTTGTTAATAGCATTTGCCCTGATGCTGGTCATAGAGGGGCTTCTTCCGTTTCTGATACCTGGTGTTTGGCGCGAAACTTTCAGGAAATTGACCGAGATTGACGACGGCCAGATACGGTTCATCGGTCTCACCTCTATGATGGCGGGATTGCTGTTGCTCTACTTCGTAAGCTAGCAGCCTGTTGGACTTGAAGAATCGAAGCGAAAATGTGTCGGAGCGTGGGTAGATTCTCACGATTTTGAAGACCAATGTTCTATTGGTCGAAAAAGCGGCGAAATATAGACCAGTCAGATGCTTTTTTAGGCGGTTCCCATCAAGTCCGACAGACTGCTAGGTTCTGCATCGTACTTCTCTTGAGATGTAGCTGATTACAACATGCGTAAGTGGATTCTTCCTGAATACGTTGAGGATATCCTGCCCGCCGAGGCGTTGCGCATCGAGAAGATGCGGCGGCGCATCATGGACTGGCTATTGGTTCATGGTTACGAGCTGGTTGCCCCGCCGTTGTTGGAGTATGTGGAATCATTACTCTCTGGTAGCGGTGGCGACACGGATTTGCGTATGTTCAAAGTGGTTGATCAGTTGAGCGGCCGCATGATGGGGCTGCGCGCCGATATGACGCCTCAAACTGCGCGTATCGACGCGCATTTATTGAACCATAAGGGGATTACCCGCCTTTGTTACGCAGGTAGTGTGCTGCACACCTTGCCGTCGGGACTGACCCGGACTCGTGAGCCGCTTCAGATCGGTGCGGAACTTTATGGTCATACCGGGTTGGAGAGTGATCTGGAGGTCCAGCGGCTTATGCTGCAATCTCTGGCGATCGCCGGCATAGGGAAAATTCATCTCGATCTCGGCCATGTTGCCGTATTTCGTGGATTGATCAGAGGCGCGGGGATTCCCCTTGAACTGGAGACGGAGTTATTTTGTATATTGCAGGCCAAAGATATCTGCGAGCTGAATAGACTTTGCGCCAGGCTGGGTAAGCATGTGGATATGCGCGCGCGCGAGGCATTGTTGCTGTTACCGGAATTATACGGTGACAACAGCATATTGATGCGCGCGCGTAGGTCCCTTCCGGATTATCCTGAAATCCGGATGGCGCTGGACGAGTTGGAAGTAGTGGGTGAAGAATTGAGGTCTGTCGTGGATACGCTGTCGTTTGATCTTGCTGATCTGCGGGGCTATCATTATCACAGCGGCATAGTGTTTGCGGCTTATACCGCCAACTGTCCCAATGCGATCGCGCTTGGTGGGCGTTATGACGACGTTGGTAAAGCGTTCGGAAGAGCTCGTCCGGCTACAGGTTTCAGTATGGACCTGCGGGAATTATCGGGATTAGTCAAACCTGATCTTTATCCCAGAGGAATCCTCGCACCTTACATTAAGGATGACAAGTTGTTGCGAAAGGCGATTGAACGGCTTCGCAATGAAGGTCAGGTAGTGGTGGTTGAATTACCGGGACATGAGGGTGAACATGGCACGTTCAGCTGTGATAGAAAATTGGTATCGCAGGGTGAGGTTTGGATCGTGGAGCAAATCTAACTTGCATTTCAGCAACGCGGGCCTCGAATAACCCTGGAAGGGATACCCGTCTTTATGCATTTTTCGGACTTGGCGGACTCATTTTGATGATTGACAGACATGATTAAGAATGTGGTCGTTATTGGCACTCAATGGGGCGATGAGGGCAAAGGCAAGATAGTGGATTGGCTCACGGATCATGCCCAAGGCGTGGTCCGCTTCCAGGGTGGTCATAATGCAGGTCATACCCTGGTCATCGCCGGTAAGCAAACCGTATTACATCTGATCCCTTCAGGAATTTTGCGTGACGATGTTGCCTGTTATATCGGCAACGGAGTTGTCGTGTCTCCGCAGGCATTACTGGACGAAGTGGCCATGCTGGAACAAGCAGGAGTCGATGTGCAGGGAAGGCTTCGCATTAGTGAAGCCTGTCCACTTATTCTGCCATGCCACAGCGCACTTGATAACGCCCGGGAGACCGCCAGGGGAACCGATAAAATTGGTACTACGGGACGAGGTATCGGTCCTGCCTATGAGGATAAAGTAGCACGGCGCGCGGTACGCCTGCAGGATTTATTTCACCGTGATCGCTTCGCCGCCAAATTGGGTGAAATGCTCGACTATCATAACTTTGTGCTGAAAAATTATTTCCATGCACCGGTGGTGGATTTTCAGCGAACCATGGATGACACTCTAGCCTTGGCGGAACGTATCAAGCCAATGATGGCGGATGTGCCGCGGCTTCTATTTGAAGCCAACAAAGCCGGCAGCAACCTGCTGTTTGAAGGTGCGCAAGGAACACTACTTGATGTCGATCACGGCACTTACCCTTTTGTTACATCAAGTAATTGCATTGCTGGCGCCGCCACCACTGGAAGTGGAGTGGGTCCGCAGATGCTGCATTATGTGTTGGGCATTACCAAGGCATATACCACGCGGGTGGGTGCCGGACCCTTCCCCACCGAGCTGGATGATGATGTGGGTAGGCATTTGGCCAAGCGCGGTAAGGAATTTGGCGCGACCACAGGGCGGCCGCGCCGTTGCGGCTGGTTCGATGCCGCCGCATTGAAACGGTCCGTTCAAATTAATGGCGTATCTGGATTGTGTGTTACAAAATTGGATGTGCTGGATGGCGTCGAAACGCTACGTCTCGGTGTGGGTTACAAGTTGACCGGCAATGGCGAGGGAGCAAAATTCAGCAGCATTCTGCCAGTGGGTGCGGAAGAGTTGGCCTACTGCGAACCGGTCTACGAGGAAATGCCAGGATGGTTAGACAGCACCGTAGGAGTCAAGAATTTTGAGCGGCTACCCGAAGCAGCGCAGAATTATCTGAGGCGTATGGAAGAGGTTTGCGAGGTACCGATAGATATGATATCAACCGGACCGGACCGGGAGGAAACCATTGTGCTCCGGCATCCTTTTGAATAGCTGACTTATGAATTTGGTTGCCGGCGCGTCCTGATCTCAGTCCAGCCAGAACAGATCGGAAATGTATGATGCAGGTAAATACGAATATCTACACGGTTCAAGTAGTAGATTGGCAAGACAATGGCTGGGCACTACGCGCAATACGCGAAGCAGTTTTTATCCACGAACAGCATGTCCCGGCCGAGTTAGAATGGGATGAGTTGGATGCGACCTGTATTCATATGCTTGCGATGGATTCGGCAGGAAATTCCGTTGGCACAGCCCGATTGTTGCTGAGTGGCATGATCGGCCGCATGGCGGTGCTGAAGGAATGGCGGCGTAAAGGTGTGGGAAGTGCTCTAATGCTACGCTTGCTAGAAGAAGCGAGAAAGCGGCATATGCCGCAGGTAGCTTTAAACGCGCAGACGTACGTTATGGTATTTTATGCCAGATTTGGTTTTCAGACTGTGGGGGATGAGTTCACGGATGCCGGGATTCCCCATATGAAAATGATTTTGCGATTAGATGATCGCGTTAGCTGATTTGCCGAGGAGTCCCGGCAAAGATCCGCCCTACGCCTGAATCAGAACGGCAACATGAAATCGAGGGATAGCACGACCTGGTCTTTATGACCTCCAAAGGGTTTGTAAACTGCTCCGTGAAGAGCATCCGCGTTGTCATATCGAACGTTTGGACGAACATTAAATTTTTGCATCGGCTTCCAGTCGATCTTGAGTGTCTTTGCCGCTTTCCAATTCATACCCACAGTTATCTGGTAATAATCGGCAGGCATGCTGGTGCTATTGCCGAGGCGCCCCGATCCCAGAGCATAGCTAAACCCTTGGTTGTTAGTGGCGGCGGACACACGGCCAGGCGAAAAGACGCGGAAACCGTCCCTGTCGCGGAACCATTCAGCACGCATACCCACGGATAACTCAGGAGTAAGGTCATAGTACAGATGTGTGTTGATGCCATACCACTGGGCATTCGTATTCACACCATTCAACAAAACCCCGCCGGCATAACCATGATCGTGTTGAAAAACAAAATGAGTTTTGGGGGTAATTTTGTGTTTCAACACCAGGCTGTACAGCCCCCAAGGTTCATTGCTTCGGGTGGAAGTCTGGCCGTAGGTTCCGCTGAGATTGGCCGAACTTCCTATATCATCGCTGGTCCACGTGATACCAGCTATGCCACCCCAGTTACCCAACTGCTTATCAAAACCGCCATCCCAACCACCGGTAGCGCTACCGGTGGTTGTCGCCCCTATGACGGACCAATTATTACTGATCTTATAGTTACCCAGTACGCCAGTGTGGGTAAAGGGTTCGCCATATTGCATGGTGTAGGCATGGGTATAAAAGAAATTATCTGTTGCCGGAACCGACTCATAACCGATAGGCGTATAAAAATGGCCGACCTTGACGTTCAGGCCATTACCAACCGGCACATAGGCCTCCGCATACGCCTGTGGAAGTGCGATGCCGTAGTAACGAGTTGAAGCACAACACAAATCGAGATCCCAATGACTTCTGTTCAAAGGTTGGCCGGAATTCACATCGAATGCCGGAACCCCATAAGCCTGCGTAAAAATGGCATCCGAACCAAACATGAAATCGAAACGGCCCCCGAAATCCCATGTGCTGCCCTCCGCCACCACAGCGCGCTGTACGAATATATTAAATTGATTCAACTGAGCTCGATTGGCCTGATCACCGAAAGTGACCGGCCCATTAAATCCGGTAGTCTGACCTGGATTGAAAGTGGCTCCGCCATTGATCCATCCCCCCACTCTGATACCGCTATTTTTAAATAGATCCATTGCGGTATTAGCATGAGCATTGGTTGAATCCAAAGTCGTCGCTAAAAGACTGCCCACGAAGGCAAATACCATCTGGCCCCTGTTTTTTTGTAGGCATGTCATGTGTGATTTCCCCTAGATAAAGACACTACAATTAGTACAGGTATTACATTTTAACCGTAACATGGCATATGTCAATAATATGTGAAATTTTCGTTAATATTTTGTTAATTATTTGGTTTACAAGTACTCGGACGTGAATAAGCAGACGAACCAATGAAATTTCTAATCAGCAAAGAATTATCGTCATATTTATGCGAATAATATGCGTGCCATACGTGTCATACCGCCACGAACTTTCGATTTGTGTTGCTTTCCTCAGCGAATGGCTGCAGCCGTCCTTCTCATATATCGCTATGGTCGTAGCTCGACACGCTCCTTCATTCTTGACGCAGTAGTTGAGATATCTTGAGAATTGATCCAGATTTGGTTCTTATAATAACTCGCGGATCCTCACAATTAAAAACCGAGATTCATCCCTCAGTTGATACTCAGTTCCGACAGAATTACACAGCATGGCTCGAACGGCCGAATCAAAAAGGGATCATCGCATCGAGGGAAAACAGAAATTGATCCTTTCTGCTATCGAAAGGCCTGTATGACTGATTGATACCCTCTGCTCTGTCATAACGAATATTAGGACGAATATTCAGCTTTTGCATCGGTTTCCAGTCAATCTTCAGTCTTTTTGCCGGTTTCCAATTCATGCCCAGCGTGACCTCGTAATAATCAGCAGGTGCAGCAGTGGATACGAAGTTGCCCGCAAAACTGGATCCTGTGCTATCGGTGGCAGCAAGCACCCGAAATGGCGAAAAGACACGGAAACCATCTCTATCACGAAACCACTCACCACGAATACCTATAGATAAGTCATTCAGGAGATCATAATACAAATGCGTGTTGATGCTATACCATTCAGCATTCTTGGGTGATCCGTTCAGCAGGACCCCTCCAGCATAACCCTGGACATGGTGCAAAACCAGGTGCGTTTTAGGGGTAATCCTATGTTGCAGTACAACATTGTACATACCCCAGGGTTTATTGCTTCGTGTGGAAGTTTCGCTGTAAGTACCTGTGATATTAATCGAGCTTCTCATATCATCACTGGTCCAGGTAATACCGCCCAAACCACCCCAGTTGCCCAATTGTTTATCAAAAGTGCCATCCCATCCACCCGTGGCACTGCCAGTGATTGCGCCACCCATGAGAGACCAGTTCTTATTGACCGCGTAGTTGCCCACCAGTCCGACATGAGTAAACGGTTCACCATTATTAAAGGTATAGGCATGGGTATAGAAGAAATTGTCAGGAGCCGGGACCGTCTCATAACCGGTTGGTGAGTAAAAATGGCCCGCCTTGAGGTTCAGGCCGTTACCGACGGGAATATAAGCTTCCACATAAGCTTGCGGGAGCGCGATACCGTAAGTGCGTGTCGACGAACAGCACAAATTAAGATCCCAATTTCCCCTGTTCATTGGCTGCCCGGAATTCACGTCAGAAGGAGGAATACCGAAAGCTTGGGTATAAATCGCATCCGTACCGAACATAAAATCAAAACGACCGCCGATATCGAACGCCTTGCCTTCGGTTACCACGGTACGCTGTATAAATAAATTAAATTGATTCAGCTGAAATCGGTTGGCTCGATCAGCGAAAGTAACGGAGCCATTGTATCCATTGGCTGGATTACCTGGGTTGTAAGTTGCTCCAGCATTAATCCAGCCTCCGACCTTGAGGCCGCTATCTTTAAATAGATTTAATAAGGTATCAGCATAAGCGTTACTTGAATTCATAACAATTGATAACAGACTGCCTGCTACGACAAGCATCATCTGGCTTCTGCATTTTGGCAGACGTTTCATTTATGAATTTCCTTAGTTCCCTGGACTTAAGGATTTGATAGAAAATAAAATACATTGATATTTTTTTGGTGTATGTAATACGGTATCAATCCGCTAACATTCCCTCAAAAAAAAACATCATTTCATCGTAAGTTGCCATTTTGGGTAGCAATATATATCCCGGTCATGGTTATCCAAATCAGAAGGGGATCGTGGCATCCAGCGAGAACAGAAATTGATCTTTCCTGCCATCAAACGGCCGGAATGCCATATCAATCCCGTCCGCTCGGTCATAACGAATATTTGGCCGAATATTCACCTTCTGCATCGGCTTCCACTCAACTTTCAGCCTTTTGGCCGGTTTCCAATTCATACCCAGCGTGACCGCGTAATAATCAGCGGGCGCGCTGATAAAAGGAATGTTGCCCGCATAACTGACACCCTTGTTATTAAGCGCAGAAAGTATCCGGTAAGGTGAGAAGACCCGCCAACCGTTTCGATCGGTGAACCGTTCAGCGCGTATGCCCACGGACAAATCATGGAGAAGGTCATATGTTAAGTGCGTGTTGATGCTATACCATTCTGCATTCTGGATTCCTCCTGGCAGGCTGATATTAGCTGCCCAGCCATGGGTGTGATGCACGACCATATGGATTCTAGGCGTGACCCGATGCTGCAGGACGACGCTATACATGATCCAGGGGTCGTTTGTCGCAGTCTGCCCATAGGTCCCGCCGATAGTGGCTGAGGTTCTTTTATCGTCGCTGCTCCAAAGGACGCCACCTAAACCGCCCCAATTATCCAACTGTTTATCAAAGCCTCCGTCCCAACCACCGGTGGCGCTGCCCGTGGTTGCGCCGCCTAGAACAGACCAGTTTGCATTGACTGTATAGTTGCCCAACAATCCCGTATGAGTAAACGGCTCGCCGCTGTTAAGGATATAGGCATGGGTATAGAAAAAATTGTCGGGAGCGGGGACCGTTTCATAACCAAGCGGCGTATAAAAATGCCCGGCCTTGATATTGAGGCCATTACCGATCGGCACGTAAGCCTCCAAATATGCCTGCGGGAGTGCGATACCGTAGGTGCGAGTCGATTTACAGCACAAATTGAGATCCCAGTTACCCCTGTTCGAAGGCTCCCCGGTATTCTCGTCGAATGCCGAAATACCGAAAGCCTGGGTATAGATGGCGTCCGTGCCAAACAGAAAATCGAAACGGCCCCCAATATCCCATCCTGTGCCTTCTGATGGTACGGCACGCTGTATAAATAAATTGAACTGGTTCAACTGAAATCGATTAGCCCGGTCCGCAAAAGTAACAGCACCATTGAAACCATCGGATGGGTTATTCGCATTGTAAGTTGCTCCACCATTGATCCAACCGCCAATTTCCATGCCGCTTTCCTTGAACAGATTCTTTAAGCTATTGGCATGCACGTCGCTTAAGCTCAAAATAATCAACAACAGGACGCCCACTACAGCGAATATCGCCTGGTTTATGTATTCTGATGCGCCGCCCATTAATATGATTTCCCTTTCATGATGGGATTTACAAACATATTACCTATTCTCATATTCGTCTACGATCGTTTCCGAGATTGTTTATTGAGTGAGAACCGGCGTCTTTTATTGAACACGCCGAGATGGGCAGTCGCAGCACCGCTGAATATCCTATCCCGCTAAAACTCAAGCGTTAATATGTGCCCTTGAGCCGCTAAGCCTGATATGGAAATTCGTATTGGTATCTATCCCAGGAATAATTTATACGCCGGATTATTTGTCTCATCCCAATAATGGTTCTCAAGCTGCTTGAGAAATGCTTTGAATTCGGCTTTCTCTTCAGGCGGCACCTCCATGCCCACCAGCACTCGACCGTAGTCAGCGCCATGGTTGCGGTAATGGAATAAGCTGATATTCCAGTGATGGCTCATGCTATTCAGAAATTTCATCAGGGCTCCGGGGCGATCGGGAAATTCAAAACGATAGAGGAGCTCATTTTTTACATCACGGGCGCGTCCTCCCACCAGATGACGTATATGAAGTTTTGCCATTTCATTGTCAGTCAAATCCTCGGTGCGCAGGCCGCTTTTCTCCAGACTCCTGATCAATTTTGCCGCTTCATCCCGGTTGCGTACCGATACGGCGACGAATACGTGCGCTTCTTTCGGGTCGGCATAACGGTAATTGAATTCAGTGATGCTTTTTGTTCCCAGCATGGTGCAAAATTTCTTGAAGCTTCCGGGCTCCTCGGGAATGGTTACCGCCATCACCGCTTCCCGCCGCTCGCCCAGCTCCGCCCGTTCGGAAATATGACGCAGCCGGTCGAAGTTCATGTTGGCACCCGAGGCAATTGCAATCAGATTTTTATCGCGAATCTTCTCACGCTTGACGTATGCCTTCGCACCGGCGATGGAGAGTGCTCCGGACGGCTCCAGGACGGCGCGAGTGTCCTCGAACACATCCTTGATCGCGGCACAAATGGCGTCGGTATCCACCAGTATGATTTCATCCACCAGCTCACGACACAGGCGGAAAGTTTCCACCCCCACCTGCTTAACCGCCACACCATCCGCAAATAATCCTACGTGGGCGAGCTTGACTCGGCGTCCCGCTCGTAGCGATTGGTACATAGTATCGGCATCGATCGGCTCGACTCCGATAATTTTGACTTCCGGATACAACCTTTTTACATATGCGGCGATACCAGAAATAAGTCCGCCGCCACCTATCGGCGCAAATATGGCGTAGATCGCGCCGGTATGCTGACGCAGGATCTCCATTCCGATGGTACCCTGTCCCGCTATGACGTCGGGATCATCGTAAGGATGCACAAAAGTCGCACGTTCCTCTGTCGCCAATTCAAGTGCGCGAGCATACGCCTCGTCATAGGAATCACCGTGAGTCACCACTGTCGCGCCGCGCGCCTCTACCGCCTGCATCTTGATTTGCGGTGTGGTAACAGGCATTACGATAGTGGCACGGCAATTCAACCGTTGCGCCGCGAGCGCTACTCCCTGCGCATGGTTGCCGGCAGAAGCTGTCACCACTCCACGCTTGAGCGCGGCGGAAGAAAGCTTAACCATTTTATTGTAGGCACCACGCACTTTGAAAGAAAATACCTGCTGCATATCCTCCCGCTTCAGCAGTAGCCGGTTGTGCATGCGCGCAGACAAATTCGGCGCCAGTTCCAACGGGCTTTCCGTCGTCACATCATAAACCTGAGCGGTCAGAATTCGTTCGAGGTAGCTGTTTTTCATCGCAGTGTGCGTTCTGGAATGTTGGGGACTGCGGATTTTAGCATGCCGTAGATGCCCTAAACATCAGATTCATTGTTAAAATTGATGGATAGGATTATCCTGACAGACGGTTACTTATTTCTATTTACAAAATACATCATGACGCAAGACGAACAAAAACGCGCAGCCGCACAGGCCGCTATCCAATATGTTCCCGCCGGTTGCGTGGTCGGTGTGGGTACTGGGTCCACCGCAAATTACTTCATAGATGAATTGGCCAAGATCAAGCATAAAATCGAGGGAGCGGTGGCAAGTTCAGAGGCGACCGCTCAGCGCCTTGACGGGCATGGAATCGAGGTTATCGACTTAAACAGTGTTGATATACTCCCGGTTTATATAGATGGCACCGACGAAATCACTGAGCATCTCGCTATGATAAAAGGTGGGGGGGGGGCGCTGACGCGCGAGAAAATCGTCGCGGCCGTGGCGAAAAAATTTATCTGTATTGCCGATCAGAGTAAGCTTGTAAAAGTGCTTGGTAAATTTCCACTGCCGGTAGAAGTAATCCCGATGGCCCGCAGCTATGTGGCACGTGAGATAACGCGACTGGGCGGACAGCCCATGTTACGCCAAGGATTTACCACTGACAATGGCAACATAATTCTGGACGTGCATGGCTTACAAATTTTGAATCCGGCTGAACTGGAGACGACGCTCAATCACATAACGGGTGTAGTAACCAATGGTCTATTCGCGAAACGCGGCGCCGATGTGTTGCTGCTGGGTATCAATGATGGTATCCGGACGATTGTTATCTAATGGGATCAGCAACAAAACTGTCACAACCGGCGCGTATCATTCTCTGCTTTTAACTGTTCAAAAGGTATGCAATGGCTAGCAGTGAACATATCTCTAAGCAGTTTGACGCCGACCTTGAGGCGGTGCGCACGCGCGTGTTACATATGGGTGGATTTGTAGAGGAGCAGATTGAGAAAGCCATTGAGGCGCTTACCAGCGGTAACGAGAGTCTAATCGAAAATATTATTGCTGATGACCATCGCGTGAATGCGATGGAAGTGTCGATAGACGAAATCTGTAGCCAGATCATCGCGCGCCGACAGCCTGCAGCTGGCGATTTACGCATGATTATGACGGTCATCAAGACCATTACCGATCTGGAGCGTATTGGCGATGAAGCCGAAAAGATCGCGCGCATGGCAAAGCTGATTTACGAAACTGATCGCATGCATATGCCACGCTTCGTGGAAATCAGACATGTCGCCAACATCGCATTGGAAATGCTGCACAAATCGCTGGATGCATTTGCCCGTTTAGACCTGACGGCAGCGGCCCGGGTCGTGCGCCAAGATGAACAGGTAGACGAAGAATTCCGCTCTATCATGCGTCAGCTCATCACTTTCATGATGGAAGATCCACGCAAAATCTCTACTGCCCTTGAAATCCTGTTTATAGCCAAAGCAATTGAGCGCATTGGCGATCACGCCAAGAACATGTCGGAATATGTGATCTATATGGTAAAGGGCAGAGATGTCCGGCATGTGACTGTTGAAGAGATCGAGCGCGAAGTAAGGGAATAAACCCCATGCTCGAATACTCCACCCTCGCAGCAGTGGATCTTGGCTCTAATAGCTTTCGTCTGCAAGTAGCGCGAGTAGTAGGAAAGCAGATTTATCCGCTAGATAGCTTACGCGAAATGGTACGGCTTGCTGCCGGACTTACCGCCGACAAGCGGCTGGATGAGGACTCCCAGGTACGTGCTTTGGAGTGCCTCAAACGTTTTGGTGAGCGTCTGCGGGGCTTTCCACCGCACGCAGTTCGCGCAGTCGGCACAAATTCACTGCGAGTAGCAAAGAACGCATCAGCCTTTCTAAAGCAAGCCGAAGCAGCGATTGGATTCCCCATTGAGGTTATTGCCGGGCGCGAGGAAGCACGGCTGATCTATCTGGGCGTCGCTCATAGTCTGCCAGCTTCTAGTGATGACCGATTGGTTATGGACATCGGTGGCGGTTCTACCGAATTTATTATTGGCCGCCATCTAAAACCGACAAAGCTCGAGAGTCTTTACATGGGCTGTGTCAGCTACAGTTTGCGCTATTTCCCCGACGGCAAAATTACCAAGGGCGCTATGAGGCGGGCTGAGCTTGCCGCGCGCAGCGAGGTGCAGGCTATTGCCGCCGAATTCTCAGGTGCCCACTGGCAAGACGCATTTGGCTCATCCGGCACAGCACGCGCGCTGGGTGAAATTATAAAGCTGAACAATTTCGGTGATGGCAGCAACGCTGGGGACATCACTTCAGAAGGACTGGGCTGTTTTCGCGACCATCTCCTCAAAGTTGGCGATATTAAAAAGCTGGAAATTGCCGGACTACGTGCTGATCGGGCGCCTGTCATCCCCGGTGGTTTTGCCATCATGTCCGCCGCGTTTTCCGAGCTGGGTATCCGCCGTATGTCCCAAGCCATGGGAGCCTTGCGTCAAGGTGTCCTCTATGATTTGTTGGGGCGCTTCCATAATCAGGATATGCGCGAAGTGACGGTGAGACAATTCATGCAGCGCTACCGGGTAGATTCTGCACAGGCAAAGCGGGTGGAATCGTTTGCCTTATTGCTGGGCAAACAGTTGCTGGCGGAATTCCCTGATGAAGCGGAAGAAATGCTGCATTTCCTTTCGTGGTCGGCACGACTGCATGAAGTCGGCATTTCAGTAGCCCATTCCAGCTATCACAAACATTCCGCATATATTCTCGGTAACGCTGACATGCCCGGTTTCTCAAGAATGGAACAAAAGCGTCTGAGTTTGCTTACACTTGCTCATCGGGGTGTTATCGGTAAAGCACGAGAGTCTATTGTCGAACCGACGGATTTTGCGCTGCTGTTCGCGCTACGCCTGGCAACGTTGTTTCATCGCAGCCGCAGTGATATCGAGTTGCCTAAATTGGAAGTGCGCATGAGCAATACAGAATTCGAACTGTTCATCGAAGAGGGATGGATGGAACGCAACCCGTTAACCGATACTGCGCTGTCTGCCGAAATTGAAGAATGGGTCACCTTCGGTTTCAATTTCCGTATAAAGGAGGGGAAACTGGGGGATAATAACGCTTGCAGAGCGGATAAAGCTGCCAGAAGCACGACTAGCGCATAATCCGATAAAGCCGATGGCATCTCATTCCAAAAAGAGGTCTACTAAAGCAGGATTGCCGCCGGGGACGCTGGTGCATATCGGCAAAAAAACAACCGCTACCCCCCACATTATTCTGTTGAACTACGACGAAAGTGGTGTGCGCGGATCTGAAGTAACTGCTGCTAACCTGGCTGATAAGATTAAGCTCGCACGCGGCACCACGTGGCTCAACGTTCACGGGTTAGGGGATACCGCCGTAATGGAGCAAATCGGCGCGTGTTTTAATCTTCATCCGCTGGTGCTGGAGGACATATTTAATACCGAGCAGCGCTCAAAGCTGGAAGATTACGGTGATTACCTCTATGTGGTGCTAAAAACCTTCGCTTATGAAAATAAGGGGCCGGAAGAAAGAATAGATTCTGATCAGATCAGTCTGATATTGGGGAAAAATTTCGTGCTATCGTTTCTTGAAACGGATGGCGTTCAATTCGGGGCGGTGCGCGAACGCTTGCATTCAGATAAAGGCCAGATCAGAAAGGCGGGCGCGGATTTTCTGATGTATGGTTTAATTGACGCCATTGTGGACGGCTACTTCGTCATTCTTGAACGGCTCGATGAGAAAACGGAAGCATTGGAATCCGAACTGATAGCCAATCCTCGGCCAAGTACCCTGCATTCAATTTACCGTCTAAAGCGTGAAGGTGTTTTTCTACGAAAATCACTGTGGCCGCTACGAGAAGTTATCAGTTCTTTGCAACGGGGGGATTCGCCGTTGTTTACCCGCAATACATTACTTTATCTACGAGACGTATACGATCATACCATTCACATCATCGAGTCGGTTGAGTCTCTGCGCGACCTGACCGCAGGCATGCTCGACATCTATATATCCAGCGTAAGCTACCGTATCAGTACGGTAATGAAAGTTCTCACCGTCATTACCACCATATTTATGCCGCTATCCCTGATTGCCGGCATCTATGGCATGAATTTTAAATATTTGCCGGGGCTCGAATGGGATTGGGGATTTTTCGCGGTGATGGGGGCAATGGCAGCAATCAGCGCGGGAATGCTGGCCCTATTTCGCTGGAAGAAATGGTTGTAGTAAAATTAAATACCTTAAAATTCGAATATCTGCCCACGTCTCAATCGCTCCGGGTTGAAATCGCCTGCTGCTGTCTGAATTTCCGCCATCGTAGCGTCCTCATTACCCGGTTCCATGTGGGTGATCAGAAGACGAACGGTCTTGTTGAGGCGCTTTAACCCCCGCGCCAGCAGTTCCGGATGCATATGGCCGGAAGCCTCGGCCCCTGCCTTGTTGTCATTGAGAAACGTTGCTTCGATCATCAGATAGCGCAGGTTATTGATCGAATTTAGCGCGTTCCAGAACGGCTCGTGGTACGCCGTGTCGCCACTGAAGACAAAACTAGCCGTGCCGCTGTCGAGTTGATAGGCCACGCCCGGCACGGCATGCCGTGCCGGTAGCGGAGTGATTTTCCTTCCCAATAATTCCACCATTTGTCCCGCTGCAATGGATTGGAATACGACGTAGGGTTTGTCGGGCGAAGGCAAGGCAGTGTAATCCGGCCAAAGTCGAAAATTGAATATATCCTGCTTGAGTATGGCGATGGTTTCTGGCAAGGCATAAACTGTGAGCGGCGTATCCCGGCGTGGCCCCACAACGTCAGCCAGCATCGGCAGCAGTGCTACGTGGTCGAGATGCGAATGCGTAAGAAATACTGTGTTGATACGCAGCATCTGGTTCATCGTTAAATCGCCCGCGCCGGTACCCACATCAACCAGAATATCGTCGTCAAGCATCAGGCAAGTGGTTCTTAAATCCGTCGCTATGCCGCCGGTGCATCCAAGTATGGTTACGCGCATTTTCTTCTCGATCAGTGGATATAAAAGTATTCGCGGAACCTTCCTTCTATCTCATCCAGAATCCACCCAAGCCTATTTTGAAGGCACCCTGGGAGCGAGATCCTGCGCTGCTGGCTCTTTTTCCCACGATAACACTTTAAGCCCGCAGGCACGTGCCCAAACAACGAGCAATGCGCGCAGCAGGCGCGGGGCGCCGGGCAAAATCCATACCTCGGAAATGCGCCTGTCCGTACGCCAACCGCGCAGCAGAAGCCTTATCACCGCCTCCAGGCCCATGGCATAATTGCGCATTTGCAAACAGAGAAGTAATCGCGCCGGTTGCGGCGTAAGCCAATGGACGTAGCCTCCTTCGTAAAATACGTAATCGAACGCATCAAGAAGACTTGAGGGAAAATGCGTCAGGGGGCAATTGTCCGAGAGAAGCAGGACATTAAGCGATGCGTTAGGATAGCGTGAAAAGTAAAGGTTACGGTTGCGCCGTACCAGTTCCCTGAAAGAACGGCCGCGACCGAACGATCCACCACCTTCATGGTATATATGGGCGTCAGGATGCACGCCCAGATGCCAACCGAGCAGATTTAGCCGACGGCCAAGATCTATATCTTCATAATAACCGCGGCCGAATGCGGGATCGAAGCCTCCGATTTCAAGGAGAACGTGGCGCCGGATCAGGAACGCGTGGCCTCGGAGACGGTGTGTACGTATGTAGTCACCGGGCTCGCGCACATATCGGTCCAGATTGTCCCTGGCATAGTCGTTGCCGGCGGGAATAATGACGGCTAGCTGCGGGTCAGCCGCAAGCGCCGCACATAGGCGAGGCAGTATATCTTCACTTACCATCGTATCCGAATTGAGTACCAGTATATGAGATGCGTCGGAGCGATTAATTGCTGCGTTTACCGATGCGCCGAAGCCCTGATTCTCCTGGGCATGATGAACACGGACGCACTCATACGACATGTTATCGAGCATCTCGCGCGTCTCAGCCTCGGAAGCATCATCCTGAATATAAATATACCGGATGGACCGGCCAAGGCAGGCAACCACCGAATCGATGCAGCGCCGCGTCAGCACGGGCGCATTATAGACTGGAATTACCACATCAATGGATGGTATGACCGGCGATAGGGTCGACATAACGGGATCAGTAATCTCCTGGAAAATTCCGGTCATCAGGTAATCATGCGAATACAAGTTTTGCAGCGTGCACGTCCGGGTGAGGTTGA
>JBDTKY010000065.1:0-17292 GCA_039935055.1 Nitrosospira sp.
GGATGGAACGGTTGGCGATTCAATTTTCATCTTCCCGCACTCGATAATTTTCGCGTGGAACACGCATGATAGCCTGCTCCGGTGTGCTTGCCCGGGGCATTTGTTCAATCGCTTGAGCCAGACCGGCCACCGTCGGTGTTTCGAAGATCGCCCGGAGAGGGACTTCCACATGCAGTGCAGGCCGGATGCGCGCCAGGAATTGCATCGCCATGAGCGAATGCATCCCCAGTTCGAAGAAATTATCCAGAACCCCGACCTGTCGCATGTCCAGCACATTCGCCAACAATGACGCGAGCTGTGCTTCCAGGGGGTTTCGTGGCGCCAATGGTTCTACATTGGACACGATATTAAAGTCCGGTAGAGGTAAAGCATCGTGATCCACCTTGCCATTGATAGTCAAGGGTAAATCAGGAAGCGGCACAATGGAGGCCGGCACCATATGATCGGGAAGCAGCGTGCGAGCGAAGGTTTTCAGATCGTCGGCATGATTACCCTGCTTTTGGTGAAAAACGACATACGCGACGAGCACCATGTCGTTTGGGGAACGCGTTTGCGCTACTACGAGGGCTTCAGCGACAGCGGTATGCCGGCGCAAGGCAGTCTCGACTTCGCCGCATTCCACGCGGTGCCCCCGAATCTTGAGCTGTTGGTCTCTGCGTCCTACGAATTCGATGGCGCCATCCGGCAGAAGACGCCCCAGGTCGCCCGTGTAGTACATGCGCCGGCTGCGGTCCGTGGGATCGGGCCGGAACCGGGCCCGGGTGAGTTCCGGACGGCGCCAGTAGCCAAGCGCGACATGCCGACTTCGGATGACAATTTCACCGATGCCATAAAGATCCACGGGTTCATCACTCTCATTGAGGAGCAGGACATCGGTGTTTTCTACTGGATGCCCGACCGGCACCGAGTAGCGCGCTACAGAAACCGCGGAGGGCCGGTGATCCAGAAAATACTGGAGCGTGACAGTTGACTCGGTAGGGCCCAGACCATTGACAAACAAACATTCGGACGGGCAGTGCTGCCAGTATAAATCAAGATCGGCTGGATACACCGCCTCGCCGCCGAGAACCACCAGCCGGAGTCCATTCAGTTGCTCATTCCTGTCCATGGATCGCATCATTTGGCGATACACCGTGGGTGTAGAGTGATAAATGGAGATTCGCTCGTCATTCAGCCAATCCGGAATCGTTGCCAGTCCTTCGTTTCGAATATCGAATAGGCAAAGTGTAGCGCCATTCAGCAATGCGCCGTAGATATCCATTACTGCTGCATCGAAGCCATAGGAGGCCAGGAGGGCAAGCCTATCCACGGCGTCAATATGCAGATTATTGGTGTAGGCGCAGATGTGGTGAAGTATATTGCGATGGTTCTGTAACACCCCTTTTGGCTTACCGGTCGAGCCGGATGTATATAAGATGTAGGCAATCGAATCCGGGCCAACCGGGGGAAGAACGTGTTCTTCTCCAGCAAAGGTATCGTCGTCCATCACTACCAGTAGTCCGGACGCGATCCCGGTCGCGAGCGACAGGTTGTGCTTGTCGGTCACCAGGGCGGCTACCTGTGCGTCATCGAGAATCGCGATGAGCCGTTCACGGGGATGGGCTGCGTCCAGCGGGACATACGCATGGCCGCTTTTCAAGCTGCCCAGTATCGCCGCTATCATTGGTGCATCATGATCACAGAGCAGCGCGACGCGGGATTTCTCCACGGCAAGGGTCTTTTTGCGAATTGCGCGAGCGACAGCATCAGCGCGCTCTTCAAGTTCCCGGTAGGTCCACTCCACGCCTCGGGACCGCACCGCGGTCTGTTTGGAGTTTAGCCGCACCTGCTGGGCGAAACGTTCCGTAACGGATTGTTCCACAGCTTCTCTGGGGAAAGGTTTGAATGCCTGATTTGGCAGGATCCGATTCTGCTTGATAGTGAGTTTCCGTCGCGCTTCCTCCGTCAGAAAAGGTAGCGCGGAAATACGCTTGTCCGGATTCGAATGAATGCCGGTCAGCAAGATTCTGAAATGCTCAAGCAGGCGCGTTATGGTAGCGCTCTCGAATAAATCCGTGCAATAGACGAGCTGTAATTGCAGTTGATCCTGGTCCTTTCCGGCATAGAGCGTGAGATTAAACTGTGCGAAATCATCTGGGATCGGTTCGCCGCCTGTCAATCCCGGACGGTTAAGGCGTTCATCAGCAAAGTTGAGGACATTAAAAAACACCTGAAATAGAGGCGTACGGCCAGGATCCCGGGATGGATGCAGTGTTTCCATGACATGCTCAAACGGTAACTCTTGCCGGGCATATGCGGCGAGCGTCATCTCACGCACCCGTGCCAGCAGATCACGGAATCGCGGGTCGCCGCTCAAGTCGGCACGGAGGACGAGCGTATTCAGGAAGAAGCCGATCAGATTCTCGGTTTCCGCATGGGTCCGGTTTGCGATGGGAGTGCCGATCGCGAAATCATTCTGGCCACCTAAACGTTGGAGCAAAACCTGAAAAGCTGCCAACAGAGTCATGAACAGGGTAATGCCCTCATGCTGACCAAGTGCTTCAAGACCAGCCGTCAACTCTCGTGAAAGCATGGCGCATTGCCGGGCGCCTGAAAAGCTGGAAAAAGAGGGTCTTGGATGGTCTGTAGCCAGATTGAGCACCGGCAAACCGGTTAACTGGCGTTTCCAATAGCTGGCCTGTTCTTGCGCCTCATTACTTTTTAGCCATTGCTGTTGCCAAACTGCGTAGTCGGCGTATTGGATTGGTAATTCCGGCAACGGCGAAGCCTGTTTTGCGGCGAACGCGGAATAGATCGCCGTGAGCTCGCTGAATAAGACTCCCAGCGACCAGCCATCGGCAACGATGTGGTGAATGGTGAGCAACAGGCGATGGTTGTGCGAGCCAAGACGTAGCAAACTGGCCCGGAACAGCGGGCCGGTAGCAAGATGAAATGGGCGCCGGGCTTCCTCACCGATGTGCCAGTTCATTGCCGTTGTCTGTTCCTCGGGCGATAGGCGTTCAAGATCAGCCATCGGCAGCTCGATCGGCAAATGCGGTACGATCACCTGAACAGGCTCTCCATCCTCCATTGAAAATGTGGTTCGCAAGGTTTCGTGGCGGCGGACGATTTCGTTCAGGGTATCCGCGAGAATGGACCTGTCCACCGTTGTCAGATGGAGAACCATGGGTATAGTGTATATGGATGAGCCTGGGTGCAACTGCTCCTGTACCCATAAGCGGCGTTGTGCGGCGGATTGTGGCGAGGGACTGAAAACACACCGACTCGTAATCGGACGGTCTCGCGCCATGTGTTCGGGCTCTTCCTGCCGCAGAAGTTCTAGCAAGGCGCGTTTTTGAGGTGAGAGTGAGTCAAGTCCCTTGGTGAATCCTTCGGTGAATGATGTCATCTGGATGTTTCCTGTTTCCGGATCGCCAGCAACCGGGTTGCATCCTCTTCGGGCATATTGCTGATGGCCAACAGCAACTCGGCGGTCCGCTGTGTGCCAAGGCCCGCTTCGGACAAAATCGCAACGCAAAAATCTGCGACAGCAGGTTTTGCAAATAGCGTTTTCAGTGGAATCTGGATTTTTAGAAGTTCGTTGATCCGGGAGAGGAGCTGAGTAGCCAGCAGTGACTGGCCCCCTAAGTCAAAGAAGCTATCGTTTACACCCACCCGTTCCAGGCCCAGGATCTTTGCCCATAAGTTTGTAAGCAGGGTTTCGAGGGCGTTTTGCGGTGCAATGTAGCTATTGGTCAGCGCTGGCCGGTCGCCGTCAGGTGCGTGAAGTGCTTGATGATCCACTTTTCCGTTGGCAGTAAGTGGCAAGGTTTCGAGGAAAACCATCGCCGACGGGATCATGTAGTCTGGGAGACGCAGTTTCAGAAACTCACGAAGTTCCGGTGCCAGCGTTTTGTGAAGCACTGCTTGCCGCGGGCTATTCGCATATCGGTTTAACGGTTCTCCCATATGGTTTTTTGGCGGGGAAAAAGCGGGGGATGCTACTTCCTCGCGCCGGAATATGACATCGTAACCACCATCCGGGTATCCCGCTGCCCAGCTTATTTCAACCGTATAAGGGATGTCGTCGGTCATCGACCAGAATTGCTCGGGATCAATTCCGGGATTCCGTGTTTCACGTATCTTGTTGCGCAATTCGCCTACGGTGATCGGGTTATTATCCTGATGTAGCTGCCGAGCTACTTCAGCGTCTTGCCAGGTTCGTGCATTCGGTACGTGTTCGAAGACGAGTAGATCTTCTTCCAAATTCAGGGATTTTGTCGCAAGTAGCGCTTGCTGCAGCTTTGGGATGCTCCATCCGTCCCGGGACCAGTTCCATTGCTTGCCAGCGATAGCGACGCACTCATTGGAAACTTGCAAGACCGCGTCATAACGGAACCGAGTCAGTTCATTATGGTAACGGCCGCGCTTCAGGTGGATGCTGACCCTCCCAATTTGGGGTACTTCATGCTGTAACGCGAAAAAGAATGCAGGATCGATGACGAGCTCATGCTCGTGGGCTACACGGCGGCGAATCCGCCTGCACAATTCTTGCGCGGGCATCGTTGCCGCTGCTTGCTCAAGCTCAACGGCCGTATGGAACACCTCAAGCAGGGCAAGGTTGCGCACATCACCTATAAACAGGTTTCCGCCTGTCCTCAAGAGGGAAACCGCCTGTTTGATTACGCGGACCAGATATTCGATATCGGGAAAATACTGAACTACCGAATTAAGGATGATTGTATCAAAGCGCTCATCCGCGATGCCGGTGAAGTCATGGGCTGGTTGCAGAAAGAGTCTAACCGTCTGATGCGCCAGTTCGGAGTCCAACTGCCGTCGCACATAATCAAGGGCAGTCCTGGAGAAGTCAGTAGCCCAATAGCGACGGCAGTCAGGAGCCATGCGAAATAGCAGGAGCCCGGTTCCGCAGCCTATCTCCAGAACATTGTTCGAACCCAGTGCTGAAAGCCGCTCGGTCGTCTGATCAACCTGCTCGCGCATTTCGGCGGGAGAAATTTCCTGCCCTGTGTATGTGCTCTTCCACCCAATAATATTAAAACCTGGATCTTGCCGAGCAATCTCCTGGTTATCGATATTTTCGTAGATGACATCATCGTAAATCTTCTGCCACTCGCCGATGCGCTCCGCTCTCGTGATTGCATCGTCGGCTTTCGCAACCAGATAGGCGACGATGCGTTTATCTCCTGGCGTGTCCTCCCTAAACGTGACAACGGCTTCCTGGATGGCGGGATGTCGCGAGAGAACCGCTTGAATCTCCTCAAGCTCCACACGAAACCCTCGCAGTTTTACTTGTGAGTCCCGGCGGCCGAGAAACGCTATGCTGCCATCGGGCTCATATCGAACGATGTCCCCCGTGCAATATAGACGTCCAAAGGGAGATTGGATGAAACGTTCGGCTGTCAGCTCCGGGTGATTCAAGAAGCCGCGGGCAATTCCAGGTCCGCCGATAAAAAGCTCACCCGGGATCCCGATGGGAACAGGCTGCCGGTTTTTATCGAGTATATAAGCGGTGGCATTCGAAACCGGATGTCCGATCGGAACCGTGACGGCATCGTATGAAACGGTCTCCACCAAATACCAGGTGGCGAATGTGGTGCATTCTGTCGGACCGTAGACATGGAGCAGACGCGAAGGCGCTCCATGCATACGCACTTCCCGTACCCATTTGGGATCGGCCATTTCGCCTCCGAAGAGCAGATTCTTGAGAGACAGAAAGGCCTCGGGACATTCCCGGGCGGTCTGATTGAATACGGCGGTAGTCAAGAACAGAGTCGTTATCTTGTGTTGCTGCAGGAAAGCGCCGAGTTCCGAAGACGATAAGGCGACTTCCTTAGGCAGGCCAATAAGATGGGCTCCATTGAGGAGTGCTCCCCAGATCTCGAAGGTGGCGGCATCAAAGGACACGCTGGAGGCCTGTGCGATGCGGTCGTCCGGCGTGATGCGGATGTAGTTCGTGTTGCATACCAGCCTGTTTACACCGCGTTGCAAAATTTCAATCGCTTTCGGCTTCCCGGTTGATCCCGATGTATACATCACATAGGCCAGGTCATCGGTATCAATCGGTAAGGCAGGAGAAACGGGATTGGCAATGCTTTCCTCGCCGATAATCACGGTATCCAGGCAAACGATCTTGGTGCTGATTTGAGGGAGATTTCCCGCGAGCTCCTGCTGTGTCAGCACTACACGTGGTTGCGCATCGCTGATCATGAATGCGAGCCGTTTCTCCGGATATGAAATATCAAGCGGCAAATAGGCCGCCCCGGCTTTGAGAATGCCGAGCATGGCCGTAATCAATGAAGCGGAGCGTTCGAGATATATGCCAATCAAATATTCGCTGCCAACACCCAGACGATTCAGGTAGCGGGCAATTTGGTTGGCACGTGCATTTAATTCGCGGTAAGTCAATTGCTCACTGCCGAAGGTGATGGCTGGCGCGTCAGGTGCGTTTGCCGCGACAGCCTCGAACAGGTGAGCTATCGTGATGGCGGGATAATCACATTGCGTTGCGTTCCAGTCTGACAGTTGTTTGCGTTCAGCATGCGTCAGCATTGGTAGCAGGCCAATTTTCTGGTCTGGAGTGGTACCGGCTGCGGCGAGAAGTGTTCTCAGATGTCCGAGCAATCGTTCGATGGTCGCTGCATTGAATAGCTCCGTACTGTATTCAATCCGGCCTCCCAGCTCTCTGCCCAGCTCCCAGAGATCAACCACCATATCGAAGTTTGCGGTGCCGCGTTCCACCTCCCACACTTCAATCTGAGAGTCCGTGACGGAAACGGATTGGTTCGGGGCATTTTGCAGGGCGAACATTACCTGGACGAGTGGATTTTTCGTACCGTCTCGAGAGGGGTGAATTTCCTCGACAAGACGCTCAAAAGGCAGGTCCTGATGGGCATATGCTGCCAGCGTAGTTTCGCGGGTTCGTTTCAGCAGTTCGCGAAAACTGGGTTGGTTTGAAAGGTCGGCTCGCAACACCAGTGTGTTGACGAAGAAGCCGATGAGTCCTTCGGTTTCCGTTCTGGTCCGGCTGGCGATGGGCGCGCCGACTGCAAAGTCTTCCTGGCTACTATACCGGTAAAGGAGCACCTGAAACGCCGCAAAGAGCGTCATGAACATTGTCGTGCCTGTTGCACGGCCGAGCGCCGCCAGCGGTTGAACAATGTCTTCGGACAGGGTAAAAAAACGGCGGGCGCCACGAAAAGAGGAGATCGTCGGCCGGGGGAGATCAGTTGGCAGATCCAGGACCGGAAGATTTGCCAATTGGCGCTTCCAGTATGCGAGTTGTCCCTGTAAAACATTACCTTCCAGCCACTGGCGCTGCCACACGGCATAGTCGGCATATTGGATCGGGAGATCAGGCAGAGGTGATGGATCACCCTTGGTAAAAGCAACATAAAGAGTTGTCAGCTCTCGAAACAGGATTCCCAAAGACCAGCCATCAGCGATGATGTGATGCAAGGTGAGCAGGAGCACATGATCCTGGGGCGCCAGACGCAGGAGCTTGGCGCGAATCAAGGGTCCGATGGAAAGATCAAATGGGTTTCGCGCCTCCTTGTTTGCCTGCTGGCGCGCCTCTGTCTCCGGGTCAGCAAAATGTTGCAAGTCCACTACCGGTATATCCAGGTGAAGTGGGGGCGCAATCATCTGCACCTGTTGCCCGTTCTGAACGGCAAAGGTTGTGCGCAGCGCTTCGTGACGCCGGACAATTTCATCAAGACCGTGTGCCAGGGCTGAAATGTCCAGGGGTATGGTTAATCGCAACGCCACAGGCATATTGTAGAAGGGTGAGCCAGGAGCAAGCTGATCGAGAAACCAAAGGCGCTGTTGCGCATGGGAGAGTGGTGCGATCCGGGATCCGCTGGTTTTTTTCTCAAGAAGACGGATAAGCAGTTTGCGTTTTTCTTCTGCTGAAAGGGAAGATGGAAGCGGACTGAGCGCACCGGCCGCGCCTTTGGATACGTTACTCATTGATTTCCTCATCCTGGTTTTGACCCGCTTCTTCAGTGAGCAGTGCCGTCAAGAGTTTGTCTACTTCAGCATCGGACATCTGTACGATTTCGGATGCCACATCCTTAAAAATACGTCGTTGAATCTGGGGCTGAGCGTTCATGGAAATCGGTTCGTAATTTTCCAGTGCGGCGGCAAGCCCTTCAATCGTCGGTGTTTCAAAAAGTGTACGGAGCGGGATCTCGATTCCCATCGCTGTCCGTAACCTGGACAGCAACTGGGTTGCCAACAACGAATGACCGCCGAGGTCAAAAAAATTGTCGGTAATGCTCACTTGCGGCAGCCCGAGTACAGCTGTCCACAATTCCGCGAGTTGCGCTTCAACCGGATTCCGGGGAGCTACTATCCGGTCTTCCATCCGCATCATCTTGGGTGGTGCAGGTAAAGCCTTGTGGTCAATCTTTCCATTCGCCGAGCGGGGTAGCCGGTTAAGCGGAACAAATACCGCTGGAATCATGTGTTTTGGCAGCCGTGCCTGCAGGAATCTCCGCAATCCGACATCGTCCTCGGAAGTGGTCACGTAGGCTACAAGGTGTTTGTCTCCTCCGCACTGTTCGTGGAGCACCACAACTGCTTCATGGACTGCGGTATGTTGCATGAGGACCGCTTCAATTTCCTCGGGCTCGATGCGGTAACCCCGGAGCTTGATTTGCGTGTCCATGCGTCCTACAAATTCCAGGTTGCTGTCAGTCCGGTAGCGAACGAGATCGCCCGTGCGATAAAGCCGCGCGCCGGGCTCAAACGGGCTGTCAATGAATCGTCCAGCATACGGACCGGGTTGTCCCAGATACCCCAGTGCGAGGCATTCGCCGCCGATACAGAGTTCCCCCGAGACGCCAGTTGGTACCGGTTGCAACTGCTGATCCAGTAGATATACGCGGATGTTGGCGAGCGGCCGTCCGATAGGAACTGAGACGCCCACTGCATCACCACACGGCTCGTAGACGGTGGTGGTAATGGTGGCTTCCGTGACGCCATAGGCGTTCAACCATCGGACATTGGCTCCGGCAAGCTTTTGCCAGCGCCGTAACTGTTCTGGCGAGACGCGTTCACTGCCAGTGATGACCAGCCGCAAGGATTTGGGCAGGGGCTCATGGTTGCTGGCAAGATCATTTACCCACTCGTGCCAGTAGGAAGCGGGGAGATTCAAGACCGAGAGCTGATGCTGGAGGATGCATTGCCGAAGTTCCGCAAAGGAGAGCGCTCCCTGGTAGCGGGAAAAGACCACGGCACCACCGCTTAACAAGGCTGGGAAGATCTCTTCAGCCGCCACATCGAAACTGATCGCGGCAAACTGCAAAACGCGATCGGTGGCGCGAAGATCGTAACGGTCTGCGACGGCATGACAATGGTTGACCAGGGCTTTGTGTGGAATCAGAACCCCCTTGGGTTTGCCCGTCGAACCTGACGTATAGATGACGTAGGCCAGATCGTCGCGGTTCACCTCACTGAGGAGCATACCGGTATGCTCTCGCATTATCGCGGACCAGTGCGTATCGAGCGCTATGGCATTGATAGCGCCGAATCCCGTAATGGACTTGGATTCGGTCAAAATATGTGTGACACCGGCGTTTTGCAGGATAAACGAGTGGCGTTCCGAAGTAGTGATCTCAGCGCCGGACTCCAGGTCGAGGGGGAGGTACGCCGCACCCGCTTTGAGTACACCTAACAACGCCGCCACCAGGAGAGGGGAGCGACGCAACTGGATACCCACGGTCTGGCCCGGTACGACGCCATGGCGCCGCAAGTAATGGGCGATCTGGTTGGCGCGCTGATCGAGCTCCCGGTATGTGAAATTTTCGCAATCGCTTATAACGGCGAGCATGCCGGGCGTTCGTGCGGCCTGTTGCGCGAAACCCTCGTGGACAGTGACCGGCGGCACTGCCAGAAAGCCTGCGTTCCGGGTGTAAAGAAACTCGCGGTGTTCTTCATCGGTGAGAAGAGACAACCGAGACAGCCGCTTATCCCAACCTGTGGCGACGCTGTGAAGCAAGTTCTGGAAATGGCCCATCATTCGCGAAATGGTTGCGTCGTCGAACAAGGCTATTTGGTATTCCCAACGGCTCTCGAGGCCTTGCGATGTTTCCCAGAAATCAACAGTGAGATCGAAGTTTGCAGTGCCGCAATCGATCTCCCATCCCGTCCGGATGCTGTCACTGGGCTGGTTGTCCAGCGTTGGTGTATTTTGCAGAGAGAAGAGAATCTGGATCAGGGGATTGCGTCCCGGATCCCGAGGAGGCTGCAGATCTTCCACCAGGCGTTCAAAGGGCACATCCTGATGCGCGTATGCCTCAAGCGTCGTTTGGCGCACGCGCTGTAGAAGCTCACGAAAAGGGGGATCACCTTTAACATCGGCCCGCAAAACAAGAGTGTTCACGAAAAGACCGATAAGTCCTTCAGTCTCCACGCGGGTTCTGTTTGCGATGGGAGTACCGATGGCGAAGTCTTCCTGCCCGCTATAACGCCAGAGCAAGGTCTGGAAGATTGCAAGCAGTGTCATGAACAATGTCATCCCTTCCTGCTGGCTCGATGCGGCAAGCCGCGATGACAGCATGGACGGGATTGTCATCGACTGTCGCGCTCCCTGCTGCTGTGGCAGAACGGAACGGGGCCGGTCCGCCGGAAGAACAAGGGCTGGCAGATCATTCAGCTTTTGTTTCCAGTAGCCGAGTTGCTCCTGCATGACGCTACCTTCCAGCCATTGCTTTTGCCAGACGACGTAATCCGGATATTGAATTGGCAAATCCGGCAGCGGAGACAACAAGCCTTTCACGAACGCCGGATAGATGGCAGCCAATTCACGGAAAAACACGCCGAGCGACCAGCCATCCGCAACAAGGTGATGAAAGCTGATGAGTAATAAATGATCTTCCGGTGTCAGGCGCAACAACGTACTTCTGAACAGTGGACCTGTTTCTACGTTGAAAGGACGGCGAGCCTCAATCGCCGCTTGTTCCTGCGTGGCAGCTTCACGTTCCTTCGGCGCATGATGTTGCAAGTCAATGACGGGCAGATCTACGGTGAGATGGGTTGCGATGATTTGTATTGGTTGATTGTCCTGAATGGAGAATGTAGTACGCAGTGCTTCGTGACGGCGTACGATTTCGTTCAAACTACACCTTAATGCCTGTACGTCGAGCATGCTGGTAAGGCGCAGACTAGCGGGGATCGTGTAAAGCGCCGAGCCGGGCGTTAAGCGATCCAGAAGCCAGAGGCGTTGCTGAGCGTAAGAGAGGGGGAAGGCGAATATGGTCTGAGTCATTATTCTGGAATCCAGCGATGCGGAACAAGCCGCAGACCTTCTTTGTTTGTTACCATAGCGCCAACCCAGCAGGATGCCGGTGCCAGCGCTGTCATGAACCAACCCGTATGGTCCGGTGTTCGCAGAAGCGTAGCGGGTTCTTCTGGGTGAAGTGACACGTCAAACCGGTCCAAAGGGTACGATAAGCCTTCGCCAATTGCCTTGACGAAAGCTTCCTTCCGAGTCCAGCAATAAAAAAAAGCCTTCTGCTGATCAGTGACCGGAAGCGCTTCCAGGAGGGACCGCTCGGAGGGCGAGAAGAATGCCGCGGCAATCTGTGAGGCGCCGGGCATTGGGCGAAGGTATTCTATATCTACGCCTAATTGACAGCGCCGACCGAAGACGTATACAGCCAGTCCCGCTGAATGCGAGACGCTAAAATGGATGTCGCTCTCGGTAAGCTGAGGTTTTCCCTGGGGTTTCTACGAAAAGACAACTGTTCTGGTGAGATCTGGAGGTAGCGGCCCAAAATTGAGCGAAGAGTCCTTCGCCGCACGATGAATCGACGGCGATCATGCTCAAAAAAAAATCGCCCGGCTACCTGGCGTTCGGCCTGGGAAAGCGAGCATGCAAGAGGAATGTGGGTTGCAGGTTGATCAAGTTCAACCTGCCACATATGGATCTCGTCGGCTGGAAGAATCATTTTCCTTTTGCACTCATACCTGTTTGAGGCTTTCGCTGTTTTACTCTTCCATCTTTTTCACCCTGCTGTATTGTCACCGGCGGCCCATATTTTGGAAAATCACTCCTTGCAATTTGAGACCACTTCATGGCTGGAATTTAGAGAAATCGGCTCGGCTTTTTGGGAGCGATCAATCGACAGGATATGACAATCAGCGATTCATAGCTCAATTTGCCTGAACATGTCATTCAAACCCACCATGACATATACGCGCAGAAAAACAAATATCCTTTTTGTCAAAGGGGAGAGTATCGAGTGACCAGTGCATTGTCAATCAGCCGCCCCCCTAGACCCATGTCTTATTGGAAGAGGTTATGCCTGGACTGGCAAGCCCCGTATGAGGTATTCTCTGATAAACCCGGCACATAGGGGTTTCCCGTCGTTAGGCAGCGCCAATTTTATGTCCTTTGAGGGGGTGTAATAGAAATAAGCTTCCGGCTTTGCCGGAGATAATTTGACTATCCAATTTCACGAATCGACGTATGCACAAACTTCCCCATGAAATCTTCAAAGCCTACGACATTCGCGGTATCGTCGGCAAAAGTCTGACTGCTGAAATCGCTGAAGCCATTGGCCACGCCATTGGTTCTGAAGCACGGACTCGTAATCTCACATCGGTAGCGATAGGCCGCGACGGCAGACTTTCAGGGCCGGAACTTGCGCAGGCACTGGCGAGAGGCCTGCGGAAAAGTGGTATTCACGTGGTCGATGTCGGGATGGTCGCTACCCCCATGCTCTACTTCGCGGCCCATGAGTTGTGCAATTATTCTGGCGTCATGGTCACTGGCAGCCACAATCCACCTGACTATAATGGTTTGAAAATGGTGCTGGGTGGTGAAACCTTGGCGGCCGAATCCATTCAGGCACTGCGTCTGCGACTTGAAAACAACAATCTGACTCACGGCAGCGGCGATTACCGCGTGCATGACATTGCCGAAACGTATCTCCAGCGCATAACCGGCGATGTCAAACTGACGCGCCCAATGAAGATCGTGGTCGATTGTGGCAACGGAGTGCCCGGCGCCTATGCGCCAATGCTGTACCGCAGGTTGGGGTGCGAGGTAACCGAGCTCTTTTGCGAAGTGGATGGAGAATTTCCCAACCATCATCCTGACCCGTCCGTACCCGAAAACCTGCGTGACCTGATCCACACGCTCAAAACTACCGATGCAGAAATCGGGCTTGCCTTCGATGGTGACGGCGATCGCATGGGCGTGGTAACCAAGGACGGCAGCATTATTTTTCCCGATCGCCAATTAATGCTGTTTGCGGCCGATGTGTTGTCCAGAAATCCTGGCGGTCAGATCATTTTTGATGTGAAATGTACCCGTAACTTGGCGCCATGGATCGAGCAGCATGGCGGTAGGCCTATTATGTGGAAAACTGGGCATTCGTTCATAAAGGGGAAATTGAAAGAAACCGGTGCGCTGCTGGCGGGAGAGATGAGTGGCCACATTTTTTTTCGGGAGCGTTGGTACGGATTCGACGACGGTCTCTATGCAGGTGCCCGCCTGCTGGAATTACTCAGTCAGCAGGCGGATATCGACGCTGTCCTGCATGCCATCCCTGATGCGATCAGTACGCCGGAGTTGCAAATCAGATTGAAAGAAGGCGAAAATTATGCACTTATCGCCCAGTTGCAGGAAACCGCCCGCTTTGAAAACCCGGAGCGCATCATCACTACCGATGGGCTGCGGGTGGAATACAAGGATGGTTTCGGCTTGGCCCGCTCATCCAACACCATGCCTGTGATCGTACTACGCTTTGAGGCGGATAATGAGGCAGCCCTGAAACGTATACAGAATGATTTCTGCAGAGTCATTTTGCAGGTCAGGCCTGATGTGACGTTGCCATATTAAAAATAGTTGCTGCTGAATTATTATGATGAAACTGCAAGGAAATATTAAAATCAGCGTTCTGTTTGTTTGCATGGGAAATATCTGTCGTTCACCTACTGCAGAGGCGGTGTTCAGGCACCAGGTCAAAGCGGCTGGCTTTGAGAAAGAAATTTATATCGACTCTGCAGGTACGCATGACTTTCACACAGGTGAGCCGCCGGATGAAAGGGCTCAGAGAGCAGCGGTGCGGCGTGGCTATGATACAAGGGAACTACGAGCCCGACAGATCCGTGAGACAGATTTCGAGGATTTTCACTATATTCTGGCGATGGACAAAGGTAATCTCGCCATCCTCCAGAAAGAATGCCCCCCGCAATATAGCCATAAACTTGGACTTTTAATGCAATACGGTAAAAGGTTCACTGAAGGTGTGAAAGAGGTACCGGACCCCTATTTTGGCGGACACCAAGGTTTCGAGCAGGTACTGAATATGGTAGAGGATGCGGGCCAGGGTTTGCTTGACCGAATTCGCAATGGTAAATAGCAGAAAACTCATTGCGATGGGAGGATCAGCAATACCAATATAAAAGATGAGGAGTTCCTCACCTTTTATTGCAACAATGGGCTGCTTTGTTATTTATGCGTCTCGATTTGGACCAATGGTTCGGTAGGATCTACCACTGGCGCCGAGGAGGGTCTTTTCCGGCGCCGTTCTGCCAGCGCTGATTCTCCTGATGCCTCATTGTCGCCTGGTTTTATTTTTTCCGGAATAGTTTCGATCATGATTAATCCGCTGGCGACCAGATTCGCTGATTCGATCATTTGCGGTACAGGATACTCCGGAGATTCGTGGTGTCCCGATGCGGATATTAATTCGAGCGTTGTCGCTTCCGTGGTGCTATCCTGGGTTATCGAAGCTCCAATCCTGGTAGGTTCTGCGGTTGCAGTGACAGGGTGAGACTCGCCTGCAGTTGCAGGTTCCAGAACTGGTCCTTGACCATGTGGTGGCTGTTTATCTGGAGAGCCTTCCGGCTCAACCAATAGGGTGGGGGTAGTGTCAGCCTCTGCCGGTTCCGCTGATGCCTCTCGCTCTGGCAGCAGTGGCGTCAGTTCATCTGTTTGCGGCGATTCAGGCTGGTGGGATGCGATCCCCGGTTCCGGGACCATTTCTACCGCATGCACGGAGGAAGGAGCAATAGTGAGAGCTGGCGCTTCCTGTATCGGAACGAGAATGGTTGCTGGGAGGGTACTTTCCTCATGTGTACGTGGTTCGGCCGCTTGTCTGGGATGAGAATCCTGCACGGTGACTGGTTGTTTAGTATCAGGTTGTTTAGTATCACGGGGCGTCCGGTCTGCGCGCTCCCCCCGGTCACGTTGTCTTCCACCCCGACGACGGCGGCGCCCGCCGTCTTCTCCATGCTGAAAGACGTCTTCAGTCGCTGGCTGTTCTTCCCCCGGTGACACCTTGGTTTCGGTTCGGATTTTTTCTTCACGCGGTGGACGTGGCTGTTTTTTCTGAGTGGATCGTTCACCCTGGATTTTTGGTTCACCGCGAACGGGACGTTGAGGCGTAGCCTCCCGGTCCTGACTCAAGACATCGCTACTTTCGGCACCGCGTTCTTCGCGTCCGCGCTGGCTACTCCGTGGTGCTTTTTCATTGTATTCGCTGTCGCGTCCTTCGCGGACGCGATCGCGCCGTCCGCGCCCACGCTCTATCCGTTGCGGATTAGTTGTGGCTTGCTCCGGTTGGACTTTCTTTTCTTCACCACTCATCTGCTTAAACCAGCCAAATATTTTATCCAGAAATGAAAGCTGTTCTGGCTCATGATGTAGTTTTTGCTCACGTACCGGGGCAGGCTGCGACGGCGTGATGCCACGCACCGCTGCTTGCTGCCGTGCTGGTTTGGCCTCCTGCGCAGCTGACGGCAGGACGGATTCCTGTGCCGGTTTTTCTACCATCTGGTAGCTGGTCTGGATTTCGCCAAGCTTCACGTCATCATGACGCAAACGCGTAATATTGTAGTTCGGCGTCTCAAGATAAACGTTCGGAATCAGTACTACATTTACCTTCAATCGCGCTTCGATGGCATGAATTTCCGCACGTTTCTCGTTCAGCAGGTAAGTGGCGACATCAACCGGTACCTGAGCGTGAAGCACGGCTGTGTTCTCTTTCATGGCTTCTTCCTGGATGATCCTGAGGATATGCAACGCAGAGGAATCAGTGCCGCGGATATGGCCGGTGCCGTGACAACGCGGGCAAGAGATGTAGCTGCTCTCACCCAGGGAGGGACGCAAGCGCTGGCGTGATAATTCCAGCAAGCCAAAACGGGAAATCTTGCCCATCTGTACCCGGGCGCGATCGTAGCGCAATGAGTCGTGCAGACGATTCTCAACCTCGCGCTGATTGCGAGTGATCTCCATATCGATAAAATCAATTACTACAAGTCCGCCCAAATCACGCAGGCGCAATTGCCGTGCGATTTCGTCGGCGGCTTCCAGATTGGTGTTGAGTGCAGTTTGCTCGATATCGGAACCACGCGTGGCGCGTGCCGAGTTTACGTCGACCGATACCAGCGCTTCGGTATGATCAATAACAATGGCGCCACCTGAAGGCAGCGTTACTTGGCGCGAGTAGGCAGTTTCAATCTGGTGCTCAATCTGAAAACGCGAAAATAACGGCACATCGTCCCGATAGAGTTTGACGCGGCTGACATTGGCCGGCATGACGTGACTCATGAACTGGCATGCCTGCTCGTAGATACTTTCGGTATCAATCAGGATTTCACCGATCTCCTGATGAAAGTAATCTCGGATGGCGCGTATTACCAGGCTACTTTCCTGGTAAATTAGGAAAGCGCCGCTTTGATTTTTGGAGGCATCTTCAATGGCACGCCACAGCTGCAGCAGATAGTTGAGATCCCACTGCAACTCTTCTTCACTGCGGCCGATTCCGGCGGTGCGGGCAATAATGCTCATGCCCGAAGGGACACTCAGCTGCGACATAACGTCACGCAGTTCTGCGCGATCTTCGCCCTCAATGCGGCGGGAGACACCTCCGCCGCGCGGATTATTGGGCATCAGAACCAGATGGCGGCCGGCCAATGAAATATAGGTGGTAAGTGCCGCTCCCTTGGTCCCGCGTTCGTCTTTATCTACCTGAACAATGAGTTCCTGACCCTCATGGAGCGCGTCCTGAACGCGGATCCGGGCCGGATCGGCATTTTCCTTGAAATAAGCGCGTGAAATTTCCTTGAACGGAAGAAAACCGTGCCGCTCGCCGCCATACTCAACAAAAGCGGCTTCGAGACTGGGCTCGAGGCGGGTAATAACTGCTTTGTAAATGTTGCTCTTGCGTTGTTCCTTGCCGGCGGATTCAATGTCGAGATCAATAAGCTTCTGGCCATCAACAATGGCGACACGGAGTTCTTCCGGCTGTGTCGCATTAAATAGCATGCGTTTCATTTTAT
>JBDTKY010000066.1:0-10051 GCA_039935055.1 Nitrosospira sp.
TAAGTTGCCTCACGTTACCGGGCCATGAAGCGCTTACCAGCATCTCCATCGCCTCGGGAGAGAATCCATTAATATTCTTGTCGTACCGGGTAGAGAACATACCGAGGAAATAATTTGTCAATAGCGGAATATCCTCGCGCCGCTGTGACAAAACCGGGATGGTTAACGCCACCACATCAAGCCGGTAATAAAGGTCCTCTCGAAAGCTGCCGGCGGCAATTTCGACCTTGAGATCACGGTGAGTTGCGGAAATAATACGAACATCCACAAGAATTGACTGCACCGAACCGACCGCGCGCACTTGTCTTTCCTGGAGAACACGTAATAATTTGACCTGGAGCAAAAGCGGCATGTCTCCAATTTCATCCAGGAATAACGTCCCTCCTTCCGCCAATTGCAGCAATCCCTTGTGATCCCGGACAGCGCCCGTAAACGCTCCTTTGACGTGTCCGAACAGCTCGGATTCCAGTAATTGTTCCGGGATCGCTGCGCAATTTATAGCTACGAATGGATGATGGCGGCGTTTGGAGGCCTCGTGTATGGCGTGAGCAAACAATTCTTTGCCAACGCCACTTTCGCCGTATATCAGCACACTTGCATCCCCTTCCGCCACCAGTCTCGCCTTGGTAAGAAGATCCTCCATTAAGGTGCTTTGCGTGATAATACCTTTCCGCCAGGACGCCTGGGATATGTCGTTCTGAACCACGGCACCAGACCCAAACCGCAAAGCCTGGTTAATGTTAGCCAGCAGAGTTTTGCTATCAAAAGGTTTGGCGAGATACCCGAATACCCCTCGTTGAACGGCGGCAACCGCATCGGGGATGGTGCCGTGCGCCGTCAGAATTATCACGGGTAACGTCGGTAGCGTGCGATGGATATAGTCGAATAGCGCCAACCCATCCATTCCGCTCATTTGCATATCGCTAATGACCAGTTGCGGTCGCGATATGTCGAGATAATTGAGCGCCGCCTCCGCGCTTTGCACAGCCTCGGTTTTGTAGCCCGCAGCCGTAAGCCGGATAGTAAGCAATTCAAGCAGATCTGTATCGTCATCGACGATGAGGATTTTTGGATTGGACTCAGGCATGATTTTTGCTGTTTACAATTCTCTGAGAATCATATTCTTTTCCATGCTCTTAATGGCTTCAATCTGATTTTGCAGCGTCTCCACGCGTTTTTGCTCTTCCTTCAATTTGTGCGATAACTCGTCCATACTATTGTTTAGCCGCTGTTGTTCCGCAAGCAGAGCCGTCAGCAGATTCCGGAAACTTTGCAAACCGCTTATTGGCTTTCCGTCACCGCGCGGCCATTCGTTAAGCAGGTAAAGCGCAGAGGTTGTGTCGCGAAAAGACGTATTGGGCAGGATGAGAAGCAATGCCAGCCTGGCCCGGTTTGCGTCGCTTTTATTCTGTACAAAATTCTGTTTTACCTTGTCGTACACGCGGGCAAGTTCTGCTGGCGGCTGCTTGCGCAAGGAATCGTAATATTGCATGAGATCTTCCATCTGGCCGGTCACGATCAAATCGGATGGCGATGGTTCCACCGGCTGCTGATTTTCAACGACCGTCGAGCAGCCCGCTGCCAACGCCAATATCAGCGCCGGCAGAACCCGCGACTTCCGGTACGCGCAACTCACGAGGAACCCTCCGGATCGCGGATGGGCAGGATAAGGCGAAAATGAGCTCCTCCGCCTTCGTGCGGTACAAGCTCTATATTGCCACCATGCGCAAGCGCATACTCGCGTGCGATGGATAGGCCGAGTCCCGTTCCCCTTATATGGCTGTCGAGTACTTGCCGTCCCTGATAAAAAGGCTCGAATACTTTCTCACGATCTACCTCATCAACGCCGAAACCCTCATCCAGAATATCGAGCAGAACCGTCTCGCCTACCTGGCTCGTCTCCATGACGATGCGACCCCCTTCAGGAGAGAATTTCACGGCATTTGATAATAGGTTATCCACAATAATCTTTATTTTTTTTGGGTCGCAGTCAATTATCTCTTCCGAGCAGGAGAGCTCTATCTTCAGGTTCTTGCTCATAATGATGAGATTCTGATCTTGTAATACCGCATTCAGAACCCTCGACAGATTCGTTTGATGCTTCACCAGCGCTGCTTTTTCGGTCTGGAGAGCGCTGAAGCTCAATAAATCTTCAATACGCCGCTGCAATTGTACGCTGTTGCTATGAAGAATTTTTGCGATGCGTTGCTGTTCTTTAGTCAATTCCCCTGTCACGCCTTCCGCAAGCAAATCCGCCCCTTCACGCATTGCAGTGAGCGGCGTCTTGAGTTCATGGGAAACGTGTTGCAGAAACCGGGTTTTCTGTTCTTCCAGTTTCAGCAGGCGGCGGCGCAACCAATCCAGCCGTTCGCCGAGATATCTTAAATCCTGGGGTCCATCCACGCGTATGGCTTTGAATAGCTCACCCTTTCCCATGGTGCGGATGGCCTCATCAATCTGACGAATCGGATGCGCAATCCGCAGAGAAAAAATAAATGCTAGCAGAATCGCAAATGGAATCAGGGCGAGCAACTGCCATCCGACGGTAAACCGGGCATATCCCGCCATATCCTGCATTTCCCCCACCTCGCGCTCAATCAATGCGTAGCCGACGGCGGAAAAGGTTCGTGCTGAATCTCGCAAAGGTACGAAGTTGCCGACCAGATCGCGGAGTGCTTCTGGTGATTGACTTATCGCCGATACTTTCTCAAAAATAGACGCTTCCAACGATTGTAACTGTTCCAGCAATTGCTTCTGTTCAGTATGCAGGGAAAGCTCCAGGAGACTCGCGGCCGAACTTTCGAATTTCTTATGTGCCCGAAAATAACCCTCAAGCAGAGATGTATCGCCAAGAATGTATGTTTGGCGCACAGCGCGTTCCATGGTCGCGATCTCATCAGCCAGGACGCGGCTGCCATGGGCAATTTGCGCCGCCTGATATACAGCCCTGCGGCTTTGGTCAGCCAACCGGTCGATGGAGAAAGCACTGTTGATGAGTGCGATGATAAGCGGTAGGCCAACAAGTGCAAACCCGAGTAGAATCAATTTTAGGAAAGATTTGGGCTTGCGCCGCAATCGCGGCAAGGAACCTGCACCGGCGGCACTCTCCTCTCTTGCGGTCTCCCCATGAACGATCATTTATATCCCTTTGATTACGGCCGGCACTTCAAGCAATGCGAGCAAGCTCTACCGGAGAAACGCATGCAATATAAGCGCGTTACCTGATTTATTGTGGCTGTATTCTTGATTTCCTGTCTCTAATTCTTTCCCAGGGGGGCCGGCACAACATAAGGCTTGCAATAATGTTTGGAAGGAAACTCCTTGTTCCGGCGCGAATTCATGATAACGTCGCCACCGCTTTTTACACATTCTCTCATCGAATTATTCAGACTTGAATAATGCTCATTTGGCTCTGTATGCTTTGAAACAGCCGGGACTTTCTCCCTGATTATAAGGCAGGTATCCGCTTCATCCGGGGCAGGCGGAATATTTTTCGTGGGCGGTAATGAACACAATTTACAGGGATTTCCCGGGCATAAACATCCGGTGCATTCTGCTTGCGCTAGGGTCGCGGATATGCCCAGCAGCAACGCAACAACAAACGGAATAACCAGCCGCAAAATATCGGCCGCTTTTGTATTCATCATCATTTTTCCTTCCATAGTACTGAGCATATCACCACGGAGCACCGATTCACCAGCGGATAAGTCAGCTCTTACAATGTGTTTTGAAGCATGGTTCGGATGCAACGAGACGTCATGGCGAATTCAGAACCAAGCGTATTCATTTTCTACAGACAAGCGGACCGTCACAACAATTTCATTACATTCTCCGGGGGGCGGCACAGCACGGCTTCGTCACCACGCACCACAATTGGCCTCTGGATCAGGTCTGGATTGTCCACCATGATCTTTATCAGCTCATCATCCGATAGCTGCCGCTCAGCAAGCTTAAGGCTGCGCGCCAGTGGTTCATCGCTACGCAGCACGTCGCGTACCGGCAAACCCAGTTTTTCAATCAACCCGCGTAAGCACTCGACGGTTAAAGGCACTTCGTAATAATTAACCGCATCGAATTCCTGTCCGCTATCTTTGAGAAGAGTCAGGGTGGCCCTGCATTTACTGCATGCAGGTTTCTGGTAAACGGTAATCCTGTTATTCATGGGAATTCCCTCCTATGAAAGCACGATGGCCTTATCAGACTGATACATATTACAGCAGCAGCCGAGAGGCCGCTTCGTTCCTTCACCTTATCCATTCTTCGCTTTCATCTTAATCCAGCATTGCTCATTTCTTATTGGCCGAATTTTTCAGTACGTGGCGTGTCATGCTGAGAGCAAGCTCGTGTTCGCCTATAAACACTGTTCCCCCGCTCTCTTTCTGTAACAGCGCCGCCTCTTCTTCATTATGTGTACGCACGATAATCTCGATCGGCGGATTAAGCATACGTGCTGTTTCGATCATCCGGCGAGCGCGTAGCGCATCAGGAACCGCAATTACCAGCGTTTTGGCCCGCGCAATATGCGCTTGTATAAGTACTGCCGGTTCGGCGGCATCGCCCGCCACGGCGTGAGTTCCCTGTTTGCGCAAAGCCTCGACTGTCTCCCGATTCTGTTCCGCTACGACCAGCGCCAGCCCCTGTTTGACCAACGCTTCGCCAATATGGCGGCCGACCCGGCCATAACCGACAAGCACTACGTGGTTCGTAACATAGCTGGAGGCAACCGTCATCGGCAACTCCGCAAGGGGGTCGTCAGTGCGCTCCAGGACGCGGGCAAGCCTGGAACGGGATCGTATCCAGGCCTGCGCCGGCTCAATCACCTGGAATACCAGAGGATTGAGCGTTATCGAGATAAAGGCCCCCGCCAGAATAAGACTCTGGGCCTCGACCGGCAGGAGTCCGAGCGAGACGCCAAGCGCTGTGAGGATAAATGAGAATTCACCAATTTGAGCCAGACTGGCAGACACGGTGAGTGCCGTATTAAGAGGATAGCGAAAAGCCAGTACCAGAAGAAATGCAGCCAGCGATTTGCCAATGATAATGATCATAAGCGTAGAGAGAACCCGGAGCGGTTGTTCTATCAGAACGTTCGGGTCGAACAGCATCCCCACCGATACAAAAAACAGAACCGAGAAAGCGTCCCTGAGCGGCAAGGATTCCTGGGCGGCCCGGTGGCTCAGATCGGATTCTCTCATAACCATACCAGCGAAAAAAGCGCCAAGAGCAAAGGAGACGCCAAAAAGCATCGCGGAGCCGTAAGCGATACCTATAGCCACCGCGATCACGCTCAAAATGAAGAGCTCATTCGAATTGGTGCTGGCGACGTGCCAGAGCAACCAGGGAAAGACGCGTTTCCCTACAATAAGCATAAGCGCAATGAAGATCGATACCTTGCCAAAGGTAAGCAGGAGCGCTACTAGCAAGTCCGGGTTGGATCCATCCACCGGGACACCGTCCGCAGTGGTCCCAAGCCATCCGGCAAGCGGAGGCAGTAGAACGAGAACCAAGACCATCGCCAAATCCTCGACCACCAGCCAGCCCACTGCAATTGACCCATTGACGGACTTGAGCACGCCGCGCTGCTCCAGCGCCCGCAGGAGCACGACTGTACTCGCCGTGGAAAGCGCCACGCCAAACACGATGCTCGCGCCCAGGTTCCAACCCCAGGCAATAGCGACTGTAGTACCGAGAGCGGTTGCCACACCAATCTGCACGATCGCGCCGGGCAATGCAATTCGCCTGACAGCCAGAAGATCGTTTAATGAGAAATGCAACCCAACTCCGAACATCAGAAGTATGACTCCGATTTCCGCCAGTTGGGCAGACAGTTCCATGTCGGCCACGAAGCCAGGCGTATTGGAACCGAGAATGACACCCGCGACTAGATAGCCAACCAATACCGGCAACTTTAACCGGTTGGCAATAAGTCCCATAAGCAAAGCAAGCCCGAAACTAACAGCAATGGTGGTAATCAGGGTAACGCTGTGGGGCATGTGTTTTGCCGCTTCGACAATTGGGTTAAACCAACACACTGACGGGTTTATCGTGGATTGCGCAATGGGCGCAGGACTCCACGATCGGCATGAGGATGCATTTCGGTTACAGCGCCTGCCAATATGAAAATAGAATTTTGATTTAGTAAATTATATTAATTTTCAATGGATAATAATAAATAAATTAATCATGATATAAAGTGAGTATTTTTCCTTTCAGCGTACTCAGCCCCTATGCCGGTAGGTGCGCAAGCGCCAGCCAAGCAAGCCCAAGCCGGCAAGCATCATCGCCCAGGTTTCGGCCTCGGGTATCGGAGAGACATTCCACCCAATATCTTTCATGGCGGCATAATCAAGCTCTGTAAAAGGCTTGCGCTGCCCGGAGGCGATGGAGGGATCCATCGCGACCTCCTGTCCGAGATAGCTCAAACCGCTTGCCCAATGTCCTCCGTCACTCGTCAGCGGCGCATTGTGACCAAGCAAGGCATTGACGGCCGGGCCGGTAAATAAGCCACCTGAGCTCAGATTTTCAAAAGAAGCGGCGCTGCCGAAACCGAGCACATGAGCCAGCTCATGTATGGCTACCGAATAAAAATCAAAACCAGAAAAAGATTCGTCTGTTTTAGGATTGGGGTCCATATACCAACTGGAAGCACTATTAAAGGATATTGCTCCGCCCCATGGTCCAAAATCGGTCTCAATGGGTGCAACGGCGCCAGCCTGTCCTCTGCTGGAAGCATTGCTGATGAAATCGGGGGAACCATTGACGGAAAACCCCCCTGGACCGCCTATCGCGAGTGTACCACCCAGGTTATACGCGCCGACAAAAACCACGATCTGATCGGCGGCGACACTGAGGCCAGGGAGGTGCGTGACCGTACCGGTATCTGGCTGGAAGAAACTCGCATTAAATGTATTCGATGCCGATGGAGTGATAGCAGTCAGAGAGTCCTGAAAACGGGTTTCGAATACAGAGGCGGCAGCATTCAATAAATTCTGCCGCGAACTATTTGCACCAGTAAAAAAACCTGAGCTATCATAACGATAATCGAATTTGACATCGATATTGGCGAATGCAGGCTGACTAGCGGCGAGCAATGCGCCCAAAAATACAGGATATGCGAATTTCATCTTGCTTGGCTCCTTTGGTTAACTGCTAATTGGGTTGGCTGTTCAGTGGGCATGTTCCAATGCTTGCAACGGATCAACATATCTCAGACCAAATTCCTTTGCGATAGCAAGGTAGGTTACCGATCCGCGATGCGTATTCAAGCCATATTGTAACGCCAGATTTTTTCGCACGGCATCCAATCCTTCGTCCGCCAGGCGCAACGTATAAAAAGCTGTTTGGGCGTTAAGTGCGAAGGTACTGGTGCGCGGTACGGCGCTCGGCATGTTGGCGACACAATAATGCACTACGCCGTCGACTTCATAAGTTGGATTGCTGTGAGTGGTAGGCCGGGTTGTTTCCACACACCCCCCCTGATCAACTGCCACATCTACGATTACCGAACCTTTTCGCATATTCGGCAACATCCCGGAGGTAATCAGCCAGGGCGCTCGTCCGCCAGGAATCAAAATGGCGCCGATTATCAGATCGGCATTGTAGACTACCTCTTCAATATTATATTCATCGCTGATGCGCGTCTGTAATTGCCCCTGATAAATATCATCAAGATATTTCAAGCGGTCATGATTGATATCCAGCACGGTGACTTGCGCGCCGCATCCAACCGCCACGCGAGCGGCATTCGTGCCTACAATACCGGCGCCCAGGATTGCGACATTGGCCGAAGCGACACCCGGAACACCACCCATCAATACGCCACGGCCACCATACATCTTTTGCAGATACGTTGCGCCAATCTGGGTAGCCATACGTCCCGCAACCTCGCTCATCGGTGTCAGCAGCGGTAATTTACCGCCTTCGGTTTGAACCGTTTCGTAAGCGATCGCCGTGGCGCCACTCTCCAGCAAAGCAGTGGTAAGCGCCTCATCCGAAGCCAAATGAAGATAGGTAAAGAGAATCATGTCTCGACGCAGGTAACGATATTCCGTCGCGGTCGGCTCCTTGACCTTAACCACCATTTGCGCCGCCCAGGCATCTTCCGCATGAGGAACTATCATGGCCCCGGCTGATCGATATTCCGCATCCGAAAGAAAGCTGCCTTCGCCGGCCCCACTTTGCACGAATACCTGATGCCCATGCCGTGTCAAGGTTTTGACAATGCTGGGTGTCAGTCCGACCCGATTTTCGTGATCCTTGGTTTCTTTGGGTAGTCCGATCCACATCGTTTTTATGCCTGACTGTCGATAAATAAAACTATCTTGTACAAAAATATTATCATTAAAATTAACGAATCCTATCAGCCCACAATTTCAATATGAAGACATGCGCCGTACCCGACTTGGCTAGCCTCGGATGTCAAGATCGCTGGAATGTTAGTATTCTGCCTGAGTATCTCGCATTAATCATAAGAATCCTACTTGTTCGAATCGAGTAGCATCATGCGCAAGTGCTGAAGCACCAATTCTCGTGTATCGATCCCCCGGTCAAGCGCTGTCTGGTAATCGGTTGTGAGCGTTGCGTGTCCTTTCCCGGGCACGACAATCGAAAGGAAGCGCTGCGTGGCTGATCCCGGCGCACTCTGCAACGCAGCTTCCAGCCGCTCGAATCTTGCCGCGCGGCAACGCAAGTCATCCTCAAAACGAAGTCCGAGTAACGACATCGTATCCGTACGATTTGATGCGATTGCCAATTCTTCCGGCTCGACGTCGAGCGCCTCGGACTGAAAAAGTGGAAGACTGGGTTGCGCAACCACCGGTGCAAGGAGGGCTGCCTCCACCATCATCGCAAAAACAAAACCACCCGTATAACACATGCCGATCGCACCTATGCCGGGCCCGCCATGCTCCGCATGGAGCTTCCGGCACAGCGCCCGTAGCAAGACCGTTATGGGGCTCGATTTACCTGCTGCAAAATTGTTAAACTCTCTTCGAATGCACAGGATCGGAAATTTCAGGAGACCGAGCACCGGATGCTGAAGCGGTCTGCCGAACAGAAGCGGCATGACAACGTGAAAACCACGATCCGCGATCCATTCCGCAAACTCGACAGTCTCATGTGTGAGGCCGGGCAATTCGTGCAGAAGGACGACAGCAGGCCCGGTTCCCTTCCGGAAAAGCGTGATCGAGCGATCGTTTGCCGTGAACGTTTCTTCGAGAAATCCCTTGATTGCACTCACCGCACGGCCTCCTGTTATCCCTTATTGATAATCAGGATTTTCTTAACTGTTTGCTCCCTGCATATCATGCATGTTCCAGGCGGCTGGAAATAGACCGCAAGAGCAATTGCTATTACGAATTTTTTATGAAATGGATCGGCACTGGACGTAACTCGTTTAGGATACCATTACTTTTACCATTTTTACCGATAGCTGATAAGAAGAGCCAAGTAGATTGGTGGCAGACCAGGAAGCTTCTGGATTCGCGCTTTCGCGGGAAAGACGATGCTCCCTGCTTGATGGCTGAGTCCCTCTATAGGACCAATCCCAGATTCCTGGAAATGGAATGGCGAATCTAGCTACCGGATAATTGCAATTCCCGGAAGGAATGAGAACAAGACAACGAAGACAGTAGAGAATAGTATGGTACGACGATAAGTCCAGGACTAAGCCAGCGAGACTATCTCTCCAATGCGAATTGAATTACAACGCCTTGACCATATCTTCGACAACCTTCTTGGCATCACCAAATACCATCATGGTCTTGTCCATATAGAACAGGTCATTGTCGAGACCCGCGTAACCCGCCGCCATGCTGCGTTTAACCACCATCACGGTACGCGCCTTGTGGGCATCCAGTATAGGCATGCCGTATATGGGGCTGCCTGGAACATTCGCCGCGGGATTTACGACATCGTTAGCCCCCAACACCAGCACCACGTCGGTATTGGAAAAATCGCTGTTGATCTCATCCATTTCCAGCACCTGCTCATAGGGAATCTCTGCTTCGGCCAGCAATACGTTCATGTGCCCCGGCATGCGCCCCGCCACCGG
>JBDTKY010000067.1:0-5773 GCA_039935055.1 Nitrosospira sp.
AGCAAAAACCGGAAGACTGCCAGATCAACAACTGGCCGTTCAAGTCGGAGACACCCTTCATCGCTCAGAATACCTCATCAGTCATGGCTTTCAGCGATTCGATCCTTCTTTTAACCGGACACTACTGAATAATTATCCAATAATCAGCCTATAGCATTCCACAAAGCTGTCGATCAGTGTGCAAAACTGACCAGGAATCCGGGGTAATCAGCGTTCAAATTTGACCGCCCTGGTTGTGCCGTCATCCTGTCTTTTGGCAGGAGCAACCTGGAGCGTTATGCATGGAAACCATAGGCAAGATACGCCGCCGTCACAAGGTTCGGGGCAAGAGCATCAGCGCGATTGCCCGCGATCTCAATCTGTCGCGCAATACGGTCAAGAAATACCTCGAGGCCGAGAGCGATCCGGTTTATCGGCGAGAGCGCCAGCCGGCCTCCAAACTGGGCGCGTTCCAACCGGCGTTTGAGACCTGGTTGGAACAAGACGGCCAGCGCCCCAAAGGGCAACGGCGCAGCGCTCAGCGTTTATTCGAAGATCTTCAGCGAGAGGGCTATGCCGATGCCTGCGGCAGCATCCAACGTTTCGTAAAGGAGTGGAAGGCGCAGCGTCCCGGCGCAAACCATGACGCCTTTGTTTCCCTGGTGTTTGCCACGGGTGACGCCCGCCAGTTCGACTGGAGCCGCGAACACGCCATTCTCGGCGCAGTGGCGCAGGTAGTAAAAGCCGCCCGCTTCCGTCTCGCGCACAGCCGCCAGCCCCACCTTCGCGCCTATCCCCGCGAATCGCAGCAGAGGGTGTTCGACGCCTGCAACCGTGCCTTCACCTTCTTCAACGGCGTACCCATGCGGATGACTTATGATAATCCCAAGACCACCGTGAAGGCGATCCCGGGCGGCAAGCAACGCCAGTTCAACCGCTGCTTTCTGGCGCTCGCCAGCCAATGCCTGTTCGAGCGCCGGCGGCCTGTACGCCGGCATCGGGGTGGGAAAAGGGTCAGGTGGAGAATCAGGTGGGCAACATGCGGGAATGGTTGTTCACTCCGACTCTGCGTTTTGACAACCTGATGGATCTGAACGCCTGGCTGGAAACCCGCTACCGCGAGTTGGGAAAGCGGCGTCGTCCCGCCCTGCACGGGCGCTCCATTGCTGAAGCGTTTGCCGGAGAACAGCCTTGCCTTCGACCTGTTGCCATCGCCTTCGACGGCTATTTCGAGCAAACCAGCCGGGTATCGTCCACTTCCATGGCCGCAACCGCTGCAGTGTGCCGGCAGCGCATCCCGGACAGCAGGTCAGCCTGCGGGCTCGCGGACCGGATCCGCGTGGCGGCCGAGGGCAGGGCGATTGCCGGGCACGTTCGCTGCTTTGGCCGGGAACGGCTGATCCTTGATCCCTGGCACTGCCTGCCAGTGCTGGAGAAGAAACCCGGCGCGCTCAGAAACAGCGCGCCGTTCCAGGAAGGGGCTTTGCCTGCGGCCATTGGCATGGTAAAGGACAAGCTGCTCAAACCGCCCCACGGCGGCCGGGCCTTTGTGGAAGTGTTGCTGGCAATGCGCCAGCATGACGCCGATCGGGTAACCGCGGCATGCGAACGGGTGCTGCGACAAGGCGCTGTGTCCGCCCCTGTCATTCTCAACCACGTGCATTACTTGCCGTCTCCCGCCAAACCCGAACCGGCCATCCTCCTCGCCGCGCTGGTGCCGGCTATCGAACCCGCCGCCGAGTGCGCGCGTTATGACAGCCTGCGAGGAGATGCGCCATGCCGGCAGAACTGGCCCGGCGCCTCAAGGCGCCGCACCTCTACGGCATGGCGGCGGAACGGACGGAAATGGGCGCGCAGCGTACCCGCAAACCCGAGGCGCCGGAAGTCTGGCTGCAACGCCTGATTGACGCAGAAGGTATAGAGCGCCAGGCGCGCTCCATGCGTTATCAGCTGCATGTGGCGAAGTTTCCTGTTCACCGTGATCTGGGCAGCTTCCAATAGTCCGAATCGCCCCTGGGTGAGCAGCAGGTCCGAAAACTGGCCAGTGGTGGCTTCGTGGAAGCGGCACGCAACCTGATTCTGGCGGGTGGCGCCGGTACCGGTAAGACGCATCTGGCAACAGCACTGGGCGTGCCGGCAATCCATGCAGGCAATCGGGTGCGATTCTACAATGCGGTGGATTTGGCAAACAAACTGGAGAAGGAGAAAACCCGGGGACGGGCCGGTGCCCTGGCGCGGCACCTGACCCGGATGGATGCGATCATCCTGGATGAGCTGAGCTGCCTTCCCATCCCGGAGTCTGGCGGAGCCTTATTGTTCCACCTGATCAGTAGCTATACGAACGGACCTCCCTGATCATCACTACCAATCTGTCATTCGGAGAGGGGGCACAGGTCTTCCGGGATGCCAAGATAACCGCAGCGCTGCTTGACCGCATTACCCGCCACTGCGGCATCCTAGAAACAGGTAACGATTCCTTCCGCTTCAAACAACGTAATAAATCGTCATAATATGCACGTCTTTACCCTGGTCAAATCTGGACGCTGAAGGGTGGTCAAATTTGCACGCTGATTGACAGGCGGATCGAAGGTCGCACATCGAGCAAGCTATTTGAAGAGTTTCCGCATCTGAAGAAGAGATATTGGGGAAAACATTTTTGGGCGAGAGGGTACTTTTGTGCCACCATACGGCAAATGACAGAGGGAATGATCAGGCAGTATTTGGAGCATTTCTTTGAGCCGAGACCTAACGGATGATTTCAAAATGGAACCCAATTAGAACGCGTCGTTGAGGCGACGCCTATCCGGACTTTCAGTCCGCAATTCCAACCACCGGCTAAAGCCGACGGTTAATAAAAAAGGCTGCAGCGGTATGCGTATTTTCATGATGATGAAACCAAGGCAAGATACGAAGTTGTTACGTAAATTTGAATAAACCTTGATTCGAAACCATTTCTGAAGGATATTCCATTATGGTTCCAATAAAGCCGATAGTGGTCGCCACCGACATGTCTCCGTTTGCGAGTCGCGCCGAAGCACGGGCGGCCTTGCTGGCACATGAATTAGGTAGCGAATCGCTACATCTGTTGCATGTTATCGATAATATTGCGCTGGAAGCGCTACGTCATCTGGACCATGCACCATTGGAAACAGAGCGACGACTCATGGAGTCATCACGTAAAAGATTGGGTGAAATTGAAAACGGGCTTTCCGAAAAATACGGGATTCAGGTGGTGACGACGACACTGAATGTGGGGCGCGCCGATACCGAGATCATCCGTTACGCCGAGTTCCTGGATGCGGAGCTGGTTGTGCTGGGGGCTCATGGCGGTGGTTTTGTACGAGATCTGTTTATCGGTTCCACCGTCGACAAGGTGCTGCGCAAGCTGAGCCGATCGCTGCTAATTGTCAAGCGTGAGCCTCAGGTTCCTTACCGGAAGATACTGATACCCGTGGATTTCTCCGACTCTTCCTCGCGAGCCATGAAGTTTGCCATGCGCGTCACCTCGCCTGCACATATCATTGCTTTACACGCGTTCGAAGTGCCGCTCCACGCCAAGTTACATTCTGCCGGTATAGACTATAAAATGATTCAATTTTACGAAGCGGAAGTTCATGTGCAAAAGAAAATAGAGATGCGTCGATTTATCTCAGAATGGGAGACTCCGGGTATCTCGCTGACCGGCATTGTAGAGCAAGGCGCTGCGTTTGACGTAATCCACAAAAAAATGGAAGTGCTTGAAGCCGATCTGATCGTTATGGGTAAACACGGCCAGACCGAGCGGGATGAGATGCAGCTGGGCAGTGTAACAACGCGCGTGGTACAGGGTGCAGATTGCGACATATTGATCGTGAGTTCGTCGTCCTGGCAGGATGTCGGCAAACAAGACTGATCCTGACAGTTTTGGAGAAATAATGAATGACATGAGAACAGTCCATTCGAGTGTGCACGGGCACTGGAGTTATCCGCCAACCATTTCATCCATCTGCATGGCCCGCAGTTCTGGATTATTTCACGTAGGTTGACGGAGCAGGACGGCGGCAGCTATGCCACAATCCGGGACAGTTTCATCAATAGTGGGAGATAAGATTAGTTAATAGTGGATTGTTTTTCATTTTTCAGCATGGGTAAGCTTAAATCTGTTAAGTCGCTTCCATGCTCCACTGGACCCCATGTCCTCAAATTGTAGCTTCGCTCCCCCCAGGCCAATTTCTGATTAACCCTCTGAAGGATTGAGAGCACTTTTAAAAAACTCTAGATGTAGTGTAATTCGTGTGACATGCTTACTACATATAGTTCCCGGAGACAATATTGAGTAGAAATTCGGTTCCGGCGTTAAATGAGGGAGAGGTTAATCGACCTGCATGGCAAACCTGCTAACTCTGACCTCCGCGCATCTAGCCATAAACCCTACCCAACGTCGGTGCATTCGGTGCTCCCTGTACGGGAAGTACCTCAATCATCTGCGGCCTTACCGCTAAAAGGATTAATCTGATGACCCATCTAGCCGACTTCGCCGAGCCCATGCTCATTTTGATATTAATCATCTTAGCCATCTATGGAATCGGCCGCTGGATAATACCTGGTCTCCGTGCTCGAGGATATGGCCCAACCCTCGATGCCCTGTCCGAGTGGCAGGGTCGTGTGTCTTTATGAGTTGCTCGTGGCGGCTTTCTGTGTTTCCTGCATGTAATGCGGGAGTTCCACAACCTGCCACTTTTTGGCTCGAAGAGCCAGCGGGAATACTACGACAGGCTCATTGTCCGAGAACATCGGAATACCGATCTCAACAAGTGAACCGATATTTTTTCTTCGACATTGACAAGCCATAGGATGGATCCGCGTCGGCTACTTTAAAGGAAGTTATCCAGAATCTTGCGACTGTGGTGATCGAGCGTAAAACGATCGCGGATCAGAAAGTGAATGCCGTGACTATCCGCAATCAGCAGAGATGGAGAACTCAGGCGGCGGATGCCTTCCTCTCCCTTCAGGATAAAAGCCGTCTTGCCGCGGTCCGTTTCTACGTGCCAGACACTCGGCGTAGCGAAACTCGAAACATTGTGGATACGTTTGATTTCAGGGATAAACTCCCGGCTGGCAAGATCTGCTCCGACTAGCATGCGCGATTCGTCTGGCAGATCTCTCAACTGGTCAATCCACGCCAGTTCGTGCCCACCCTGGTCGATCAGCGCAATGCCTCGATCGGGGGCGGTAATGGGGAATGCCCGTACCGGGATGATGCCCTCCCGCGCGACCCCATCGGTCCCGGTAAATACCAGCCGTCCGAAGGCGTTCCGGCTCAGCTGAAAATAGGGCTTGTTGATCATTCACGGCCCTCCTCTGTTTTACGATCGACAATCAGTCTGCGCAAATCATCCTCGGTGTCGACGTTGCGTGCCTGGGCCTGGTAGAGACGGTAGTATGGACCTTCCCGTGCCATCAGTTCGTCGTGATTACCGGTCTCGATAACGCTGCCGCGATCGAGCACGATCAACCGGTTGGCGTCGCGCAGGGTAGAAAGACGATGGGCAATAGCAATAGTTGTGCGACCGCGCACCAGATTTTCGAGTGCTTTCTGAATTTCTTTCTCGGTGGTTGTGTCGACAGAGGAGGTGGCTTCATCGAGGATGAGAATTCGAGGATCGATAAGCAGCGCGCGAGCAATCGAAATACGCTGCCGCTCACCCCCCGAGAGCGCCTGTCCCCGCTCGCCCACCAGAGAATCATAGCCATGCGCCAGGCGCAGAATGAATTCATGGGCGTGAGCGGCACGGGCTGCAGCAACAATCTCCTC
>JBDTKY010000068.1:0-4734 GCA_039935055.1 Nitrosospira sp.
AATCGACGTTTGCCTGAATCGGACGCAACATTCGCACCACCACGCGAACCCGCCGCTTTGTATCGGCGCTACAACAGCTTCGCCCATTGCGATGACGATTATTCAGAAATCATAATCGATTGCGTAGCTGTTAATTGGCGCATACCACTTGCGGAGGATTTGCATGGACTTTAACGCATCATTCACGATGCCACGATATCTGGTCTCTGCCGGATTGCTTATTCCGGCGCTCGGCTGGGCATCTATGGCTATTGCCCAAAATACTTTCTCGGGTGCATTGCCAGAAAGGACCCCGAATTACTCCGTCCCCTCTTTGCCCGAGGAAAAGAAAGATCTCACTTTGCACGATGCCGCGCTTCTCACGCTGCAGCGCAATCCTGAACTGGCGGCTTTCGCCAAAGAAAAACGCGCCCTTGAAGGAGCGACGCTTCAAGCCGGCCTGCTGCCAAACCCCGAGTTATCCGTGAATGTCGAGAATATTGGGAATGTTCAGCCGCTCATAGGCGATATCAACTCTGCAAAGGCAGTTAACCAAGAAGTTGTCCAGCAAATCACCACTATTCGTATCTATCAGCTGATTGAGCTCGGTGGGAAGCGTGGCGCGCGGGTTAACGCGGCGTCGCTGGGTGAAGTACTGGCAGGTCAGGATTACGAAGTAAGGCGAGTGGAACTCATCGCCCGGGTGGCGAATGTGTTTACCGAGGTGCTTGCTGCGCAAGAGCGTCTGCAACTAGCAGAGGAGAGCCAGCAGCTGGCGCAGAGGGTGGTAAAAATGGTTGCGAAGCGCGTTCAGGCCGGTAAGGTAGCCCCCATTGAAGAAACCAGAGCAGGGGTGGCGTTTTCCACCACGCGGATTGAACTAGAGCAGGCGCAACGTGAGCTGGCGGCAGCGCGCAAACGGCTGACTCTGCTATGGGGCAACGCTTCACCGCGATTTAACAAAGCACTCGGGAACCTTGAATCGTCAGTTGCTCTGCCGGCTTTCGAGGCGCTTGCGGAACGCGCACTCGCCGGCCCCATGGCGCTACGCGCTATGAAAAATATAGAACAGCGTAAAGCGCTGCTGGACGTGGAGCAGACCCGGCGCATTCCAAACCTCACCGTTCAAGCCGGTGTCGTTAGTCACGCGCAGCTCGGGGGCAATACCGCTGTGGCTGCCGTGATATTGCCGCTGCCATTGTTCGACCGCAACCAGGGCAATATCCTGCAAGCCCATCAACGTGTGGATAAGGCCATTGACGAGCAAGCCGCCACCGAGTTGCGGCTTAGAACCGAGCTTACGCAGGCCTATGAGGCATTGTCGGCCGCACAGCGGGAAACAGACATTTTGCGCGACGAGATACTGCCCGCAGCGAGGAGCGCCTTTGAAGTGACCAACAAGGGCTACGAATTGGGCAAGTTCGGCTTTCTCGAAGTGCTGGATGCACAGCGCACTTTGTTTCAGAACCAGGTCTTGTATGTGCGCGCACTAGCGAACTATCAGCGCCTGGTCAATGAAATAGAACGTCTGATCGCAGCACCGCTTGATGTCGCAATAAATGGCGTATTGAGCCCATCAGCCATTAATGGCAACAATGCGAATACAGTCTCAGGGAGAGGACTGTGAATAAACGCCAAATGATCCCCATAGTCATTGTTATCGCAATAGGAGCCGTATTGGGTGGACTGATCCTTACCTGGGACAAAACTGGCTCCCCGAACGCCCCTCACGAAGATCACGCCAAGGCTGACTCATCTAATGCACACAATGCACACGACCATCCTGAAACCAGGGATGCACCCGCAGCGGATAAAAGCATGGGCTCCGAGCCAGGCAAGGGACCTAAAGGCGGAAAATATTTTACCAAGGATGGCTTTGGAGTAGAGGTCACCATTTTCGAAAAAGGGGTGCCACCCCAGTTACGAATCTATCTATATGAAAACGGCAAGCCACTTCCTCCTGCTGGCGCCAAAGTCACTGTCACGCTTTCGCGGCTCGGCGCGCCAGCACAAGTATTTAATTTCACGCCCGAAGCCGGCTATCTGCTCGGCGATCAGGTTGTGGAAGAACCGCATTCGTTCGATATGGCAATTGCCGCAGAACGCAACGGCAAAACGTTTCGCTGGGGTTACAGCCAGATCGAAGCACGCGTGGAAATGCCGGATGAAATGCTGAAGAGTATCGGCATCGAAATACGCACGGCCGGACCAGCTACGATAAGACCTACACTCAAGCTGCCGGGCGAGATCGTATTCGACGAACACACTATTGTACAAGTCGTGCCGCGTCTACCAGGCATCGTAACCGCCGTATATCGCCATCATGGTCAGCAGGTAGAGAAAGGTGAGGTGCTTGCAGTCATTGAAAGTCAAGTGCTGGCTGAAATGCGTGCACAATTCCTCGCAGCGCGAAAACGAGCGGGGCTGGCGCGCGTTACCTTTGAACGCGAGAAGCAATTGTGGGAAGAAAAGATCTCCGCCAAGCAGGATTATCTCGCTGCGCAGCAGGTCTTGACTGAAGCTGAGATCGCCTCTGATCTTGCCTTAGCCAAATTGCGCACGCTTGGAGTACCGCCTGAGGCAATTCACCAAAGAGGTGATCTGGCTCGATATGATATCCGCGCCCCCATTTCCGGACTTATCACCGCTAAAGCCATCGCCCAGGGTCAGACGCTGAAGGAGGACGCGGCTATCTTTACCATAGCCGATGTGTCGTCAGTATGGGCGCAAGTCACCATCTATGCGAAAGATCTGGAGGTGCTTAAGCTCGGGGAGAAGGCCACCATAAGATCGACGGCTATCGATATGGAAGGCGAAGGCGTCATCTCTTATATCAGTGCGCTTATTGGGATCCAAACCCGCAGCGCCACGGCGCGGGTTGTGCTGGATAACAAAGAAGGCCATTGGCTCCCCGGTATGTTCGTCACCGCAGAGCTGGTGACGGAAGAAACTCAGGTACCCGTCGCCGTCCCGGTAGATGCTATCCAGACGCTGCACGACTGGTCAGTGGTGTTCGGCCGCTACGGCAAATACCTTGAGGCGCGTCCCCTGAAACTTGGCCGCAGCGATCGCAGGATGGTTGAAGTGCTCACAGGACTTTCCGCGGGAGAGCAATACGCGGCGGGTAACAGCTTTGCCATCAAGGCTGAGTTGGGCAAATCGGGTGCAAGTCATGACCATTAAGCCGGGTAGCCTCGACAGAGCGGCGAAACAACCCGAAGAAACCAACCAGGCAAACGGCATGATTGAACGCATCCTGCGAACTTCCATACACCAGCGCGGACTCGTTCTGATAGCGGTACTAGGAATGGCTATGCTTGGAATCTACAGCTATCAGAAGCTGCCCATTGACGCCGTGCCGGACATTACCAATGTGCAGGTGCAAATAAATACCGTGGCACCGGGTTATTCGCCGGTGGAAGCGGAACAACGCGTGACTTTTCCAATCGAGACGGTTATGGCCGGGATTCCCCACCTCCACCATACCCGCTCCATTTCGCGTTATGGGCTATCGCAGGTGACGGTGATTTTTGATGACGGCACGGATATCTACTTCGCCCGCCAGTTGGTAAACCAGCGGATTCAGGAAGCAAAAGGCAAGCTGCCTGTCGGTGTCGTACCCACCATGGGGCCGATCTCTACCGGTCTGGGCGAGATCTTCATGTGGACCGTCGACGCCGAGGAAGGCGCGCGAAAACCGGATGACACAGCCTATAACACAACCGATTTGCGCGAAATTCAGGACTGGATCATCAGGCCCCAAATGCGCACGGTTAAGGGTATCACCGAGATCAATGCGATCGGTGGCTTCGTCAAGCAGTTCCACGTCACGCCCTATCCTGAAAAATTGATTTCTTTTGGGTTGACCTTACAAGACGTGGTCGTCGCCCTGGAACGCAACAATCTACTTGTCGGCGCAGGCTATATCGAAAAAAACGGTGAACAGAACCTGGTTCGAGTGCCCGGGCAGGTGATGAACCTCGACGAAATTGGCGACATTATTCTGGGTAGTCGCCAAGGAGTGCCGATACGCGTCAGAGACGTCGCCGATGTGATTATCGGCAAGGAGCTACGTACTGGTGCCGCTACGCAGAATGGTGAAGAGGTGGTGCTGGGCACGGCGCTGATGCTGATCGGCGAAAATAGTCGAACCGTCTCTCGCGCAGCCGCCAAAAAACTGGTGGAGATTAATCGCAATCTACCGGAAGGCGTGGTTGCGGCTCCGGTCTATGACCGCACCAACCTGGTAGACAAGACTATTCGTACCGTCGCGGCCAACTTGTTTGAGGGCGCTGCGCTGGTAATCGTCGTGTTGTTTCTGTTCCTTGGCAATTTGCGCGCGGCACTGATTACTGCGCTCGTCATTCCGCTATCGATGTTGTTTACCTTCAGCGGCATGGTGGTTAACCATGTCAGCGCCAATCTGATGAGCCTGGGCGCGCTTGATTTCGGTCTTATTGTGGATGGTGCCATTGTCATTGTCGAAAACAGCATCCGGCGTCTGGTCCATGAGCAGAAGCGGATGGGAAGAATATTAACCCCTGCGGAGCGTTTTACAGTCGTCTTCGACGCATCCAGGGAGGCACGGCGGGTTCTCATTTATGGCGAGCTGATTATCATGGTGGTCTACCTGCCCATCTTCGCGCTCTCGGGAGTGGAAGGAAAGATGTTCCATCCCATGGCTTTCACGGTGGTGATCGCGCTGGTGGGGGCCATGATTCTTTCGGTAACATTCGTTCCGGCAGCGATTGCACT
>JBDTKY010000069.1:0-2906 GCA_039935055.1 Nitrosospira sp.
GGCGCAATAACTTCACGACCGGCCAGATCTATGAGAGTGTGATCAAGAAGGAGCGGCGCGGCGACTATCTGGGTGGTACTGTACAAGTTATTCCGCACATTACCGACGAGATCAAATTGCAAATCAAGGCCGGCGCGGGTGATGCACAGGTGGCCATTGTCGAGATCGGCGGAACGGTTGGCGACATTGAATCACTGCCGTTCCTGGAAGCCATCCGGCAGATGGCAGTGCAACTTCCCCGTGAGGATACCTGTTTCATCCACCTTACGCTGCTGCCTTATATCGCGTCGGCCGGGGAATTGAAAACCAAACCCACCCAGCATTCGGTAAAGGAGTTACGCGAAATCGGTATCCAGCCGGATGTGGTGCTTTGCCGTGCTGACCGTGAATTACCCGCGGATGAACGGCGGAAAATTGCGTTGTTCACCAATGTGAGGGAAGAAGCGGTAATTTTGGCAGTGGATGTAGATAGTATTTACAAGATTCCCGCATTGCTGCATGAGCAGATGCTGGATGAAATCGTTTGCCACAAGCTGAATATTCTCGCTAAACCGGCTAATCTGAGCGCATGGAAAAATCTGGTATATGCGCTGGAACATCCCGAGCGCATGATAGAAATCGCGCTGGTGGGAAAATATGTCGATTTGACGGAGTCATATAAATCCCTGTCGGAAGCGTTGATTCATGCCGGAATTCATACCCGCAGCAGAATCAAGATCCATTACACGGATTCGGAAAATATCGAGAAGCATGGAATAGATTGCCTTGCGAACATGGATGCGATACTCGTTCCTGGCGGATTTGGCAAACGTGGGGTGGAAGGCAAGATCATGGCGATTCGCTATGCGCGAGAGAATCGCATTCCTTATCTCGGCATTTGCCTGGGGATGCAGTTGGCGGTAATCGAATACGCCCGCGCTAAAGCTGGCATGGAAGACGCGCACAGTACGGAGTTTAACCCTGATACATCTTCTCCCGTCATTGCCTTGACCACCGAATGGCGTACCCGTGAGGGTCAACTGGAAATCCGTAACACCGAGTCGAATCTTGGCGGCAGTATGCGCCTGGGCGGACAGGAATGCTTGTTGAAAGATGGGTCGCTTGTCCGGAAAATTTATGGGACGCACAAAATAATCGAGCGGCATCGCCATCGCTATGAAGTCAACAACGAATATATTCCCCGCCTGGAACAGGCGGGATTACACGTTAGCGGCCTGTCAGCAGGAGAAGCCCTTTGCGAGATGGTCGAATTGTCGCAAACCGAACATCCCTGGTTTGTCGCCTGCCAATTTCATCCTGAATTTACTTCCACGCCAAAAGCAGGGCATCCGTTGTTCACGGCATTTATCAAAGCAGCTATTGATTTCGCGGGTAAGCAGGCTGCATCTGAAGCCATGGCTTCCAGCAGCGTGGAAAACATTGCCTAGCAACGTGCCGGATTTGAAGATTCGAAGCGAAAAATTGACGGGGCGAGAACAGATTTTGAGGATTTTAAAAGCCGTTAGTTATTTTATTGATCGAAAAAGAGCGAAATATAGACTGGCCAGACGCTTCTGCAGTCTGCTTCCCTTTAAGTTTGGCGGGTTTCAGTACCCGTCACATGAAAATTCATTCCTGCTGGTTTCAGCCATTTATATTTGTGATTATTGCAGATCCCTTCGCGATCAAAGCGAGGGAATGAATCATGGAATCCATTGAATTGGGTATCACGGGGAATATGCGTCAGCTATGGCATTCTTTTTATCTGCAGCGTTTTACGAATATCCGGAAAAATAGTTTCTTAACAAAATTTATAAATAAATGACTCAGGGAAAAAAAGTATGAGTGCAATTGTAGATGTCATCGCCCGCGAAATTCTTGATTCGCGCGGCAACCCTACCGTAGAAGCGGATGTATTGCTCGAATCCGGCGTGCTGGGGCGGGCGGCGGTACCTTCCGGCGCCTCCGTTGGCACCAGGGAGGCAGCCGAACTGCGTGATGGGGATACTCAACGCTATTTTGGCAAAGGGGTACTGAAAGCGGTGGAGAACGTTAACACCGAGATCGCCGAAGCCATCATGGGGCTGGATGCGATGGAGCAGAGCTTTATCGACCGGACCTTGATTGATCTCGATGGGAGCGCCAACAAATCAAGACTCGGCGCCAATGCGATTCTTGCGGTATCGCTAGCGGTAGCGAAAGCAGCCGCGGAGGAATCCGGGTTGCCGTTATATCGCTATCTGGGCGGTGCAGGGCCGATGTCCATGCCCGTGCCCATGATGAATATCATTAATGGTGGTGCGCATGCCAATAACAGGATTGACATGCAGGAATTCGTAATAATCCCATTGGGCGCGCAGAGTTTTCGTGAAGCCTTGCGTTGCGGCGCCGAAATATTTCATACATTGAAAGATATGCTGGACAGTAAGGGGATGCCTACTGCGGTAGGCGACGAGGGCGGATTCGCGCCGAGTCTTCCTAATAACGAAGCAGCGCTGCAACTCATCGTGCAGGCCATCGAGCAGGCCGGATATTTGCCGGGTCCGGACGTGGCCATCGGGCTGGATTGCGCCAGCTCCGAGTTTTTCCGTGACGGCAGGTATCATTTGGCATCCGATGGTTTGATCCTCAGTTCCGCGCAATTTGTCGATTATCTCGCCTCCTGGGTAGATAAGTACCCGATCATCAGCATCGAAGACGGCATGAGCGAACACGACTGGGACGGCTGGAAGCTACTCACCAGCAGGCTTGGAAAATCTGTGCAACTGGTCGGCGATGACATCTTCGTGACCAATAGCAGTATCCTGAAGGAAGGTATAGCGCAAGGCATAGCCAATTCCATACTTATAAAAATCAATCAGATCGGTACGCTTACCGAAACCTTTTCCGCCATAGAAATCGCCAAGCGCGCAGGCTATACCTCGGTG
>JBDTKY010000070.1:0-5305 GCA_039935055.1 Nitrosospira sp.
AAATCTGGGTGCCGGATACGCGACGGCCGGACTTCGCGGAGGAATGCCGTCGCCAGTCCCGTCTTGCCGCACAGGCGGACATGGCCGACAAGGACATGCAGCAGTTCATGGATGAAGCCTTGGCAGACGTGGACGGTTGGACGGAATGATGCGGGGCGACTTCGTGACCATCACCATGCAAGGCGATTTTGGCAAGCCAAGACCGGCCTTGGTGATTCAGGCTGACCAGTTCAATGAGCATGCCACCGTAACCGTGCTGCCGGTGACGAGCACGCTTGTTGGTGCGCCACTGTTGCGCATCGCCGTTCATCCAAGTGTGGAAAACGGCTTGCAGAAGCCGTCGCAGGTGATGGTGGACAAGGCTATGACTGTGAAGCGCGGCAAGGTGGGGCAAGCCTTCGGACGCATTGACGCCGATGCGATGGTAGAGATTGAGCGTTGCTTGGCCGTATTCTTGGGAGTTGCCAAGTGACGTCAAACATCTGTTTTCCGGTACTGCCGGAGCAAAGACCATAACAGCGTGCTTGTGCGGGCAAAGTCTGCGCGATAAACCATGTCGGATCATGTTGTTAACCGGAAACCTCGACCGTGACGTTTTCCGGCGGAAATTTCGGCGGTTCCGGCTTACAACTCCATAATGAAACAAACTCTATCCCAGTATTGGCTTTAAAGAAAGCTTGCTTTACATCTTGACGTGGCAACCGGGATAGGCTTACATTTCACATATCATCAACAAACCGAGGATAGATCATGAAAAACAGCAAATCTGTTGCCCATCCGCATGTCTCGCTTACTAAGTTCGGAACACCGGATACGCACGGCAATGATTAAGGCCGCTGAATCATCCCGCCAGCACCAGTCCACCCCGGACTTATCTCACAAACCCCCGCCCGTCATGATAAATTTCCGTGCCGACAAGCAATTGCGCCACGAGATGAAGAAGGCCGCGCTTGACGCCGACACCACCCTGTCAGACATGCTCAAGGAAGGCTTTCAGCTCTGGTTGGAAAAGCATCATCGTCCATGACGAAAGACGGCGGGACCGCGCCGCGCAAAGCCGCGAAACCGTTTGCTGAGCATATCCAGAGGATAGAAAAATCAATCCAGGAACGCAACGAAAAGCGCGTTTATCAGCTCTCGCTATGGTCTGACGTTCAGCGCGGCGTCCCGAATGAATTTGTGCGTTCTGCCCTCTTTCCGGCCATACCAGCTAACAAGGCCCGTTACCTGCAGCGCGAGGTCCTTTTTAGTCAGGAGGGTTTTCGCATTGAATTCACTGGCAGGCAGCTCACGCAATCCGACCTGGATGTGTTCGAGGGGATCATGCATCTAGGGCGCGGGGTCCGGGAAGGCAACTATGTGGAATTCACCGCGCACGGGCTTTTAAAGCTCATTGGACGCGATACGGGGAAGAGTCAGCATGAATGGCTCCTGAATGTCTTACAACGCCTCACGGCCACGTCCTTGATGATTACAAGGGACGGCAGCAAGGTCTATTGGGGGTCCCTGCTTCCCGAAGGTGCCGCGAACTTCGAATCAGGACGCTACCGAGTGGAATTGCGGCGTGAAATGCTTCAGCTCTTCTCCAGGGGCTTTACGCTCATCGAATGGGACCAGCGCCGTAGTCTGGGCAAGAAACCTCTGGCGCAGGCCCTGCACGGCTGGATATGCAGCCATAGCCCTCATCCCTACCCCGTGACAGTCAGATACCTGCACGATCTTACAGGCAGCAATACCAAAGATTTGAAACATTTTAGAGCCAATTTAAGGGTAGCCCTGCCTGAGATACAGGCATCGGGCGCGATTAAATCCTGGCGCATTGATACCCGCGACAAAGTACACATCGAACGGGCTTAAGCACGACATTCGAACCACCAAAAAGGCTATGGCCCGCTTACACCCAAAACTCGCGAAATGGATATGCTGGCTTAAATTCATCAAGGGCGGAGTTCAGGAACTCGTCATTGCGAAGGATATGTTCCAGCAGGTTCAGAAGATGATCGAGGATAACCCCCTCCTCCATCGCGCTACCTATTCTATCGGCGCTTTTCAAACACCTACGTTTCTCATGTTGTCATCGGCCTGAGTCGCCAGATCCAAAGGCGCGGACCAGAGCATTTCCATGTCCCGACTCTTTGAAGAAATGCTTGAGACGCCGGAGATCCTGACCTGCGCTTACTTTGTTAAGCTCTACGAGGATTCGTCAATTTCGGAATTAACTGATGACGATTTCAATGGATTCGCAGATCCTGGTGCCAAGCATATTAATCCTGCTCTTGTCGAGGCGGACCTAGCGCGTCTGCGGAAAGTTTCAAAACGCTGTGAAGCCTTTACCGATAAGCGCGTTGCTCACCGGGATAAGGGAGATCTCAAGGCCTTGCCGACATACAACAATGTTCATGCCTGCATTGATCTTCTCAACGGCCTGTGCTCCCGGTATTGCCTTCTCCTTCACGCCGGCAGCATGGATACCCTTCTCCCGGTCTATTACAATGACTGGAAGGCTGTTTTCCGTGTTCCCTGGATACAGCCGGAAAAATAGAAACATCTTTTTGACACCCCACGGCATTCGAGCGACCGCCCACACTACAAAAAGCACGGCATTCGAGCGACCGACGCACGGCACCTGAGCGTCGGATACGGCATTCAGGCGACTATGGACACGGCATTTGAGCGACTGAGCTAACGGCATTCGAGCGACCAAACACTCAATTACAGCCAAATTTTTCTTTTATTTCACAATGGGTTATAGTAAAAAGCCGAGTTACCTAGAAATTTCTTTTAGAAATCTCTTTTACCCCTCTCTCGAGGCCCCCAAAGGGGGCTAAAATAACCCCCCACATAAATTACCCGGCCTGATGGCCGGACACTCAGTCGGCGGGGAAGATGCACTTCCCCCCATCCTTGCTCCGGCTTCGCCTACGCAGCCGACTCGCCCCCCATCGTGAGCCTTCGGCTCCCCGCTTCGCGGCTCCCCTCATTTGTCTGCAAAAAAGGGGGTTGCCATTACCAGCATCTCTCTGATAATCGGAGAAACAGCAAATTTTGGTCAGAATTAAAAATAAAAAGGGACTGAAACGCTCCAAGCGGTCAAATATTCGACGCAAACGCGGGCTTTCTATGTGTACCCAATCTTCCTTCCTTTGGTTGTGCAGGCTCTTTTTTTGTTTTACGGGAAATAACGGTTTTGAACCCGGCAGGTATTTTATCCTGTAAACTTTAGGAGAGTTCACAAGATTTGGAGTTTAGGAGTTCACATATTCACATATTCACAAGTTCACTTATTTACCTTTAGAGGTAATTTATGAAAATCATTGCCGTCATCGGCCAGAAAGGCGGGACAGGGAAAACCATGATCGCCGAAAACCTAGCTGTTTCCGCCGCGAAGGCCGGGCAGTCAGTTGTTTTGATCGATCTAGATCCACAGACAACGGCCAGCAATTGGGGGGACAGGCGGGAGGATGAAAATCCTGCCGTGGTGTCAGCCCAGGTTGCCCGGCTGAAACACGTCCTGAAAGCGGCAACGGAGCAGGGGGCAGACATTGTTTTTCTGGATACACCAGCCCGGACCTCTGAGGCCAGCATAGAGGCCGCTAAAGCCGCGCACCTGGTATTGATCCCAGCAAGACCTCAGATCAATGACCTGGAGACGCTACCAGCATTGCGAGAGGTGATAAAGCTGGCAGGTGAGCCGCCTACGCTGGTTGTCATCAATGCGGCCCCGACACGAGGCCAGCGGCACACCGACGCTAAGGAAGCCGCCGAACGAATGGGTTTCAAGGTCTGCCCAATCATTCTTTATCACCGTGCAGACTATGGGGACGCGCCCAACGATGGACAGAGCGTTTCCGAATATCAGCCCGGCGGGAAAGCGGCGCTGGAGATAGAAGAGCTTTATCGGTTTACTATGAAACTCATGAACTCTAGAACTCTAGAACGCATAAACTCGTAAATTAATAAACTGGAAGATCACTATGGCAAAGAACGGCGGATTTTTGAACAGGCTGGAGCTGGAGAGCGCAGCCAAAGGGCCGGATGTAGCGCCCAAGGGAGAGATACTCGCGCAGGCCCGGAGGGTAGGGGCCAGCAGCGCGGCGAAGCCGGGCAGGGCGGGGAAGGTGAACGTGACCGGGTATTTTCATCCGGACGTTAAGCGATCCCTGATGATGATACGGCTAAGACCGGAAAAAACAGGGGTGAGAGACCAGGATTTACTAGCGGAGGCATTGAATGATTTGTTCGCAAAATACAACGTCCCGCAGACTGCGAACCTTCGCAGTGAAGATGATATTTAATTTCTCATATAAAAAAGAAATCGGTCAAGATCTCCAGTGGATGTGGAAAATTCGACCGAATATCCTGATGCAACTTCCCACCCTAGATCCTAATACAGAAACAGTTTTTATTGAATGAGCAATACTGAGGAATGTTGAATGCGGATGCTGACCTTCTTATAAATTGGGTTTAGGGCGCAATGAAACGTAAAACCCAGTTAAGCATCTGCGTCGTTGGGGTTGAGGTGTGGACGCTTTGAACATTCCGGGACGCGCAGGTCCGTAGCCGGCTAAGTCAAAAACGTTTTATATAGCCGTTCAGCGCGGCCCCGGAACCCACAAACCCGAGTGTGTTTAACCAGGCCGCGATTGCGGAAGGTTTATGTCCTGCCGCATATCGCTGCGTGATTTCGGTACGATGCGCTTCCCACACTGCATCGTTACCAGTAACTTTTCCATGCCCGCCAGCAATGCCGTGATTACGGCCTGCTGCTCAGGATCTACCCATATCGTTATCTGTTTTTTCCCGGCCTGGCGCATTTTTTCTTTGAAAGCCGCTTGTCTTTGCGCATTTGTTGCCATCGATAAGCCTCATTACGGGTAATGGGTGGGGTCCTCTTGTTACTGGTAACGAGTATGCGGGATTACTGGTAATGCGTCAAATTATTCATCGAATGAAGATGTCCTTAAATTGTAGTTTCGCTCCCACTAGGATTTGCCCTGTTATGTTTGCTGACGAACAGAAATGTCAGCCGCTATTACCCATAATTTTAAGGATGCTAATGGAGGATAAGAATGCTTGATTACTCGATAATGATGCCTGAAGGTATATTAGTACTCAAACCCGATGCACCATTAACCAAAGAAGATTTCAGCGGTCTCAGCGTTGCGGTCGATTCCTATCTATCGGGTGCGTTTAAACAAACGACAGAAAACTCTCGTAGGATTTTCACTTGAGGCAGGATCTGCAATCGCTTTTTAAGTGGTCCCCCCTTATGTTTACCCCTCACTCAACGGTATGGCTTTTGACC